>CAYYGU010000024.1:0-15988 GCA_964471525.1 uncultured Isosphaeraceae bacterium
TCCTGTTTTTTTCGGATGTTCTCTGGTCGCGTGCCGGAGTCGGTGCCATACTTGCGTACTCATGCTCGGGCACCCAGACCATTCTGACCACCGCCGCACGCATTCTACGTGCCGCAACCGGTTCGCCCCGACGTCCCGTGCCTATGCCATGCCAAGAGCAACGAATCCGTCGCCGTTGTGGCTCAATGGCCTGATGCATCTCATCTGTCATGGCACCGCCACCTGTTGCCGCATCTTCACCGCGGTTACAAAGGGGCTCGCTCGAGGAGACTAAGGAACTCAATTCCAAGGAATCCGCCTGCGACGCCCCGCCCATAGCGGGGCGTCTTTCATTTCACACCCACCTCCCACACCACCAACAAGGACCGTCCAATGCCCCCCTCCTCACCCGGGAACCCCTCCGGCAACGAGCCCCTGACTCCTTCTCCTCTGGGTCCGGGCTTCGGCCTGGCTGCCATGCTCGCCACGCGATCGCTCATCACGATCCGCGGCGAGCATGCGGTCAGCGGGTGGATCCGGGGGCTCTCTGCTCAGACCCTCATCGAAGGAATCAAGGCCGCCCCCTCCGCCTCGTACCTGTTCGATGATCACCGCGTTGCCCCGGCCGGATCACGATTCCACGTAGGCGATGCCACGTGGATCTGCCGGGTCCAAGGACCGATCGAACCGCGCGACGGACGGGCCATCTGTGCCGCCGTCGCGCGGGGCGACGATCCGCTGGACTTCGAGATCCGCGCAGACCTGCACCTCAACGCGAATCCCGACTGCATCACATTCAAGACGACCAACGAACGGGCCGTGGGTGATATGGCGGCCACCATGCTGCGTCACCACGCCGCCGATGCGTTGCGTCGCCGACCACACGACATCGCCGCCCCCGAACCCGATGTCGTCGCCGCCCTGCTCGGACGCGACGGTCTCTCGCTGCGAGGGCTTGAAACACACGTCTTCCCAGGCTTCCTCGACATCGGAATCGCCGGCGTCTGCCAAGAAGCAAGCCCTGCCAACCGCAGCGTGATCTACGACCGCGTGACCGGGGCCTGGCATACGGAGTAGGGAAGGGAGTTCGACATCGGAACCACCCGCTCGACCTTGATCAAGTCGTTGGCCCCGTCTCCCAGAGAATTGCCCGCACCGCGGTGATGACTTCCCTATGCGACATCCTTGGCCTCATGGAGAACGCGATCCCGCATCCAAGCGGGAAGTCCACCTTCGGTCACCAGATCGACCGATGTGCCGAGCCACTGCTCAAGTCGATCTTGAATGGTGACCAGACGAAAGAGGCTGAACGAGTCGAATCCATCAACCAACAGATCGATGTCGCTGGAGGGCCCTGCTTCGCCGCGAGCAACCGAACCGAAGACCCGCAGACTACTCACGCCCAAGTCTCTCAACTCGGTTCGATGGGAATCCAGCAATCGACGAATGTCGGCGAGTTCCATATCGCCATCACATGGCACTGGCGAGGGGTCGGGTGCCGAGACCGTACCTGACTCCGTTACCCTGTCCCGATGATCCAACGCATCGGCAGCATCGTGACGGCGGTGTTTCGACGCATCGTTCCTGACCCGCTGGTCATTGCGATTGCGCTGACGATTGGGGTGTTCGTCGCTGCCGTGGTATGGGGTCGGTTTCCAGAGGAGGTCGGCGGGCCATTGGGTCGCAGCATGTGGCTGCTCGATGCGTGGCGAGGTGGCAGCGGTTTGTGGAAACTGCTCGGCTTCGCGATGCAGATGTGCCTGATTCTGCTTGGCGGCCACATTCTGGCCGAGGCGCCGCCGGTTCGGCGCGTGCTTCAGCGGCTTGCGAGTATTCCCAGGTCCGGCCCGGCGGCGGCCGCGATGGTGGGACTGGTCGCCATGATGCTCGGCATCGCCAATTGGGGACTCGGGCTCATCGGTGGCGCGGTCCTTGCACGAGAAACCGGGCGATCGCTCGCGGGCCGCGGCATTCCCGCGCATTACCCGCTGCTCGCAGCGGCTGGCTATACCGGGCTGCTCGTCTGGCACGGTGGCTTCTCGGGATCTGCGCCGCTCTCCATGACGACCGCTGCGGGCGCCGAGAAAGTGCTGCCCAAGGCAATGGTTGGTATCGATGCGCTCACGCCGCTGAGCGACACCATCCTCTCGCCCTCCAATCTGCTGATCACCGGCGGGCTGCTGCTCATCGTGCCGATCCTGCTGTGGCTCATGTCGCCGCGGCGAGAGGTGGAATCAATTGCGGTATTCCTCCCAGACGAACCAAGCGACGCGAGCACCAAGCCCCCCATCGACACGCTTCCAGATTGGCTCAACCACACGCGACTGATGACGACAATCCTCGGGCTTGGGCTGCTGGCCGCCGCGGTCACCTCGACAGTTCACAACGGCATCGACCGGCTCGGTCTCAACGATGTCATCATGTACCTGCTCGCCGCGGCCCTGCTCGTGCAGCAGTCTCCCGAATCGTTCATGCGTGCCGCCGCCCGCGCGGCCGCCGGGTGCGCCGGAATCATCGTGCAGTTCCCGCTCTACGCAGGCATCATGGGGCTCATGGTCGCCTCGGGTCTCGTGCAGATGCTCACCAGCGGTCTCTTGGACTTGGCCTCGCCGGAAACACTGGAATTCTGGACCATGGTCTCGGCCGGAATCGTCAACCTGCTCGTCCCCAGTGGCGGCGGGCAATGGGCGGTGCAGGGTCCGATCGCCCTAACAGCAGCCCAAGAAGCGGGCGTCGGAAACGGATCCATGGTGATGGCAGTCGCCTACGGCGATGAACTCACCAACATGCTTCAACCCTTCTGGGCCCTGCCGCTCCTGGCCGTCACCGGCGTCCGGGCCCGCGACATCGTGGGCTACACGGCCATCATCATGGTGGTTGCCGGCGCGTGGATGTCGCTCTGGCTCCTCGTGTAATCAGCCTTCGTCTGCTTCACACGATGCGCGCGAGCGGATCATCTCGCGGTGCGAGGCGGGATTCATGCCGAGTTGGGTGTAGTCCTTGCGGAAGAAGGCGTTGAGAAGCCAGTCGGCAAGTACGCTGATACGACGACTGAACCGAGGCGTCTTGAGCAGGTACACCGCCCGCCACATCGCCCACGCGAAGAAGCCATGGATCCGAATGCCCTTGATGGCCGCGACGCCGCGGTGGCGACCGAGCGGCACCAACACCCCCTGCAAAGCGACGCCGCCCGGCGTGGTGGGCCTGCCCTGCTCAACCGCCGCAATATTGGCGGCGAGTTGGGGCGCTTGGCGAATGGCGATTTGTGCCAGCGGCGGCATTGGTTTGCCATCTGGTCCAGGAACCGAGGCGCAGTCTCCCATGCCCCAGATGTTGTCTGTCCCAACGGCGAGGTAATCGCCTTGGCACTGCAGGCCACCAAACTTGTTGAGCGGCAACCCCTCCAATTGCTTGAGTACCGGGCTCGGCGTAATACCAGCGGTCCAGATCACCGTGGAGCATGGAACGACGTTCCCATCGCTGTCCACAACATGATCGGCGTGTACTTCCTTCACCCCAGCACCGGTGTGAATATCAACACCCCGCCGCGCGAGTTGCTTCGTCGCCCACCTCGACAGGTTTTCCGGCAGAATCGCAAGCAAGCGTTGGTTGAACTCGTAGATGGTAAACGTGATGTCCTCGTCGGAGATATTGTGGTACTGGGCGGATGCTTCCCGAACAAAGACCTCCAATTCGCCCACCACTTCAATACCGGTGACGTTTCCGCCGACAATCACAAAATGCAACAGCCTCCTACGCTCCTCGGGGTCGTCAATCGCATTTGCCAGCTCGAGCAATTCCACGGCCCGGTCTCGAATCATCACCGCATCGGACATGCGCTTGATGAAAAAAGCGTGCTCACGAACTCCTGACACGACATCATCGGGCATGATTCGGGTGACGCTACCAAGCGCAATCACCAAGTGGTCGTACTCGATGGCGCGACATTGGTCGTCACCGACGAGTTGGAAGTGAACCCGCTGCGTATCGGTGTCGAGCGCCGCAACTTCGGCCATCAGCAACTCTGCCTTTGGAGCAAACTCGCGAATCGGCACGGTGCAGTGCCGAGGTTCGATCGAGCCGCACCCCGCCTCAACCAGCAGCGGATAGAAAATGAAATAGTTGTTGCGGTCGATGATGACCACATCTGCATCGAGTCCGAGGCTTCGCCTTGTCAGTTCCCTCGCAAGATAGGATCCGCCAAAGCCACCGCCAAGAATGACTATTCGCTTTCGCCCAGTCCGCCTATCCATGCCAGATCCCCTCCATACTGGTGATCCCGATGATTGGAATCGGGAGCGTACTCGACCGACTCTACCCTGCGACGAGAAGGATCATCCTCGAGAGGGGGCAACTCGCCTGTCGCGATGATAGATCCGACAAGCACGCACGACCACACCACCGGAAATGCGGTAATGAGAACCGCAAACACGGCGAGCTTCTGCGCCGTCATCCGACGCGTCCGTCCGACGATTTCGCAGACGATGATGACAAAGGACACCACGGCGAACTTGAATACCGCCATGCCCGGTACACCGAACTTCTCGATCACCATCTGCGCGATTGGATTCATCTCGACTCCGCTGAAGAACAAGATGACCCGGGTCAGAATGATGTCGAGCGATGCGAAGAAGACGAGCCAGAGGTAGAGATTGGGAAACAGCACGACCGCCCGGTGGCCTCGCCGAGTTCGTGGCGTCGAGAACTGTTCCGCTGCGACGTGCATGGTGGCCCGCTTGCTACTCCTCAGATCACGGGACCGTGATCGGGTACACCTGAAACTCCTCGGGTTCCGAGTTGAACCAATTCTACGCCCTTTTCTTCCTGCACATCCCTTGCGGTGGCGGTATCGGCCACCTCGCTGTGGCAGACGGCCCGCCTCTGGCTTCCGCCAACCGAGCGACGAGTTTTTGCGGCAAGCCGGTGAATCTCGGCCGGATCGAGCACACCCCGCTGCTCAAGGATGACCCGCTGCTCCTCGCTCAGCGCCGCGCTGATTGAAGGGTTGTCCCACGCGAAGGCCCCGTCCTTGCCCGACGTGAATTCCTGAATCTCCTTGCTGATGCGAACAGAGCACCAGTCGTGCCCGCACATCGCGCAGAAATCGGTGTCCACATCAAGATCTTCGTCGTGCATCGCGCGGGCAAAGTCCGGATCAAATGAGAGGTCGAAGTGTTTTTGCCAGTTCAAGGCGGCGCGGGCTTTCGTGAGTTCGTCGTCCCGGTTTCGGGATCCTGGAATGCCAAGCGCCACGTCCGCAGCGTGCGCAGCGATCTTGTAGGCAATGCACCCCTGCTTCACATCATCCTTCTTGGGAAGACCAAGATGCTCCTTGGGCGTGACATAACAGAGCATCGCCGCACCATGCCACGCTGCGGAGGTCGCGCCAATGCAGGAGGTGATGTGGTCGTAGCCGGGGAAGATGTCGGTCACGAGCGGTCCGAGCACATAGAAGGGCGCCCCGTGACATCGCCGCCGCTGCAACTTCATATTGAATTCGATTTGGTCGAACGGAACATGCCCGGGGCCTTCGACCATGACCTGCACGCCGTGCCGCCATGCACGCTCGGTCAATTCGCCGATCGTTTCGAGTTCGCCGAGTTGCGCCTGATCGGTCGCATCGGCGAGGCCACCGGGACGAAGTCCATCGCCGATACTGAAGGTCACATCGCTCCGACGAAGAATGTCGCAGATGTCGTCCCATGCCTCGTACATGGGGTTCTCGCGGCCGTGCGTGAGCATCCACTTGGCAAGGAGGGAGCCGCCACGCGACACGATACCGATCAAGCGATTGCGGACCATCGGCACATGAGCGCGTCGGAGTCCGGCATGGACGGTCATGTAATCAACGCCTTGCTTGGCCTGATGCTCGATGCCTGCCAGAATCGATGCGCGGTCGAGGTCCTCAAGTTTGCGATCGATGATCATCGCGTAGATCGGCACGGTTCCAATGGGCGCGGTGGATTCGCCGATGATGGCCTCGCGGCAGGCATCAAGATCGCCGCCGGTCGAGAGATCCATCACCGTGTCGGCGCCCCACCTCAGAGACCATCGCAGTTTCTCAAGCTCCGCTTCGGTGCCGCTCGACACGGGGGACGCGCCCATATTGGCGTTGACTTTGGTGAGACTTGCCCGACCGATCGCCATGGGGTCCAGCCGCCCTGCCAGATGGTTGATGTTGGCTGGAATGACCATGCGGCCAGCAGCGATCTCGTCACGAACCTGCTCGGGCGTGAGATGTGGCTCTCGCTCAGCGACGCGTCGCATCGCATCTGTGACGCGGCCGAGCCGGGCGTATTCCAATTGGGTCACTGCCACAAAACTCTTTGGCGGCGTGGCCACGATCGGCTGCTCGCCCTGATTATGGCCGAGGCATCCACCGGGATCGACCTTGATCGACCACCCCTCGGGAAGAAAGTCCCACGCGGTCTTGCTGCTCGGCGGCGGCATGCCCGGCGTATCCGGACTGGCGTACATGAGCGGCCCACCGATATCGGCAGCGAGTGAGAAACTCCCAGGAGTGGTTCCCGAGCCAGCGTCCCCCGGATTGCCCGCGCCGGACAGAGGCATGGCGTTCAAGAACGCATCGTGCTCGCTCGCCGTCAGATCGATATCCGAGGCATGTGGATCATTGTGGTGTGGATGCATGCTGGCCTTCCCTCCGCCGGTATGAACCGGATCAGGTTCCACGGGTTCATCTCAGCCACCTCTACACGGTAGCGCCCCGAGGCGAAGACAAGGGTATCGGGTGCGAGGCTTCGCCGCCCACTGCCAGCGGTGGAACCTACCAACCCTCCGGAACCGGTGGTGGGCCCGGTGCAGCGGCCACTTCGTCCGGGCCACCTTCTGGCGGGCCCTTGTAGCCGTGGGCAATGACGAAAATCTCGGTAGATTCCTTTCGGGAAGCTTCTGGCTTGAAGGGCTTGACCTTCTCAAAGCGGTGCCTCGTGTCGGCGAGCAGTTGTGGCATGGATGCGCCTTCGAGGATCTTCATCACCAGCGTCCCACCGGGCCTGAGCCACCGCGGACACAGGTCCATGGCAAGTTCGCACACGGCGACGCTTCGGAAATGATCGGTATCGCGGCTGCCGGTCGTGGACGGCATCATGTCCGAGAGGATGGCATCGAACAGCATGCCCTGCGGCACGCCTGCGCCCGCCGGATCTTCGGCGTTTCCGAGCAGTGCCGTCGCGTTCTCGGGCAATCCCTTCGCAACCTCCTGGAGATCAATGCCCCACGCAATGCCCCTCGGACCGACCCGCTCGGCAATGACCTGCAGCCACGAACCGGGCGCGCAGCCGAGGTCGAGTACCCGATCGCCCTTCTTCAGAACACCACGGCGGTCATCGATCTGCATGAGTTTGAAGGCTGCGCGGGAGCGATAGCCCTTGCGTTTGGCCTCCCGCGACCAGTGATCGTGGATTACCCGCTCGGCCATCGGCTCAAGCCAGACTGAGTTGACCGCCGCGGGCCTGCTGCACAATACGCTCGGCAAGCGTGACGGCAAGCGAACCCGCCTCGGCATCGACCGGTGGTCGCTCGCCCGTGCGAACACTTCGCAGGAAATCCTCGGCCTGCAATCGAAGCGGCTCGGCATCAGCGACTTCGAGGTCTTCAAACTGCACAAGATCGAGATAGTTCACATCGCTGAGGTCCTCACCCGCCGCAAGTCGCGTGCGAAGGTCGGCGAGTTGCGCTGCATTGGCCGACTTGCGAATAATCTTGACCTTCCGCTCGACGAAGTCGGCCGACACATAGACGTTTTCAGAGATGATTCGAAGCGTCCGCTCCGTCTTCATGGCAAGACGCGATGCGGTGACGTTGGCAACGCAGCAGTGACCGACATCATCCGGCGGATACGTCATGCGAACATTGGCGACGTCCTCGGCCTCGCCAAGCACCGCGACCGCGCTGGCCTGCACATCGTCCGGCACACCACCAACGAGCATGGTGAGCAAATCAAGATCGTGAATCATCATGTCAAGCACGACGCCGACATCGACACTTCGAAAGGTCATTGGGCTGATGCGATGGAGTTCGAGATGCCGTGGATGCAAATCTCCCAGCGACTTGATGGCCTGCATCACCGGGTCATAGCGAACGACATGACCGACCTGCAGCGCCACGCCTGCGGCGTCGGCGGCCTCTGCGATTGCGGCGGCATCCGTGGCTGTCGGCGCAAGCGGCTTCTCGATCAGGCAGGCCACGCCCGCTCCAAGCAACTGATCGGCCGCGGCGCGGTGGTGGATGGTCGGAGTCGCAATCGTGACGGCATCGACGCCTGCTGCGAGCAGTTCATCGATGCTGGCATACGCGTGCCCTCCCCATTCCTCAACACAGTCCGCCGCTCGCTGCGGATCATGGTCCACCACACCGACAAGATCGGCGCCATCCATCTGGGCGTACACCCGCGCGTGGTGGCGTCCCATGCGTCCAACGCCAATGACGGCACACCGAAGATTCGTATCGCTCATCACATGCTCCTTGCAGCGCCGCATGGTACTCCCCGCGGACGGTTCACCCCTGCTGCATTCGCTCCCGCAGAGCGCGGTCCCGTTCCTCGGCATCGTGGTGGGCCTTCTCGATCCATCGACCCAGTGAGAATAGTTCCACCAACGAGCGTATTGTTCGCAGAACCAACCAGAACCAGGGGCCCACGGCGATCAGAATGAAGATCGATGCCACCATGCCGAATGGACCTGTATCAATCGCGACCCTGTTCTCCGGGAAAGGCATGATCCAGGTCAAGAGACCCACCGGGCCGATCAGCCAAATGGTCGTCGTCAATCTGCGAGACGTATGCTTGATCTCGAGTTCATTGGCGATCGATGCGAGACTCGCCAGCAGAAGGGCCGCGCCGAAGGCACCGGCGAATTCCAAAGCGAACGATTCCCACGTCGGCTGCCCTGCCCTCAACTCAAGCCACAGGCCAAACACCCAACACGGAAGCAACAACCGCGCGCCCCACCGCACAATGAAGAAGGTCGGGTGTTCAATATCAAGTGACCGTGGCGTCACGATCCAGCTTGCAGCAGCCACGACAGCTCCAACCACCATGAGCAATCGGACGTAGTCCTTGCTCGCCAATCCAAACATCGATACGACGCCAATGGCAGCCAGTGCCACCAGCGCGACAATCACCATAAACAGCCCACACCGGAAGGTGATCGAGCGCGCGAACCGCTCACTCACGCGAATCGACCGCTCTCCCGCAACAAGAATCGTCGGCCGCGCGCTTGTCGTCACACCACCACCGCCCTGTTGCGTCGGAACAAACCCACACTCGGGACACGGTCCGATCCGTGGTGAACCTCGCAGGTCATACCCACACGAGACGCACGGTCGGGTCGCGTCATCGCTTGTCGACTCACTCCTACCGCCACGAACGTCTGGGAGATTGCGGGCACACTCCGGACACAAGGCGCCAATCGGAAGACCGGGTGTCGGCGTACCGCAATTGGTGCACGCTATTCCCGGCTCGGATACACCCCCCGGTTCCGACGAGGAGGAAGACATCCCACACTCTGGACACGGCCGCGACGTTGGAATACCCCGCAAGTCATACCCACACCCACTGCATGTCCGGCCCTCTGGTCCATCCATGTCCTGAGGTGTCAGATGAAACGGATCGATTGGGGGCATCTCGCCTCCTACGTGGTACGCACACCTACGGTCTGCACGTGGGCAACCGCCGAGCGGAACATCTGCAAGCCCGGTGTGTCACCAGCCTGCATACCCATCCTCGTCCACATCGGATGCTGCGTCCACGCGACATACCGCTCTGGATGCGGCATCAGCCCGAGCACCAAACCGGTGTGGTCGCAGATTCCCGCAACGCGGTCGCGTGACCCGTTCGGATCATCGCCTGCGGCGTAGCGAACCGCGATGCGGCCATCACGCTTGAGTTGCGCCATCGTGTCGTCTGAGGCATGGAACCGGCCCTCCCCGTGAGCGATGGGCAGCATGGCAGCCGGTCCGTCTTCCTGAAGCCCCTGGGTCCACACACACCGCGACTGCGGATACTCGACCCGCACCCAGCGATCGACGAATCGTCCACCGTCATTCTCCAGAAGTGCCGCCTCGGTTCGGGCTGGCGTGTCCCCCCACGGTCCCGGAAGAAGGCCCACCTGCACGGCGATCTGGAATCCGTTGCACGGCGCGATCATTGGAACGCCCCTGCAGATCGCGCCGCGGAGGTGATCGATGATGTGGCCGCTGAGCATGGAGGCGAGGATGCGCCCAGCCGCCACAGCATCGCCATACGAGAAGCCTCCGGGAAGGCCGATGAGGTCGAAGTCATCAATCATGTCCGGATCGCGAATGAGCCGGGTGAGGTGTATCGACGTCGCGTCGGCACCTGCCAGTTCAAACGCTTCGGCCAACTCGTGATCGCAATTGATGCCAGCGGCAGTCAGGACAAGCGCGGTCGGGCGGCTGGACATGTCGGCAGCGTAGGGCATTGTGCGGTGAGTGGCGATGGTCATCAGATGGTCAGCCCCGAGTGCCAACTCGCTCGAAGCTCGTCGAGCGAGACATCCAGTACATCACCCATCCGAAGGCGGGGGTCCGGCGGTTCCGCGGAGTCCGGGGGGTCCGGGCAGAACCGGCCGATGACGGTGTGGCTGGTCTTCCCAAGTGTCTTCACCAGCGCCGGCAGATCGGACGGGTCGACTTCCAGCAAATACCGCGATGGTGTTTCAGCAAAGCAGGCCACCGCAAGCGAATCGTGTTGGCCTCGGACAGCCTCGGCATCAAGTTCCAGGCCGACCTCGCCAGCAAAGGCCATCTCTGCCGCGGCCAGCAGCACGCCACCTTCGCTCGGATCGTGAGCGGATCGAACGATGCCTGCAGCGATGGCACGAGCAACGGCCTTGGCAGTGTTCGGGCCGACTTGGAGATCGGTGACAGGCAATTCCCGCGAACCAGGCGCGTCGGGAGCGATCCGAATCAGGTGGCTCCCGCCGACTGCAGACCGTGTGTGACCGACAAGGACCAGCAGGTTGCCTGCCGACTTGGCGTCCATCGTGACGCAGGCAGCAATGTCATTGACGATTCCGAACCCGCTGATGAGCAGCGTGGGTGGAATGCGGATGGTCTCGCCCGAATCGGTCGTGAACTGATTGTTGAGTGAGTCTTTGCCGCTGATGAAGGGTGTTCCGTAGGCCAGTCCGCCGTGATAACACCCGAGCGAGGCTCGAACGAGTTCGCCCATCCGCTCCGGGTTCTCGCATCCGGGCCAGCAATAGTTGTCGAGTACTGCGATGCGTTCTGGGTCGGCCCCGACGCATACAAGGTTGCGAACACACTCGTCGAGGGCCGCAAGCACCATGAGATACGGATCATCGCACCAGCCCGTCGCCAGCCCTGTGCCGATCGCGAGCCCACGGCTGGATCCGCGAACCGGCGTCATCACGGCTGCATCGCCGGGGCCGGTTCCGGACGGTCCCACAAAGGGCTTGATCATCGTCCGGCCTTGTACTTCGTAGTCGTACTGCCGGACGATGTCCTGTTTCGAGGCGATATTGGGATGGCTGAGCAGGGCATGCAGCGTGGCGGTGATATCCGGCTCGTTGGTCCCGGCGGTTTTCAGTTCGGCTGGCTTCCAACGGGCTTGGCGGACACGATCTGGAATACCGCCGTGCATGAAGTCCATCGAGAGCCGCCCGATTTCTTCGCCCTCATAGCGAAGCACGAGTTCACGATCAGGCGTGCCGAAGGTGCCGAGGTCACACCACTCCACTTCATGCTCGTCGCAGATGGCGGCCAACGAATCGATTCGCTCGGTTGGCACGGCGAGCACCATTCGCTCCTGCGCTTCGCTGATCCAGATCTCGGTGGGCGTCAGGCCCTCGTACTTGAGTGGGGCTTGGTCGAGGTGGACCTCGGCGCCGAGATGTTCGCCCATTTCGCCCACCGCGCTGCTGAAGCCGCCCGCCCCGCAGTCGGTAATGGCCGAGTACAGGCATCCGTCTGCGTGATCGCGGGCGGCGATGATGGCATCGAGCGTTTTCTTTTCGGTGATTGGGTTGCCGATCTGCACTGCATGCGAAAACTCGTCGGCGTGTGTGTCGGTGAGTTCCGCCGACGAGAACGTGGCGCCGTGAATCCCGTCGCGACCCGTTCGTCCTCCCATCGCAATGATGTGATCACCCGCACGCGGATCGCCGTGTGTTCGATCCCGCGGCATGACGCCGACGCAGCCGCAGAAGACAAGCGGGTTGCCGATATGACCGGCATCGAACCAGACCGTCCCGTCCACGGTCGGAATACCCATGCGATTTCCGTAGTCGCGGACGCCTTGCACGACCCGCGAAAGTATTCGCCGCGGGGGCAGACAGCCCTCTGGAATCGTGTCGGTATCGAGCGGGGCCACGCAGAAGACATCCGTTGCAGCGATGGGCTGGGCAGCGAGGCCGGTTCCGATGATGTCGCGGATGCATCCGCCGATGCCGGTCGCGGCACCACCGTAGGGCTCCAACGCCGAAGGGTGGTTGTGGGTCTCGACCTTGAAGCAGACGGCGTGATCGTCGTCGAAACCGACAATGCCAGCATTGTCGACGAAGACAGACAGGCACCAATCGGACAATCCCTCGTCCATGAGCCGGTGCGTGGCGGCAGCCACGGTTGACTTCAAGAGGTTGTTGATCCGAAGGCGACCGTCGGGAAGCCGCTCGCTGCCTGGAATCGACTCGCCATCCGGCAGATCGCCCTGATACTCCACCGTCGCCTTCAGGGTCTTGTGAACACAGTGCTCTGACCAGGTCTGCGCAAGCGTTTCGAGTTCGATGTCGCGTGGTTCGCAGCCACGCGCGACGAAATGGGCCTGCACAGCTTGCATCTCGTCCAAACTCAAGAAGAGATGCGCGTCCCGGCTGAGGGACGTCAGCGCCGCATCGTCCAGACCGATCATCGGTACCTCGTGTACGGCCATGTCATGCGTGTGCCCGGTCGGGAATGCGCCTGGATGTTCCGGTCCGCGATGCACATCGTGAATCAGCGGATTCGCAAGGCATGCCGAAGCGATCCGAACACCGAGGTCCTCGTCGATGCCATGCATGTCATAGCGTTGTCCGGTGCGAACCCTGACGACCTGCCCGGTCATGGTCTCGATGGCTGTCTCCACTGCGTCCGCGTCAGGATCCATCACGCCTGGAAGCGGATGTACTTCGATCATCGCCTTGGATCGCGGAGGTGACGCGCCGATGACGACTTCGTCCGTCACAGGATGAGAAAGCAGCCCCGTTGCAATCCTCTGAACGGTCGTATCATCGAGATCGCCCTCGATCAGATACACACTGGCGGTATCAACTCGCGTCAAAGACCGTTGTAAACCAGCAGACTCGATGGTCGCGAGTGCCGCGCGACCCTTGGGGTCACCGGCCTCCGCTCGTGGTCGCACTTCCACACGATGCACACTCACATCACGCCTCCTGCTCGAACATCTCGGCCTGTTGTTTGGCGAGCAGATCGCACCGCTCGTTATCGGGGTGTCCGGTATGCCCTTCCACCCAGTTGAAGGTCAATTCAAGCCGCGGCCGCTGCTCATCAAGCGAACGCCAGAGATCCTCGTTCTTGACCGGCTTGCGGCTGCTCGTTTTCCAGCCTCGGCGTTTCCAATTGTCCAGCCACTCGGAGAGCCCCTGGAGCACATAGGTGCTGTCCGCCCACACGTCGACCCGGGCGCCATCCGGCACCGATCGCAGCCCCTCCAGCACGGCGGTCAATTCCATGCGGTTATTGGTGGTATCGGGCTCGCCACCGACCAGCACCACCTCTTCGCCCGGCCCTGAAACAGGCCGAATCACACAAGCCCACCCCCCCGGTCCAGGGTTGCCAAAGCAGGCGCCATCTGAATGCAACTCTACGTGAAGACTGGGGTTGGTCACGTTGGTGGGGCTCCCTGCGAGGTCGGCAGTCTATTCAGATTCCCCGCCGAGGGTCTGAATGCGCCAAATCAAGATACTGGGCCTTCGAGCGGGTGTTTTTCGGTCCGCCCCGATGGTTGTCCACGACTTATCCACAGCCGCCGGGGTGGGACGGAGGCTCCCATGGTCCGATATCACCCTCAACTCCTGCTGCCCACTTCGGTTGCCAACGTTGCTTTGAACGGCGGTCTTGATACACTGCCCGGCTCGCCTCAGCGGCGGATTTGGAGTTCAGATGCCCACGATCAACCAACTTGTCCGTAAACCCCGACAAAGTCCCAAGACCAAGTCGAACGTCCGCGACCTCAATGCGTGCCCGCAGAAGCGTGGCGTGTGTTTGCAGGTCCGCACCGTCACCCCGAAGAAGCCGAACTCGGCGCTTCGCAAGGTCGCTCGTGTGCGGCTCTCCAACGGCAAGGAGATCACCGCCTACATCGGCGGCGAAGGCCACAACCTGCAGGAGCACTCCATCGTGCTCGTGCGTGGTGGTCGTGTGCGTGACCTTCCCGGTGTGCGGTATCACGTTGTTCGTGGCAGCCACGACACGCTCGGTGTTGATGGTCGAAACAAAGCACGTTCCAAGTACGGAACCAAGCGGGTTCGCAAGTAGCCCGATCACAATTCGCAGCGTTCGCCACATGGCAACGCAGGCAAGTAATCGGTGGGATTCGACGTCCCCCGGTGAACACACGGCCCGCCACGCGGGCAGATGAGCCAAAGGAGGCCCACCATGGCCGGTCGCATCACTGCATCTGAGAAACAACTCCAGCCAGATCCTCGATACGGCGATCGCGTGCTTGCGAAGTTCATCAACTGTGTCATGCTCGACGGAAAGAAGGCCGTCGCCCAGCGGGTGGTCTACGACGCCATCGACAAGATTCAAACCCGCATCGACAAGGACAAGCGCGAGGGCATGCCTGAGAAAGCGATCGACGCCTTCCGTCAGGCCATCGACAATGTCAAGCCCAACGTCGAAGTCCGCTCCAAGCGGGTCGGCGGCGCCAATTACCAAGTACCCATGCCTGTGACGCAGAAGCGACGACAGAGCCTTGCTTTCCGCTGGATCATCACGGCAGTTCGCGGCGAGAAGGGCAAGCCCCTCAGCACGCGGCTGGCGAAGGAACTCTATGACGCCGCCAACGGCGAAGGAAAGGCCTGCACCGTTCGCGAGCAGACACACCGTATGGCGGAAGCCAACAAGGCCTTCTCACACTTCGCGTGGTAGAGCAGAGGTCCTGGGAGCGATACCACCGGCAGATGCTGCTCGGTGACTTCGGTCAGGCTGGACAAGAGAGACTCAGCGATTCCTCCGTCTTGATCGTGGGGTGCGGCGCGCTTGGATGCGGAGTTGCCGATCTCCTCGCCCGGGCTGGCGTCGGGACGATTCGTATCGTTGATCGAGATGTGGTCGAAGAGACGAACTTGCAGCGGCAGGTTCTGTTTTGCCAAGCAGACGCAATCGCCTCGCGGCCAAAGGCGATTGCAGCGGCAGAACGACTTCGGTCGGTGAACCCCTGTATTGACGTGGAACCGGTCGTCGCCAACTTCGGCGCTGACAACGCGGAGGACATCGCCGCGGGCATGAGCCTGCTCGTAGACGGGCTGGATAACTTCGATACGCGGTATCTGCTGAATGATCTGTCCGTCAAACATGGGCTGCCCTACATCTACGCGGGTGCCGTCGGAACCGGTGGCATGGTCATGCCGATCTTGCCTCGCGGCGGCGGCCAAGGGCGATCCATCGAGTGGACCGATGATGCGACAACCCCGTGCCTGCGATGCGTCTTCCCGGAACCACCACCTGCGGGGTCGACGCCGACGTGCGATGCCGCCGGTGTCCTCGGTCCGACCGTTGCGGCGGTCACCGCTCAGCAGGCTGCTGTCGCACTCTCGCTGCTGATCGGACGAACCGACGGCTTCGATCGCTCGATGCATTCGATGGATCCTTGGAGGGGCGAAGATCGGCGCGTGAGCACGGGCATGCCGCGTGAAGACTGCCCGTGCTGCCACGCGCGGGTCTTCGATTGGCTCGATGGCTCGCGGCACACTGCCAGTGAATCGCTGTGCGGACGCGATACCGTGCA
>CAYYGU010000025.1:0-15688 GCA_964471525.1 uncultured Isosphaeraceae bacterium
CCCAGACATCCAGTTCAGGGTTCGCAAGTTTGATGCCGGTCGCGAAGGCCGGAGCGCGGCCGTGGATGGAATGCAGGCCGTAGGTTTCCATGTAGTAAGGGAAGCGTGCGGCGCAGCCGATGCCAGAGACGAAGACGAATTCTTCCTTGCGGCGGCCGAGTTTGGGCAGCGTCTTCCGGACGGCTGCGAGCACGGCGTAATCGCCGCAGCCCGGACACCACCGCACATCTTGATCGGTGGCGAAGTCCTTGGGCTTGTAGGTCGGGAGCGGGACATCTGCAGTGCTCATAGTCCTGCCTCCTCAATGGCCGAGCGAATGCCGCTGGCAAGTTCATCGACATGGAAGCCGCGTCCCTGAATCACGTTGACGCTTCTGGCATCAACGAGGAACTTCGCCCGAAGCAGCATCGAGAGCTGGCCGGAGTTGACTTCCGGAACGATGATGTTCGTATATCGAGCGAGAACGTCACCGAGATTCGGCGGCATCGGGTTCAGGTGCCGCAGATGCACCATCGCCGTCGGAACGCCTTCTCGCCCCAATCGCTCGGTGGCCGACAGAATGGCGCCATGGGTGCCGCCCCAACCGATGACCAACGTATCGGATCCGACCTCCCCACCTACCTCGAGAGGCGGAATGACATCGGCAACTCTGGCAATCTTCTCGGCGCGAAGGGCGATCATGTTCTGGTGATTGGGACCGTCGTAGGTGACGGCGCCGGTCGTGCCGTCCTTCTCCAATCCGCCAAGCCGGTGTTCCAAGCCGGGCGTTCCGGGAATGGCCCATCGCCTTGCCAGCGTGTCCGGATCGCGAAGGTAAGGCTCGAACGGCTCGTCCGAATCCGCCTCGGCGGTCGGATGCGTGATAGGAATGTCGGGAATGGACGCCACATCGGGAACCAGCCAAGGCTCGGCGCCATTGGCGATTCCCGCATCGCTCAGCACAATGACCGGACACATGGCCCGAACGGCCAGCCGCACCGCTTCGATGGCAATGTCGAAACAATCCGATGGTGACGCAGCAGCCAGCACGATGCAGGGTGCTTCGCCAGAACGGCCGAACATCGCTTGCATGAGGTCGCCCTGTTCGGTCTTGGTCGGCATGCCGGTGGCGGGACCGGCTCGCTGCACATCGACAACGACCAGTGGAAGTTCGAGCATCACGGCCAGCCCAAGCGCCTCGCCCTTCAAAGCAAGACCCGGTCCGGACGTGCCCGTCACACCGATACCGCCGGCATAACTGACTCCGATGGCTGCGGCCACGGCGGCGATTTCGTCTTCGGCCTGGAAGGTCTGAATGCCGAATCGCTTGAGGCCGGATAGCCCATGCAGCAATTCCGATGCCGGGGTGATCGGGTAGCCGCAGTAACTGACCTGCGTCTTTGCTTTGCCGCCAGCGACGGCGAGTCCGAGCACCATGGCTTCGTTGCCGTTGACCTTTCTGTACAGCCCCGCTGGAAGTTCGGCAGCGGCGACCTGATACCGCTCTGGAATGGCTTCGGTCGTTTCACCGAACGCCCACCCCGCCTTGAGGGCCGTCACGTTCATGGCGGCGACTTCGGGGCGTTTCTTCTTGGTGCCAAAGTACGACTCCAGCCAGTCGATTGTGGGCTGCAGCGGGCGGTCGTACATCCAACACACCAGGCCCAGCGCAAACATGTTGCGGCAGCGATCGATTTCCTTGGCGCCTTGGCCGGTGTCTGCAAGTGCCTCGCGGACGATGCGGGTCATCGGCACGGTCACGATGCGGTATCTGGAGGAAAGCACTTCGTCGGCGAGAGGTTTGTCATCCGGGTCATACCCGGCCTTCTTCAGCCCAACCTTGGTGAACTCATCCTCGTCGGCGATGATCATGCCGCCGGGTCGCACTTCGGAGACATTCGTCTTGAATGCGGCTGGGTTCATGGCCACGAGTACATCCACCGTGTCGCCCGGCGTATGAATGGGCCGCGCGGCGAAGTGCACTTGGAATCCGGACACACCAAACGTCGTGCCGCGCGGAGCGCGAATCTCGGCAGGGAAGTCCGGGAAGGTTGAGAAGTCGTTGCCGAGTATGGCGGTCGTGCTGGTGAATTGTCCGCCAGCCAGTTGCATGCCATCGCCGCTATCACCGGCGAAACGCACTGCGACGGAGTCCACCGGAGTCGGCGTTATTGGATCGAGTGTCTGATTGCTCACGGATGGTGTCCTGCGAGGCGTGAAGGAATGGCGGGAAAACGGGCATTCTACGCGGCCCCGCTGGGTGCGGCAAGACGGTTGAGCGTATTGATGCCTAGTCGGGCGGGGATTCCTGATCGCCCCAGAGGCTCATGAGAATCGCCACATCTCGGATGTCAACAGCGGCGTCGTCGTTGAGATCGCCCGGTCGAGGAATCGGGCAGGCGGCAGCCCGCACCGCGATGCAATCGGTCTGGGCACCGGACCACCGGCCGCCGGCGTCGAGGCAGGCCGAGCGAGTGACTTCGATACAGATCGCCTCGATGCAGCAGGCGCCCTTGGGCGGTGCCAGATCGGCGTGCCACTGCCCGAAGACCGTGTCGCCGATCGTCCGGAAGTCGATCTCGTCCATGTCGACCTTGGCGTGATAGCCCTGGTAGATCGCACCACCGGAAAGACCCGCCGAGTTGCGGACGAAGACGCACCGCTCAAGTGTGGCGGAAGCGTCGTACACGTACACACCGCCGCCGCTGTAGGCCGCATGGCACTCTTCAAATCTGCAATCAGAGACCTGCAGTCGGCTGCCGTCGTCTGCCACAATCCCGCCGCCTGCGAACAGGGCATGGTTGGAAATAAAGCGGCAATCAACGAACGTCGCCTCGCTGTCGTGCAGGAACACACCGCCCCCCCGGTCGGCGCGGTTGGACGAGAAGATGCACCGAAGAAACCGCGGAGTCGCGTGCTCGACGGCCCACACGGCGCCGCCCTCATAGGTCACGACATTGCCCATGAAGCGGCAGTTCTCAATCAGCGGCGATGCCCCCCGCAGCACCATGCCACCACCGACGGTCACATCCGCCCCATACCGGGTCGTATCGCCAGACCCTCCGGTGATTCGGAATCCTCTGATGATGAGCGATCCGCTGGAAGATCCCACGCACGTGAGAACGGGCTGCTCCAGCCCAGTGCCGTCAAGAACCGTCCTCGAAGGACCGTCTTCGGCGTCCAATACGAGCGGCCGTCCATCCAGTCGAAGTGCTTCGCGGTAGGTCCCCGCTGCGACCGCGATGCGATCACCCGATCGGGAGGCATCGATCGCTGCTTGGATCGTCGCATGATCCGCCGGCACGCGAAGCGTGGCTGCGGAGGCCAGTCCGGTGAGGAAGAGGGAAATCAGAATCGAAAGCAGTCGTATGCCCACACGGGCATTCAAGCAGGGATCTCGAAGAAAGTCCAATGCCGACCCCATTTCGCTATGATAGGAATCGCGAACAAGCGTTGCGATTCGGCGAATTCGACGAACCGGTGGATGATGTTCGGGCTTCACAGGGGATCAGGATTGCATATGCCGCAGATTGAGGTCAAGACGAAACAGGGCAGGCGTCGCTTTGAACTGTCCGACCGTCCAATCACCATTGGCCGGGCAGAGGACAACACACTCGTTCTCAAGGACACACGGGCGAGCAGACACCATTGTGTGATCGAAACAACCGAGGATGGGTTTCAAGTACGCGACCTCGACTCTCGAAACGGCACGACGCTCAACGACTCAAAGGTGACCGAGAACACGCTCGGCAATGGCGATATCGTTCAAGTCGGCCGCACACAGATTACGTTTATCGATCCCGAAGAATCGATGGCCTTCACCGAGATGGAACCTGGCGGCCCCGCCGCGGATGATCTCTTTCCACCAGATCTCGACACGCTTGACGTGGATCTTCAATCAGAGGTCAATCAGACCGTCCAGACGGACTGGGAACGGCGACTGGAAGAGATCATCGAGTCTGGTGAAGACGGCGGTTTCTCCGAAGAAGACATCAGCCTTGTGGACAATCGTGGCGTCACGGTGCATCAGGCGAGTTCCAGCGGGCTCGATACCGGCCGCGACGGCGAGGGGGCCGAGGGGACCCGTGCCTTCCGCAAACTCCTGTATGCAGCCTTCCGAACCCGCGCGACCGATCTGCATATCGAGCCACGGATAGAAGGCTGTGTCGTTCGGCTCCGCGTCGATGGCAGCATGATCACCGCTGTGCAATTCTCCAAGCAGATCTTCAAACGACTGCTCGGGATCGTGAAAATCCTCTGCCAGATCGAGACGAGCCAGAAGAATCAGGTGCAGGACGGACACTTCTCGGTCTCCATCACGGGCCGACGCGTCGATTACCGTGTGAGCCTGACACCGTCGGTTCACGGCCAGAAACTGGTGATCCGAGTACTCGACGCGAGCAACAGCCCCAGCCGCCTGCATGAGCTCGGATTGAATTCTTGGATGTACGACAAACTCCGCACCATCGCCACCCGCGATGCGGGCCTGCTGCTTGCCTGCGGTCCGACCGGATCCGGAAAGACAACATCGCTCTACTCCTGCCTTCGAGAGATCGACGTCGAACAGCGGAATGCCATCACCATTGAAGATCCGGTCGAGTACTACCTCGACGGCTGCACCCAGATTCCCATCGATCACTCACAAGGCACCACCTTCCACAGTGTGCTGCGATCTGTGCTGCGTCAGGATCCTGATGTGATCTTCGTCGGCGAGATCCGCGATATCGAGACGGCGACGGTGGCACTCCAAGCTTCGATGACTGGACATCTGGTCTACACAACCGTCCACGCCAAAGACACGATCGGCTCGATCTTTCGACTGCTCGATCTGGGTATCGAGCCGCCACTCGTGGCGAACTCGCTCAATCTGATCGTCGCCCAGCGGCTTGTGCGGCTGCTGTGCCCGAATTGCCGCAAGGCCGTCACGCCGACCTCCGCCCAGACCCTCCGAATGGGACAAAGTGTTGGCGGCCTTCCGAAGGTCTACGTCCCACAGGCGTGCAAGCGGTGTCTCGGGACCGGATACCACGGGCGGCGGGCGCTGTTCGAACTGCTTGAAATCACGGATTCCATCCGGGACATGATCATGAAGGGTCCCTCCATCAAGGCCATTCGCGAGAAGGCGAGACAGGGGCTGTTCACGAGCCTCGAAGAGTTTGGATTCGGCCTTGTCGCGGAAGGTGTGACCACCTTCGATGAGATTGAGCGGGTGGCTGGATCTGAGTAGCGGGGCGAGGAACGCCTTCGGATGGCCTCCGCAACCGCCTCGTGGGGTTCTCCACGCGGCTCATTTCCTCTATACTGCGGGGCTGCACATCGAGGATCCAGATTATGAGCATCGAAATCACGCCAAACAGCACCCTGACCTTCACCGTCAAGGCAGTCCCTCCGACCGCCGCCAAGATCAAGACGGTCCAGCGGCTCATGTGGATGCAGCCGGAGGTGGCCAAGGCCATGAAGATGCTCCAGCGACGACGACGCCAGACGGACAACATCACCTATGTCCGCGCCGGTCGCCCGTGGACCAACCGCAAGCGAGCCACACGCTTGCAACGATGCGAGGCCGGGCAGGAATTCACGCTCAAGGTCACACCGCAGATCGTCAATGATCTGAAGAGCGTGTCCGAGTGGCTTGACGTTCGCTCGGCCTGAGAGACTCAAGTATCCGAGTTGCCATCCCAGTGAGCGGCCCCGGCCGCGATGTCGGGTGCGCCCACACAAGCGACTCGTACTCGGTCGTCTTCGGATCGACGACTTCACTCGAGGCCGACAGCGTCAGCACGACTTCCCAACTGAGCGCAGCTGGATCGAATATGACCGCGTCGGCGCGGGGTGGCGCTGCAATCTCGACTCCAACCTCCTCTGCCAACTCCGCCACGATGGACTCCTCTGGGCGATCACCCGGCTCAACGCCCCCAGACGGGGCGAGTTCCCACAGTCCCGGCGCGTGCGCGGTCCAACTGGCTCGCTTGCCGAACAGGACCTTGTCTCCAAAGCGGGTCACGCCCTTGACGCCAAGCGGTCGGCATCCGACGTCAAGCCCGCCCGCCTGCACCGCATACCATCGGTACGAACACCTGAACCCCTGAATCGCCGCCCCACCGTGACCGTTGCGGTGAACGCCTGCCACTTGAATGAGCCAGCCGTCATGAAGGTGGGGATTGGCCGTGGTTCGCCTTAGCCACTCCGCTTCTGCTTCTGCGCGAAGATGCGAATCCGGCATCCAGAGCCTTGTGGACATGGATACCACCGCAGGACGCCGCAGGTGAATGATCCGGCCGTCTTCGCCCGAGGTGCTCAACCGAACTCGATGCCCTGGGCCAGCGGCAGATCGTCGCCCCAGTTGATCGTGCAGGTCTGACGACGCATGTACGCCTTCCATGAATCTGAGCCGCTCTCACGACCACCGCCCGTGTCCTTCTCACCGCCGAAGGCGCCGCCGATCTCGGCCCCGCTGGTGCCGATGTTGACATTGGCAATACCGCAGTCGGACCCGGACGCCGAGAGGAAACGCTCGGCCATTCGCACCGAGTCGGTGAAGATGGCGCTGGAGAGCCCCTGGTCCACATCGTTCTGTAAGGCAATGGCCTCTTCGAGCGTGGTGTACTCGAAGATGTACAGAATTGGGGCGAAGGTTTCTTCGCGGGCGATTGGCGGGGTTTGACCAGCAGGCACTCGGATGATCGTGGGCGTCACAAAGTGACCAGCATCGCCGGCGAAGCGATCGATGCCTTCCACGCCGCCGCAGCACACTTCACAGCCCTGGGCGATGGCCGACTCGATGGCGGCTCGCATGGCATCGACGCTGCGTTGATCGATCAGCGGACCGACGAGGGTTGACGGGTCGAGCGGATCTCCCAGCGGAACGGTCTTGTAGGCCTTCGCCATGCCATCGGTCACTGCATCCACGATGCTGCTGTGGCAGAGCAGCCGGCGGGTCGACGTGCATCGCTGCCCCGCCGTGCCAACAGCGCCGAAGACGGTGCCGCGAATAACCAGATCGAGATCGGCAGACTCGGTCACAATGATGGCGTTGTTGCCCCCGAGTTCGAGCAGGCTGCGGCCGAGCCGCTTTGCCACCTGCGTCCCCACATGCCGGCCCATGCGACACGATCCCGTAGCGCTGATGAGCGGCAAGCGGCGGTCGGCAATCATCGTCTCACCGACTTCTTCATCGGTGCCGATGATGAGCATGAAGATGTCCTCGGCATTTCCCTCGCTGGGCTGGAAGATGTCCTGTTCCCGCATGACTCGCTGCGCGACATTGGTCATCGCGATCGCCGTCAGCGGCGTTGCGAGGCTGGGCTTCCAGATCATCGTGTTTCCGCAGACGGCGGCGAGCATGGCATTCCACGCCCACACCGCGACGGGGAAGTTGAAGGCCGTAATGATGCCGATCGTCCCGAGTGGATGCCATTGTTCGTACATACGGTGCTGCGGTCGCTCCGATGGCATGGTCAGCCCATAGAGCTGGCGAGAGAGGCCCACCGCAAAGTCGGCGATATCGATGCACTCAATGACTTCACCAATACCTTCGGGCAGGATCTTTCCCATCTCCATCGTGACGAGGCGACCGAGTTCCTCTTCCTGCTCGCGGAACGCGTTGCCGATACGGCGAACGAGTTCGCCACGCTTGGGCGCGGGGAGCATGCGCCACTCACGGTGAACCAGTTGGGCACGCTGCACCGCATCCTCGTATTCGGCCTTGGATTGCAGGCGAACGGCACCGAGGGTCTCGCCGGTTGCCGGGTTGAGCGATACGACGCGTCCGCTGGCGGGGCTTGTGTCATCAAGCAGCAACGGGTGGGCGCACAGTTCGGTCACGATATCGGTGGTGGTGCTCATTCCGGGATTGTAGAGGCCGTGGCTCGGCCGCGGGGGAGGCGGTCATCCGTGGGATGATTCCACGACCGCCGAATACCGATTCACCACTCCCGCCCCTACACTCCCCCCATGCCAATGAGCCGAGATGACATCGCCTGCCGCGCCGCCCAGGAACTCCGGGACGGCTATTACGTCAATCTGGGAATCGGGATGCCGACGCTGGTCGCCAACCATGTTCCCGAAGACATGACCGTATGGCTGCAATCCGAGAATGGATTGCTTGGAATGGGGGCCTTTCCAACCGAGGAGGCGATTGACGGCGACCTCATCAATGCTGGGAAGCAGACGGTGACCGCCGTTCCTGGGGCGAGTTATTTCTCAAGCCACGCCTCTTTCGAGATGATCCGGGGCGGCCACATCGATCTGGCAATTCTGGGGGCCATGGAACTCGGACAGGAAGGCGACATCGCCAACTGGATGATCCCCGGCAAACTCGTCAAGGGAATGGGCGGCGCGATGGATCTGGTGGCGGGCGTCAAACGAGTCGTCGTCATGATGGATCACTGCAACAAACGCGGCGAGCCGAAGTTGCTCCCAGCATGCACGCTTCCGCTCACTGGTGTGGCCTGCATCGACATGGTGATTACCGACCTGTGTGTGTTGGAGATGGACCCCGAGAAACGGCGATTCGTCCTCACCGAACTTGCGCCGGATGTCACGGTGGATGAAGTACTGAAAAAGACAACCGCCGAGATCCTCGTCGGCGAAGGCGTCTGAGGCAGTCTCGCACAACCGCTTGGATTCTCGGCATGATTGAGCAGTAGGAAGCGGGACAACGATCAAAGGCCCCTCTCTGTCCGCGAGGCCCCTCTCTGTCCGCGAGGCGCGGACATCTCTCCCCCGGAGGGGAGAGAAAAGGGGCAACGACACGCACCACGAGCAAACACCCCCGCCCGAAGGCGAGGGTGCCTGAGTCTGGTCGAAGAAACGCCGAGTCACATGTCCTTGGTGCGGTGCTGCATCTGGGCTTTGAGCCTTGCGAGGATCGAAGAGTGCATCTGGCTGACGCGAGACTCGCTCAGGTCAAGTGTGATGCCGATTTCCTTCATGGTCATTTCCTCGTAGTAATAGAGGATGACGATGAGCCGCTCGGCGCGGGAGAGGCCACGGGTGAGCAGGTACTTCAGATCGTCCCGCTGCAACTTGCTGATCGGGCTCTCTTGGCGGCGATCGCGGACGACGTCCATT
This sequence comes from uncultured Isosphaeraceae bacterium, assembly GCA_964471525.1. Classification (GTDB taxonomy): domain Bacteria; phylum Planctomycetota; class Phycisphaerae; order Phycisphaerales; family SM1A02; genus UBA12567. The sequence continues at coordinate 9,052 of CAYYGU010000025.1, forward strand.
TCGGTCACGTCGCGGCTTGAATCGGTCTCGTACCACTTGCGATTCAGGGAGACCATGCCGACAGGTCGAGAGTCGCGCTTGATCTTGGCAAACTCCCCTTGGCTCACTTCCAGATGGGCCGTGACCTCGTCCTCGGTGGCGGGACGACCCGATGCCATTTCGAGGTCCTTGCGGGCCCGTTCCATCTTGGCGGTACGCGATCGGACGAGTCGGGGGACCCAGTCCATCGCCCGAAGTTCATCGAAGATGGCCCCGCGGATTCGCTGCGTGCAATAGGTCTCAAATTTGACACCGCGTTCGAGATCAAAAGCCTCGATGGCGTCCATGAGTCCAAAGATGCCCGAAGACATCAGATCCTCGACCATGACTTCGGAAGGAAGCCTCGCGTGCAGTCGGTCGGCGGTGTAGCGCACCAAACGAAGATAGTGCTCAACCAGAACATTGCGGGTTTCCTCGCACGGATCGTCGCGATAGGAAATCCACACATCCATGACCAAGCGACCATCCGACGTCGTGTCGGGCAGTCCACGTCTGTTTGACGAAGGCTTCGTCGCAGTTGCGACTCCACCACCTGTTTCAACAGTTTCTGTTTCCGGCATTGGGTCTACTCCTTGACCGCTGCGCCGCCGCTGATGTGAACACGATGAAGAACCGTCGTGTTCCGTCACATCGCTCTTCCATGAGCTGGCCTGTGACGCGCCAACACCATACAAGTATTGGAGCATGTCAACAAGCAAGGCGGAGGATGCGTGTGTGTCTCGGTCGATCGAAGTGGTATCTGGTGTCATCACGAACAAGCCAATCCAGAGAAGACGATTCGGCTTTCACTCGTGCCAGTACCGCGTCAAGGAACAACACGGATTCTCTTCCCAGACTCCGGTCACTCCGATCATTCCGGCGGTGCGGGGGTACTCCTCACCTCAAACGACCATCGCTTGAGCGGACCTGCCAGCGGCGAGGTCTCGTTGCCCCCTTGCTCGTCCTGCCCTCGCGAGCGACACCAACCCCGGAGCAGACAACGTGTTATCGGCACTTCATGGCAGTTCTTGCGCTCCTGCACATCGCCCCCCACTTCCCAATACCGGCGACGATGGTGCGAGCAGCCCGATAGCATGCCCAGCATGACACGATCCATCTGCCGCACAGGCCGATTCCTGACCGCTGGGGCGACCTTTTTGGCTCTTCTCGGGCCTGGGCAGGCCCTTGGTCAAGACGTCTACCGCCTCGGACCCGACGATGAGTGGGTGCTGGAAGCGGCCCCGGCACCCGGAACACCCGCCTCGCAACTTGCCCGCGCCCGCGTCCTTCTGGCGGAAGGACGGCCGGATCGCGCCCTCAATCAGGTGAATCGCTGGATGCTGCGGCACCCCCACTCGCCGCTGGCGCCCGAAGCCTATCTGATTCGCGGGGAATCGCTCGCCGGTGTTGGCGACGAATACGAGGCCCTCTACGATTTCGAATTCCTCGTCCGCAAGTACCCGGACAGCGAGGTGTTCTCACTGGCGCTGGAGCAGGAGTTTCACATCGCCGTCAAGTATGCCGAAGGCCTCCGCCGAAAGATCTTCGGCCTCCGCATCCTCGACGCCACGGACGAGGCCGAGGAATTACTCATTCGTATTCAGGAACGCCTCCCGGGAAGTGGACTCGCCGAACAGGCTGGACTTCAACTGGCGGCGTTGTACTTTCGTGATCGGCGCATGGGGCTCGCGGCGGATGCCTACGCCATCTTCATCGACCGCTATCCACGGTCAACCGAAATCCCGTTCGCCCGAAGGCGATTGATCTATTCCAACATCGCCACATTCAAGGGTCCACAGTTTGATATCGTCGGGCTTCTCGAAGCAAAGGCGGAGTTGCAACAGCTCGCCAGTCGACGTCCCGCCGAAGCCGAACGAATCGGAGCCGGCGCGCTCATCCAACGCATCGAAGAATCAGAATCGAACAAGATGCTGACCACGGCCATGTGGTACTTCAATGAAGGCGATCCAATCGCAGCCGAGTACACCATCCGCAAACTCGTCCAGCGGTTCCCACGATCCGCCGCCTGCATCCACGCCCTGAACACAATCAAACCCATTCTGGCACAGTTGCCCGAGACCATCCTCGCTGAGGCACCGGATTACCAATTGCTCCGCACCACGCTGGCAGACCCCAGTTCCTCGGTCTCAGGGGCCACGCCATGAGATGGGGCTTGGTCATGCTGGGTGCGTTGATGCTCTGCGGCTGCGGATCGGATCCGTCCAAGGGCTGGGTGATCGGCACGGCCTACAACACCGATGTCAAGACGGTCGCCATTCCGGTCGTTCAAAACGACACCTTCGACCGGGAAGTCGGCTACCTGTTGACGAACGCGCTGATCCGTGAAGTCGAAACACGAACTCCGTGGCGTGTCACCAGCGAAACCGTCGCCGACACCCTGCTGAACGTCACCATTACCGAGGTCAAACTGAGGGCGTTGTCCCAATCTCGGCTCACGAAACTCGATCAGGAAGTCGCCGTCCAAATGACCGTGGACTGGGATTGGGAGCGAATGGACGACAGCAGTACGATCACCGGATGGGAAGGCATGGGAACGGCCGGAATGTTCTTTCCATCCAATCCCCTCGGAGAGCCGATCGAACTGGGGCGGCTCGAGTCCGTAGAACTGATGGCCCGCGCGATCGTCGATCGCATGGCGGAATCTTGGTAAAACCGGCACACCACCGCGCGGGGGAATAAGATGGGTTGCAATGTCTGAGAACGATCAATCACCGACACCACCCGATCAGAAGCCCCAACCAGGCAAGCCGGTTCCTCCAAAGGGGGGCGGTCGCGGTGTGATGAGCTGGGTTTTCATTCTGGGACTCATGATCGTCCTGTTCGCCGTCATGCAGAGTTCGACGCCAGGGCGGGAAATCGACAGCCGAAAGCACTTCTTCCAGCTCATTGATCCGGCCAACGGCCATCTGATGGAAAACACGGCGGGCAAACCGGCCCCGGTCGTCGTCAAGAGCGACCGCATCACGGCAACCCTGAAACCAGGAACCCCGGGCGACAACCCCGGTACCGAGCCAGCGATGGTGTGGTACAGGATCGACAGCGGAAACCGCCATGTCACGCTTGAGCGTCTGGATAAAATGGGGGTGGACTTCACAACCGATACGACGCAGAGCATTTGGGTGCAGTTGCTCCTGACGATCGGCCCATTTCTGATTCTGCTGCTGCTGATCTGGTTCCTCATCGCCCGCTCGATGCGGAGTGCCGGAGGCGGCCCGGGTGGCATGCTCGGCAGTTTCGGCAAATCGCGGCATCGCATTTCGACCAAAGAAGCATCGCAGATCCGGTTCACCGATGTCGCTGGCATCGATGAGGCCAAGGAGGAGGTACTCGAGATCGTCGAGTTTCTCAAGAACCCCAAACGGTTCCAACGGCTCGGCGGACGAATCCCACGAGGTGTCTTGCTCGTCGGACCTCCCGGATGCGGCAAGACATTGCTCGCCAAGGCAATTGCCGGCGAAGCCGATTGCCCCTTTTTCTCGATCTCAGGCTCGGACTTTGTGGAGATGTTCGTCGGCGTCGGTGCCAGCCGTGTCCGCGATCTCTTCAAGCAAGCGAAGGAGAATTCGCCCTGCATCATCTTCCTTGACGAGATCGACGCCGTCGGCCGCCGTCGCGGCAGCGGATTCAGTTCCGGCGGGCATGACGAGCGCGAACAGACACTCAACGCGATTCTCGTCGAGATGGACGGATTCGATGCGACCGATCAGGTCATCGTCATCGCGGCCACCAATCGATCCGATGTGCTCGACCCCGCGCTGACCCGGCCTGGTCGCTTTGATCGGCAGGTTCCGGTGTCACTGCCTGATGTCGAAGGGCGATTGAAGATCCTCGAAGTTCACGCAGAGGCCATCAAACTCCATCCCGATGTTGACATGAAACGCGTGGCTCGTGGCACGCCGATGTTCTCGGGGGCTGATCTTGCCGCCCTCATCAATGAAGCCGCCATCATTGCCACGCTTGAAGGCAAGGAGTCCGTCGATCAGTTGGACTTCGAGGAAGCACGCGACAAGATCAAGTTTGGAAGAGCCCGCCACAGCCGAAAGATCGAAGAGGATGAACGCGCCGCCACGGCCTACCACGAGGCCGGACACACGGCAGTCCAAGCGCTTTTGGAACACGCCGATCCGGTTCACAAGGTGACGATCATCCCGCGAGGACAGGCGATGGGCGCGACGTTCAGCCTTCCCGAGAAGGACCGATATGGGTACGGTCGCAAGTACATCGAAGCAACACTGCGAGTGCTGTGTGCCGGACGGATCGCCGAGCAGCGACAGACAAACGATGTCTCATCCGGCGCCGCGATGGATATCCAGATGGCGACCGCCTACGCCAAGCACATGGTGCTTGAATGGGGAATGTCGAGCCGGCTTGGATTCGTCCGCTATACCCCGGACGACTCGAGTGAGAGCCTGCTGCCAGAGAAGGATTACTCCCCCGAGACGGCCCGCATCATCGATGAGGAGGTCAAGCGAATCATCGACGGAGCATTCGCCGATGCCGAGCGGATGGTCTCGGAGCATTGGGACACCGTGACGGCCATCGCCGAGGCGTTGCTGAAGTATGAAACGCTGCAGGCGACTGAAGTCACCACGCTCATGCAGGGTGGCACCATCGACCGACCCACCGTGACGGATCTGCTCGATGCCGAGTCCGGGGTGACCGAATCTCCGCCCGCCCCGGCACCGACGTCCGAGAGTCCATCGCCGGATGATGCTGACGATGGCCTTCTCCCCTCCCCGGCGTGAGCGTCATCCACCCCGAAGGAAAGCCCCACGAACAGATCGCAGCGGTCGATCTCGGGTCCAATTCCTTCCACCTGATCGTCGCGCACCACGGCGATGATCGCCTTCGCATACTCGACCGCATCCGAGAACGGGTCGCGTTGGCCGCCGGTCTGAACACCGACGGATCACTGGATGACGCAGCTCGGCGGCGTGCCATCGATTGCCTGGGCCGCATCGCCGAACGCCTCCGAAGCATCCCTGCGACAAACATCCGGGTCGTAGGCACCAATACATTTCGAAAGATCCGCGACGGTGGTGTCCTCCTTCGAGATGCCGAAGAAGCCATGGGTCATACGATCGAAGTCCTTGGCGGCGCAGAAGAAGCACGCCTGGTCTATCTCGGCGTTCGGCATGAGGTCGGCAGTCTGGATCGCCCAATGCTCGCTGTCGATATTGGTGGAGGCAGCACAGAACTCGCGCTGGGGAATGGTCCCTCGCCCAGTGTCACCGAGAGCGTGCAGGCCGGGTGCGTGACCTGGTCCACACGGTTCTTCACCGATGGAAAGATCACCCAAAAGCGGTTGAAGTCCGCCGTCCTGGCAGCACAACTCGAACTCGAGCCGGTGATGCACCGCTTCGTTGAGCATGGGGATGTCCACGCCATCGCATCCTCCGGCACCGCGCTGGCCCTCGAGGAGATTGGCATGAAAGCGGGTTGGATCCAGGGCGGCATTGACAAGGAGTTGCTGGACCGCATTCAGGCTGCCGCGATCGAGGCTGGTCACGCCGACTCGCTGGACCTCCCCGGACTCTCGGAGGCGCGTCGGCCTGTACTTGCTGGAGGGCTCGCCGTACTCCTGGCCGTCTTCAAGGCGACCGGAACGACGGCGATGCGAACCAGCCGCTGCGCCTTGCGTGAAGGTGTGCTTGTGGACATGCTCGGGCGACGTGCCGGTGACGACCGACGGGATCGATCTGTTCTTGATTTGGCCGAGCACGCACGGATCGATTCGGCCCAATCGAAGCGTGTGGCCGATACGGCGGCGAACCTCTTCGCCGCCGTCGCGAGGAACTGGGAACTGGACCAAACGGCGGGCGAGTTCCTGCGCTGGGCCGCCATCCTCCACGAAGTCGGACTTGGCATCAGCCATACGGACTACCACCAACACGGGGCGTACATCGTGACCCACTGCGATCTGCCCGGGTTCTCCCGAACCGATCAGGAGAAACTCGCCGCCATGATCCGCCTGCATCGCAAACGTATCTCCCGCAACCGGCTTCCAGACTGCGACGAAGCAACCGCGGCCATGGTTCGGGACACCGCTCTCCTACTGCGTCTGGCGGTCCGATTGCATCGATCGCGAACCGATAGCGGACTGTCCCAGTTGCACCCCGAAGCGATTCGGAATGGCCTGCGACTCAATCTGGATCATCAAGAAGTTCAGGCCAATCCGCTCACATTGGGGGATCTGCACGTGGAATCCAGACACTGGGATCGCATGGAAAGAGTTCTTGATCTCTCCGTGAATCGTGCTCAGCAATCTGTGCCGTAGACGCTCAAGAGCTGCAGAAGATCATCAACGTCGACAACTCCACTGCCATCAAGGTCTTCTGGACAAGCCCCACATGCCACGCCGTAGGCACTGAGCATTTGCAGAAGATCATCCACACCGATGGTGCCATCGCCATCAAGATCTCCAATGCAGTCCTGGTCACAGGTGACCTCATCACAATTGACCCAGCCCATCCATTCCCCATCGGGCATGCACGATTCCTGGACCATTTCCTGACACACGAAACCGCCAGATCCATCGGGAAGGCAGCAGGCACCCGTCGGAACTCCCTCAACTGAGATCGTTCCGAGCATCCCCATG
>CAYYGU010000026.1:0-15649 GCA_964471525.1 uncultured Isosphaeraceae bacterium
CCCCCGCCTCGGCTCGCTGCTGGAGGAGTTCTCGGGTTGCAGCCGGCGTCAGCCACGCCGCGCTCGGTGCGGGATGCTCGCGCTTCGCCGTTCGCTGTCCCTGATCGGTCGTCACGACGACCGTGTCACCCTGAAAAGTCCACGTCGTGCGGACCGGCGGGCCACCCATCTCTTGAGACCACTGCATGGAAATGGGCTTTCCATCGAGCGTGTCGGTCCAGACCGTGCTCGCACGCACCGTGACCTCCACGCCCGCTCGGCCGATGGTCATCATTTCCTCAGCGCTGACGGTGCGAACATCGCCCTCGACGGATTCGACCGCGTGCGCCCATCCCGCAGGTGTTCCACCCAAGGTGATCGCAAACCACTCGTCGATGTCCGCCGGCACCGACAGGCAGACGCACAACAGGCCGACGAGCATCATTCCTCGCCACCCTCTGGCCGAAGGAGCGGAAACAGGATGACGTCGCGGATGCTCGTCTGATTCGTCATCAGCATGACGACCCGGTCGATGCCGAGGCCGAAACCGCCCGCCGGTGGCATGCCAACAAGCAATGCTTCCAAGAAGTCGTTGTCCAGCGAGCGAAAGGTCGCCTCTTCGTCCTTGATGCCGGCAAGTTGTTCGGTGAAGCGAGCACGCTGGATATCGGGATCATTCAACTCGGTGTAGAAGTTTCCGAGTTCCATACCACCGATGAACAACTCCGCTCGCCAGGCCAAGGTCGGGTTGCCGGCGTGCGGACGCGTCAGCGGCGAGATGGCCGATGGAAAGTCCGTGACCCACGTTGGTCTCGCTGGATCAATGGCATCTTCCGCTTCATCGAACAACGCTTCGACGAGCAACCAATGATCGCGAGTGGCCGCGTCATCCAAGCCCTTCGTAGAAGCGAGAGCACGAACCGACGCTTCATCGGATAGATCGCAGCCATGGGTTCGGCGGAACAACTCCGAGTACGTGATGCGATCAAACGGCTTGGCGTAGTCGATCTCCAAGTCGCCATAGGGAAGCGTGCCGCCAGCAAGTTCACGCAGCAGCGATTCGGTCAACTCCAGCACCGACTCGCAGTCGCCGAAGGCCTGGTAGGCCTCCATCATGGTGAACTCCGGATTGTGCCGCCGATCGATGCCCTCGTTGCGGAAGTTGCGGTTGATTTCAAAGACCTTCCGCATGCCGCCCACGAGCAGTCGCTTAAGATACAGCTCCGGCGCGATCCGAAGAGAGAGATCAATGTCCAGCGCATTGTGATGCGTCGTAAAGGGCCTCGCCGCGGCGCCGCCTGCGACGGATTGCATCATCGGCGTCTCGACTTCCACGAAGCCCTGCGATTCCATGAATCGCCGCGTTGCCGAGACGATCTCGGATCGTCGATGAAAGGTCTCCATCGTTTCGGGCGTGGTGTACATGTCCACGTAGCGGCGGCGATAGCGTTGCTCAGCATCGGTGAGACCGTGGTACTTCTCCGGCGGCGGCGCGAGTGACTTGCAATGAACTTCGAAGCGATCCGCCCAAATGCAAATCTCACCGCGCTTGGTTCGGCCAACCGGACCCGACGCAACAACGATGTCGCCGTAGTCCACCTTGGACGCGAGTTTGAACGCCGCTGCCTCAAGGTCGGCCTTCGAGCAGGACACCTGTAGGTCACCCGATTCGTCTCGAAGCACCATAAAGCAAAGTTTGCCCATCGCCCGGTGCTGCACGATCCGCCCAGCGACCGTGGCACGGGCTCGCGATTCCTCTGCTGGGGGAGGATCGGCATCCATGGCGTCGGCAGCAGCCTCATCAAAGCGTGATCGGGCCTCGCTGAGCGACATGAGTCCATCTACCCGACAGCCCCAAGGATCGATTCCGAGATCCTCCTGCCACCGCTTCAACTTCGCCCGGCGAGCTGCGACGAGGTCGGATTCGGAGCGGTCTTTTGAGTCGGTGGCGTTCATGCCCATACGATAGCCCCCCGAACCCCATTGGAGCGACCCCGTCACCCAGCCCCACCCACAGCAGAGCACAGCCCCATGAGCGGCCAACCCGCGGTCTTCCTCGATCGCGACAACACGATCATCTCCAACGACGGCGACCTTGGTGACCCCAATGGCGTCGTGCTCATGCCCGGCGTCGCCGAGTCGCTGGCAAGGCTCCACACCGAAGGCTGGCCGCTGGTCGTCATCACCAATCAGGGCGGCGTGGCGCGAGGACGCTACGGGGAAGACGCGGTCAGAGCAGTACACACGCGGACCGAGGCATTGCTCGGTGATGTTCCCATCCTCGACTGGCTCTGGTGTCCATGGCACCCAGAAGGAACCGTTCCCGAGTACACCCGCGAGCATCCGTGGCGAAAGCCTGCGCCGGGGATGCTGCTTGAAGCCGCAGCCCGGCACGCTCTCGATCTTGGTCGGTCATGGATGATCGGCGATCAGGACCGCGACATCGCCGCCGGAGAGGCTGCGGGATGCCAAACCATTCTGCTTGGCGAGTCGCCGGGAAATCCAAGCCCCGATTATGTCGCTGGGTCCATGACGGAAGCAGCCGAGCTCATTTCGCGGAGCACGAAACATGATTGACTGGTCGAAGGTTCGGCGAGTCACCGCGATCATGCCCACGTGGATCGGCGATGTGTGCATGGCGACACCTGCGCTGGCGGCGATGCGGGCAGCAGTACCCGACGACGCCCACATCACAGCCGCGATGCGGCACGGAATGAAGGCCTTGCTTCGCGGCCACCCCGCCGTTGATGAATTGGTCACTGTTGATCCCCGAGGCATCATGGGACCGTGGCGCGCAGGCCGAGTCCTGGCGAGCACACACCCAGATGTGATCCTGATACTGCCAGGGAGTTTTCGATCCGCCCTGGCCGCGAGGCTTGCCGGACGAACCCGCCGCATTGGATATGCGAAGGATGGGCGATCCTGGCTGCTCACCAGGGCCGCCACGCCACCAAGACGAGACCGCCCCGTTTCAGCCGTTGCGTGGTACAGCCAGTTGGTGGGTACTTCGGCCGCGGGCCTGCCGGAACTGGTTGTCACCGAAGACGACCGCCACGCTGCAAAGGCAGTCATGCCCGAGCAACCACCGGCCTATGTCCTGCTGGTCCCAGGCGCCAACCGCGAAGACAAGCGGTGGCCTGCCGATCGGTTCGCTGCCGTGGCCAATGCGCTGCATGAGCGGCATGGGTGGACCGCGGTCATCGCCGGATCGCCAGCAGAGCGATCCTTGACAGCAGCAGTCGCGGATGGCTGCGACGGACCGACGATTGATCTGGTCGAACGTGGCGGCACACTCGGGGCGCTCAAGGCCATCGCAGCTGGTGCCGAGGTGGCGCTATCGAACGACACCGGTCCACGGCACGTAGCCATCGCGGTTGGCACACCGGTCATATCACTCTTCGGCCCGACGGATCATCGGTGGACATTGATGGAGCGGGCAGTCGAACGGAGACTCTTGGCCGAACCCTTTCTTCCCGGTGAACTGATGGCAGATCGCTGCGGCGCCACGTGCCGCATCGATCGCATCGCCGTGGGCGATGTCGTACAGACCATCAACGAATGGGCGAGCGGGGCGGGCTCTATACTGCGCGCCGAATCCCACTGATGCAGGCCACCACGACTGCCAATTGGAAGGTCCCGCCCGGCGAGATGATCGCCGGTGACCCTATTGCCCGCGCCGCGAAAGCCGATCCGTTCGGGGACCGAATTCACACGATCTTGTTCGTGTTGTGGGCGTTTACCTTGCCACTGGGCATGATTCCGTGGGCCAAGGATGTTGCCTTCGGCGGGCTGATCGTTTGGAGCGTGCTGCGAGCCACCGTTGGGCACGTCGGGTATGCGTGGTCTGACGTACCCCGCAACCCTCTGGCTTGGTTGCTTGTGTTGTGGGCTGTGTGGTCGAGTCTGTCCCTGATCTGGTCTGGGAATCCTGCGTTTGGATTCGACCAGCTTGGCGGGCTCCGCATGCTTGCAGTGCCGTTTGCTGCGTGGCCCGTTCTTCGGAAGTGGAGGATGGTGCTGGCGGGCTTTGTCCTCGGCGGCACGCTGATCGCCGCCGGTGTCGTGGGGCAATCGATCGGTTGGATCCCCACCGAGTTCCCCGGTCGCGCACATCGTCCCTCCATGTCAATGGGCACATGGAATGCTGGCCTGGTGTGCGTGACCACCCTGCTTGGGCATTTTCTTCTGATCGGCATCAAAGCAGGCGCTGCCTCCGTGGTGTGGCATCTTGGAGGGGTCGTTATCACGCTCATGGCGGTCGTGCTCAATGCCACCCGCAGTTGCTGGCTCGCGCTGATCGTCGCCGGTGTTGGGGGGCTCATTGTGTTGATCGTGCTCATTCCAACCCTGCGGTGGCGCATCTTCCTCATTGCAACGGCAGCAACGACCGGTGTCGCGGTGGCGGCGACCATTGACGATGCCTTTCTAGAATCGAGGGGCGCCACGATCGTCCTGCGCCGCATGAGCCCGGCCATGGAGCAACTCGGTGATTCGACCGGATTCGCCGCAAACCGCGGCACCGTCAACTACCGCCGCAAAATGTGGAACGGCGGACGGAACATCATCATCAAGAACCCAATCGCTGGAAGTGGGCTTGGTGGCTTGTCTTCCAGGCTGACCAAGCAGCCTGGCCTGGCATTTGAGTGGCCGTACGACAAAGATTCCATCGATCAGCAGCAGTTCAATCCGCACTCCTCCTACGTCTATCAGGGCGCGAGTACGGGGCTCGTAGGTCTTCTTGTGATGCTCGGTACGCTGGGCGTCGCAGTGATTCGAATGGGGCTGCGAATTCGGGGCGAGCCGCTGGCGATCGTCCCGCTTGCGATGTTGTCGGCGTGGATCGTTGTATCGACCTTCGAATCAACCCTGCTTTCCGGCGTGGGCGTGGGACTCATGACGTTCTTTCTGATCCCGGCCATGGCCCCCGCGGGTTCAACCGACGCCGACTCGCCGGCGTGAGTTGGTTCCTGCTCATCATCGGCGGCTATCTGCTGGGGTCCATCCCCTTCGGCGTCTTGATTGCCCGTGCTCGCGGCGTGGACATCAGATCGCACGGATCCGGCAATATCGGCGCGACCAATGTTGCGCGGGTGTTGGGCAAGCGGCTCGGCTTGTTGTGTTTCGCACTTGACCTCAGCAAAGGTGCTATTCCCGTTCTCGTCGCTGGCAGGGTGCACGGCATACTCGGCGATTGGTCGACGGAGATCCCGGCAGCCACCTCGTGGTTGTGGCTCGCGGTCGCCTTCGCCGCCTTGGCCGGGCACATGGCCTCGATCTTCCTCGGTTTCCGAGGCGGCAAGGGCGTGGCAACCGCCTTCGGGGCATTGCTTGCCCTGTGGCCGACACTCGGTATTCCGGCCTTGATCGCCTTCGGCGGGTGGCTCCTCATGATCGCCCTCACCCGCATCGTCTCACTTTCGAGCATGGTGGCCGCGGTGCTTGTTCCCATTGCCACCGTTCTCCTCCTGCTGGCGGCCCCATCACCCGCCGGCGATCACCTCACCGATCGGATGATTCCACCTGTCGCGATCTCGATCGCCATCGCGGCCATGGTGCTGTGGCGTCACCGCGCCAACCTCCGCAGGATGCTCGGCGGGAATGAGCCACACGTCGGCCGCAAGTGACGGGCACACACTCAGTGAATGAGCATCGCCAGTACGACCGCCACTGGGAAAGAGAGGTCCACGAGGTCACGAACCGCCCGCGGCCGGGTGAGATGCAATACGAAGACAGCGGCGACTGGGAAGATTGCCAAGAGCGTGAGGTTGGGACCGCCGATCCAACCTTGATGGTGTCCAACGAGCACCAACCCACCTGCCGAAACGACCAGCATGTCGGCCACGCCCCACGTCCACGCCGGGCCCACCGTGTTGGGCAACGTCCGCGTTCCATGCCGGGCATCGGTGTGTCGATCATCGAGATCGCACAGCATTGCGCCAGCCAACACATTGAGAAAGAGCGCGGCGCCGGCAATGCACCACGGAAGTGGATCGATAGGCGCCGATCCCCCACTGACCAACACGAGGGCCATGCCGGTCAGACTCATCGCGACCGCTGCATTCTTGATCAGGAGTCGATCCTTCAAACGCCCCGGCCGCGGCACATGTCCATAGACCATCATGCCCACGACTGCTGCGGGAACGAGGAGCGTCACGAGCCATCCTTCCGAGGCCGCCAGTGCCAGTCCGAGTACCAGCAGTCCAACCGCCACGGACCGAGGGCGTGGCATCCGCTGCCGCAGAAACCGCACCCGTCGGGGGACCGACGCCAGATCGGCCCGGTCCGGCATGGTTGCCCAGCCGCCGACCCGGTCCAGCAAGTAGGTTCCGGTTGTCACAAGCACGGCGATCAGCAGTGGACGCCACCGAACCGGCATTTCGACAACACCACAGACGAACAGTACGCATCCAACCGCGTAGAACCCCGCCCACACCGCCAGATGCCCCATGGCTTCGATCAACGGGATGCGGATTGGTGCGGGGGGCATTCCGAGCCGAGGATACGTCCGCATGGGTATCATGGGTCGCTTGAGCATCGACGCCGACACGTACCGATCACCCTTGTCCACCCGCTATGCCTCTGCCGAGATGCAATCGATCTGGTCGGACCAGCGGAAATTCAGCACGTGGCGGCGTTTGTGGTTGGCGCTCGCTGAGTCAGAAGCCGAACTCGGTCTGGACATCAACACCGCGCAGATTGAGATCATGCGCTCACATCTGGATGACATCGACCTCGATGCAGCGAGCGTCTACGAACGCCAGTTGCGGCACGATGTCATGGCCCACGTGCATGCGTGGGGTGATCAGATCCCTGAAGCCAAGGGCATTATCCATCTCGGCGCCACAAGCCAGTTCGTCAATTGCAATACCGAACTCATCCTGCTGCGTGAAGCGATCGAACTCATCGCCGCCAAGACGGCGGGCGTGCTGCTGGCCTTGTGCGAGTTTGCAAAGACGTGGAGGGATCTTCCAACCCTCGGAGCCACGCACTACCAGCCCGCCCAGCCGGTGACCGTCGGCCGCCGCGCCGTCACGTGGGCCCAGGATCTCTGGCTGGCACTGGAGGACCTCGAACATCGCCTCGGCACGCTCCGATTTCGTGGAGTGCGCGGCGCCACCGGTACGCAGGCATCATTCATGGCACTCTTCAACGGTGATGCGGACCAAGTCGAGTCGCTCGATCGTCTCGTCACCGAGCGAATGGGATGGCTGCCAGATGATCGCTTCCCCGTCACGGGCCAGACCTACCCCCGGATTGTCGATGCGCAGATTCTCGCTGCCCTTGCTGGTGTTGCCGCAGCGATCCACAAGTGCGCAACCGATATCCGCTTGCTCGCTGGCGTCAAAGAACTCGAAGAACCCTTCGAGAAGAACCAGATCGGCTCGTCGGCCATGGCCTACAAACGCAACCCCATGCGGTGCGAGCGGGCGTGTGGGATGGCCCGCTTCGTGATGACGCTCGCCGGCTCGCCGCTTCAGACCGCATCGGTGCAGTGGCTCGAACGAACGCTCGATGACTCATCCAACCGCAGGCTGGTGCTTCCCGAAGCATTCCTCGCCCTGGACGGCGTGCTTGATGTGATGCGAAACGTGGCCGATGGACTCATCGTCCGGCCCGCCGTCGTCGAAGCCCGACTCCGCGCCGAACTGCCATTCATGGCGACCGAAGACCTCATGATGGCTGCCGTCACGCACGGGGCCGATCGTCAGGAAGCCCATGAGGCGGTCCGCCAGCATGCCATGGCAGCTGCAGACCGCGTCAAATCGGGTGAAGAGAACGACTTGCTCGCTCGCTTGGGGCAGGATCCACTCTTTGCTGGCGTCGATTTCTCCGGCGTTCTGAACCCGATGCGGTACGTTGGGACGTGCCCGGCGCAGGTTGATCGCTTCATCGAAGCCGTCGCCGGGCCGGTCCGCGAACGGTGGCAGGGCCGCCTTGGCGAGTCGGTCGACCTCGGAATCTGACCAAAATCCCGCACAAACCCCGAACAAGTCGTTGAAAAATGGCCTCACCGAGCCAATATCGACGGACATTGCTGCAAATGACCGATACTCTCGCCATTGACGGGCACCGCCCCCCGACGTTCGGGATCGGCGTTGAGAGCCCCTAGACAAGGCAAAGGACGTCAGTCAATGCAGTCATATGAAAATCTCAAGAACCTCATCGAGGGTGCCGCCGACGATGTCGCCAAGTGCGCTGGGGGCAATAAGGCCGCCGGAACCCGGGTCCGCAAGACAATGCAGGACATCAAGAACGCCGCGCAGGACGTCCGGAAGGAAGTCCTGTCCATGAGAGAGGGCTGACCCTCCCGGTTGGTATTCGGCCAGACAACCACGCAGCGGCCACCGGCATCCGCCGGTGGCCGTGTCGTTTTGCAAGGGACCGCCTTCGTTCCGTATGATGCCGCCCCCCCGCCATGGCAGACGCCCTTTTCGACATCTCGCCCTTTGACCTCTCCCGCGAGTTCATCTCGCCGGAGAAACTCGACGAGGTGCTGCCGCAGTGCGGGGACATGCGGCAGATCGACCGGGTGGTCTGGATCAATGAGGAAGCCACCAAGGCGATTGGTGTCAAACTCGTTCGGGATGACGAGTTTTGGGTACCCGGACACGTGCCCGGCCGCCCGCTCCTGCCGGGCGTGATCATGATCGAGGCGGCCGCGCAGCTCAGCAGCGTCCTCTACCAATACCGTCAGAAGTTCGAATACACCGAGTTTCTCGGGTTTACACGAGTCGATCACGGCATCTTCAGAGGAACCGTCGAGCCGGGGCAAACCCTCATACTGCTCGCCAAAGAGAAGAAATTCCAGCGGCGACGGTTTTCCTGCTTCGCGCAGGGGCTCGTGGATGGAAACGTGGTCTTTGAAGTGCAGTGCACCGGAATGCGAATGTAAGGACGCGGTTGGTCAGAGACCAATCCCGATCGACACACTGGTGCCACGCCACACGGGCATGGGGTTCTCGCAAGGGTTGCAGCATGGCGTCAGGATGATTGGGTATCCCCATCCATATCCACCCCAGCCATATCCCCCCCATCCATATCCACCCCAGCCGGAGCCGCCACCCCAAGAAGATCCACCACCGTTGTAGGTGACCGTCGGAGGAAGGGTGTACAGGAGGACGTTCCCCGCTCGATCCTTGGCTGGCTCGCCTGCTGCGAAACGCTGCAGTGCGGTGCCAGATGCCGACGTGGATTGGACTGCAGCAGGCGGCGGCGGCATGTGAATGACCACGCCGCCCACGGCGACCGTGGCCACGCTGAACGCCGATGCGAGTGCGAACATCTTCATGACATCCCTATCCTACGCCCTCACCGCGATGTCGCAAGGACGAAGCATGCTCGATACGCCCATTCGATTCACTCCAATCCTCATTCCCAAGGTCTGGGGGGGCCGCCGCCTCGAAAAGTTGGGCAAGGACCTGCCGCCGGGCGTGGCTGTGGGTGAATCGTGGGAACTGGCGGACCTGCCCGGGGACGGCCCGTCCAGCGTTGTCGCCGAAGGCCCATTCGCGGGGCAATCGCTCCGCGAAGTACTGGACACCCACCACGATTCCATCATGGGCGGCGTTTCCCTCAATCAGGAAGGGCGGTTTCCGCTCCTGATCAAGTTCCTCGACGCGCGCGACAACCTCTCCGTTCAGGTCCATCCCGATCAAGCCTGGGCGGACACCCACGCGGGCGCCCACCTCAAGAGCGAGGCGTGGGTGGTGATGGATGCCGAGCCGGGCAGCAAGATTTGGGCGGGCGTCGCCCCCGGCACAACGCCTGAGTCCATGCGAGCGGCGCTCGCTGGCGGCACGTTGACCGATGTGCTTGAGTGGCGCGACGCTCGGGTTGGCAGTTGCCATGATCTGCCCAGCGGCACCTGCCACGCGCTGGGCAAGGGCGTCCTCGTCGCGGAAGTACAGACCACCAGCGATACGACATTCCGCCTCTGGGACTGGGGACGGCAAGGCCGCACCATGCATGTCGACGAGGCGCTGGCCTGCATCAACTTCGGCGCGCCGCCGCCCCCGGAAGTACCCACTCCCACGATCGCGGAAGATGTCATGGCCGACACCATGCTAGCCAAGACGCCGTGGTTCACGATGCGCAGACTGGACGCGGTCCATCCTGCGACGGTGAGATTCCCGCTCTCGAATGCGCCCGCAGTCATCATGTGCCTTCATGGATCGGCCCATGTCACCGCTGCAGCGGGCGGCACACGCCTCGCGCCGGGAACCACCCTGCTGCTGCCGGCCGCCATGCAGGAGGCCACTCTGGAACTCGGCGAGCACTGCGGGCTCGTGAGTGCGGTTCCTCGGGGTTGATGTCTCGTGCTCGTGGTTGATCCTCGTGTGACGGCGATCGGTGACAGCCAGTCACCATCGATACCAAACCGACCAGTGAGTTCAGACGAGGATGTCGACGACTCCCGTGAAACCGAGCAGGCATGACACGACACCGTTGAGTGTGAAGAACGTCAAGGCCATACGGGATGTGCCCCACGTATGAACGGTGGCATGCTCGACGGTGAGCAGGGCCGCGACCGCGACCACACCGACCAGAAACACCCAGCCTAGCCGCGGATCCATCCACCAGACGAGGGTGAGCAGCGTGACCGCGACGACATGCAGTACGCAGCTGAGCCACAATGCCCCACTCACGCCCCGCCGCGAAGGCATCGAGTACAGACCCTCGGCGCGATCGACCGCCACATCCTGCAGGGCGTAGATCATGTCGAAACCGGCCACCCAGCAGAGCACCATGCCAGCGAGCAACCACAGGGACGGCTCGACACGCACTGCATCGGGATTGATCGCCACTGCGGCGGCCGGCACACTCATCGCCAGTGACGCCCCGAGCCACACGTGGCACCACGCGGTATACCGCTTGAACAAGCCATAGGCACAAATCCATGCGAGCACAGGTACTGCCAGTAGTACTGGATATGGGTTTCCATAGAGAAACCAGAAGCTTGAGGCAATTCCGAGAAACAATACGGATGCCGTGGCAAGCGCGAAAATATAGTTCGACAACGATGCCGCCCCCGATGCGAGCGGTCGCGAAGCGGTCCGCGGGTTGCGAGCATCAATCGCCCGATCGAAGATCCGATTGCTCAGCATCGCCGCTGTTCGCGCCGTCACCATCGCCGCCACAATCAGCACGATCATCCCGACAAACACACCACTCGACACCGCCGCGACACCAGATCCTGCCGGCGGCCAACCCGCCATCACCGCCGCCAACACCGCAAACGGCAACGCAAACACGCTGTGGGCGATCTTGATGTCGGCCAGCATGGCAGCCAAGGGGCATGAGGTTCGTGCGATGGCTGTACTCATTCTTGTGGCGGATGGTACGCCAGCGACACACGCCGTGAACCAGGTGGATGTTCAGGGTTGATCGATGGCAGCCTGTTGATCGATACCGCTGGGCTGCTCTTGGGCGGGCAGCTCATTTCCTTGCATGATTCTCCACCAAGCAAGGCCACTTCTTCGCGCTGTCCACTTCTTGGCGGCCTCAACCTCATCCCGCGCTGGCACCGGACCTTCAAGTGAATGCACCTGATCTTGTTCAAGGTCGAGGACATACCCGGGCCCGATGACAAGGCCGGATCCCTCTGAAAGCGGCTGTGTTGCCTGCGCATCCAGCATATTTCGGCCAAATGAGTGGTATTCGTGGCCCGCCGGCGCAAGCAACTCGATCAAGGTTGGCGCAATATCCGTATGAGTGCCGTAGATTCCCGCCGGATCAAGGCCTGTGAGGACTTGGGGTCCATACAGAATGAGCGGCGTCTCCCGGATCAATGGAAGTGGCGGACGGTTGGTGATGAAGCGGCGGGACCAATGGTCTCCTGTGATCACGAAGAGCGAGTCTGGATACTCACGTTCGACACTCCGCACAAACTCGCCGAGGCTCTGATCCGCATACCAAGCGTGTCCAACAGTCTGGAGCCATCTTGGGGTACAGGTCTCACACGGTTCAGGGAGATCTGTCGGAGCCGACGCAACTGGATACCCCAATGCATGCACATCAAGGTCATATGGGGGGTGATAGGTCGTCGACACAATCACGTTGAAAGTTGGCTGCTCGCCTTCGAGCGACCCGAACACATGATCGAATAAGACGTCGTCCTGAACCCCCCACTCATTCGTGGGCGTGTCTTCCCGACGAACCGCCTCCGCCCCTTCAATGACTTCGAATCCCTGCTGCTCAGCGAACTCTCCGTACCGCTGAAACATCAGATAACTTCCCTTGAAAAACCGAGGCTTGTATCCAATCGCCCTCATCTGTGTTGCAATTGCTGTGCTGTATGCGGAGCGACTGTTTGGTTGATAGTTCGTCGTCACCCCAACCTCGGGCAATCCGGTCACAATGCTCGCAACTGATTCGATCGACCCTTCGCCAGCGGACATGAAAAAGTCTGCGACAATGCCTCGGTTCGCCAGATCCACCATCTGATCGCTCAGGTGCAGAGACTCGTACTGTGGCAGCATGGTCCATGCATCAGCACTTTCCATGATGATGAGGAACATATGTTGAGGCCTCGCAATCTTCGGCCCAGCAGCACGACGGCGAATCACTTGATCGACAGTATCCGCGCCCGGTGGACCAACCAATGCAGCAGCCGCAGCTGTAATCGATTCGCCGTCAAGATATATCTGAAGTCCGTCCGTGGACAACAACCGCAGGTGCTGCTGCACCGCATACCGCAGCGAAGACACGGCGTTCGGAACCAGCTTATTGATCTCGGTATCCGATGTGGCGGCGGAGTCCTTGAATTGGATTGGCCGGCTACCGAACCCGCCGCGGATAGCAAAGACAACACCCACCACAAACAACGCCATCAACACGACTCGCACCGCGGGAGAACCTGTCGCTCGTAGTACCCACGGGCGACACAACCAGTTCCGACGCAACGCCCAACGTAGTCCCCATATCGTCAAGGCGACACTGACCAAGAAACCAGCGCTCAACCAACCCAGCGGATACTCGGCCCACGCCGTTTCGATCACCGGCCCCAGGTAGCCCTGCACCGCCCCAAACGCAAAGTGATTGAACTGTTCGTGAAACTCCGCAAAGAACACGGCGTCGATGATGCCAATCAGAAGTGTCAGGATTACCACAACAGGTGCCCAGATAGCCCGAACCAGCCGAGCCAGCCACTTGGCGTCACCAAACAGGCACGCGGCCGAAGCCGCCAGGCACGGAAGCACAAGGTAGGCCGCGACACTCATGTCATACCGCAGTCCTAGCAGGGCAACACTTCCGTACTCGTCGGGCCCCGAGTCGGGCGCCCACTGCGTTCTAAACAGCACCAGCATCGCGATTCGCTACAACTGCATGATGGCCACCAAGACCGCCCAGAGCATGACATCCTGTTGAATCTGGCCAAGCGTTCCTCGCCAGCGGGCAGCGGACTTCAAGCCGCGCCGTGTGCGGGCATCCTGTTTTCCCGCTGGTGGCATGCCCCCATACTATGTTCGAGCGAACCGCCCCACAGAAACGGGGTCTGATCCATTCTTGCCCGCCACGCATTCGAGTACTCAATGACCTCGGATTCAATCGCTGCGGCCACGGGATTCCTTCGATTTCACCTCAAGCCACGCCGCTTGACTGGCCGCCATGCAAACGATGGAATTGCCCAGGACCAAGCTCGCTCGCACCCACGGCGGCGAGACCGCACAACGAAACGGTTCTTAGAGTGTGACCTTGCGGTGGTGCCGCTTGCACAAGTCGAGTCCGGTCATTGATTCAATCACCCGCTTGACGCGTTGCCTTCGGTCACGACGCGACAGCACATAATTCGGGTTCGGCGTGAATTCCTGGTTCGCTGTATTGGCAAGCCACTCTTGCATCACGGCCGGGTGCGATCCCTCAAACGGCTTCAGAATGGTGGCGTCCACATCCTCATAGGGGTTCGCTCGGTCACGATGAATCCCCCAGTAGCCGCTGACTTGACGAGCCTTTTGATGATGCGCGTCGACCGGACGAACCCAGCCGTAGTGATGGATGGTCGCCTTCGTTTCAATCGCCCGCGGATACCGCCCCCGACGATTCTTGTCCATGACGACGAAATACAACCCGCCCGGGGCAATCACACGAATATCGTGATTGCGAACCATTCTTGGTTCGACGCGATACCAAGCAGGCCCCGTCGCGAGATAGTCTGGAGTTCCGTAGTAGTGGTGATACGTAAATGCGATCGCCTCCACCTTGGGGTTTTCGTCGGCCCGCTCAGCGAGGTCCCGGATTCCGTCGATGTCGTCCTCGTGCAACACCTCATCTGTTTCCAGATACAGAGCCCAATCACCAGTGGTATTGAAGAGCCCTGTCATCTTCTGCTGCCCGTAGACAAATCCGCGCCCCGTGCGGCCATTCCACTGCGTGTCGATGATACGAATGCGATCATCGCCGATAGCTTCAATCGCCTCGCGTGTTCCATCCTCACTCGGGCCGACGGCCACGATGTACTCGTCGACCAAGGGCAACGCCGAGCGGATGCTCTCGACAAACGGGTACGCCAGCTGAACACCATTTCGAACAAAGGTAAATGCACTGATTCGCATAGACTAATCCTATCACTCCCCAACACTCCGTGGGGCTCTCTCGCGTCACCGCGGTGAGGCAAATGCGTGCCGCGCAAGGTCCGAAATGGCGTCCGAACACCTCGTCCGGCCCAACCCCCTTCGAAAACGAATTTCGCGCACAAGACTTGACCTATAGTGCATCCCGATGTCTTCCCCAGCAACGACTCAGACGACCATTGACGGCCTCGCGATTTGCTACACGACCTTCAATAGCATGCGGACGCTGCCAGATTCGCTCCACGCAGCACTGGCCTTGTCAGATGACATTGTGGTGGTTGATTCTGGGTCGACGGACGGCACGATTGAATACTGCCGATCCCACGGCATTGAGCCCCACCACCGAGACTGGACCACGCCGACGGAGCAAAAGGGCGTCGCCATGGAACGCTGTGGTGATGCCGAGTGGACGCTGTTGCTTGACTCAGACGAGACGATAAGTACCGAACTGAGTGCAAGTATCCAGGCGAACCTATCGAATGCTCCAGAAACGCGTACTGGATTTGAACTCAACCGTATGACCTGGCTTGAAGGGCGACCGCTTCGGCATGCCTTCCAACCAGAATGGAGATTGCGGCTGGTTCGGACTCGAGTGGCCATCATCACCTCCGATCCATCTGGAACGCACGACCACCTTGAAGTGACGTCTGGCACCTGCAACCGGTTGTCAGGCGTCTTGCGGCATGACTCCTGGGTTGATGCCGAAGACATGCTTGCCCGAGGGGTCCATTGGGGTGTCCGAACGGGCCAATCCGCTCGTCGCGGAGGACGTATTCACAATGTCTGCTTCAACCCAGCGTGGTCGTTTCTCAAACAACTCATTGTGAAGCGGGCCATTCTGGATGGATGGCGAGGGTGGATTGCAGCTGCAGGTGTGGCCTCCCAAACGCTCGCCAAACATATTGCCAGCATGGAGCAGCGAGGCAGAGCTCGCGAGCAGCGGAGCCGCGACCATTCGGCCGAGTAACGATCGATCTGCATGATGCCCGCTATCCTGCCCCGCATGGTGACCAAGGCAAAGACAGCAATCTCACCGACTCGGGACGAGAACTACCCGGAGTGGTATCAGCAGGTCGTTCGAAAGTCCGATCTGGCGGAGC
>CAYYGU010000027.1:0-14549 GCA_964471525.1 uncultured Isosphaeraceae bacterium
CCGCAATACCCAAATTCGGCGACTTGGTCGTAAAGGGGTAGTCCGCGACTTTCGGTCGGGCCGCGGTCACGGCGGAGAGCAAGGTCGACTTGCCTGCATTGGGAAGGCCGACAAGCCCGACATCCGCGAGCAACTTGAGTTCAAGATCGAGCGTTCGTTCCTGCCACGCACCGCCGGGGGTTGCTTCGCGAGGTGTTTGGTTGGTGGACGACTTGAAGTGTTCGTTTCCGAAGCCACCCCGGCCGCCCGTCGCCACAACGACCCGCTGGCCGTCGGTCGTGACTTCCGCAGCAGTCTCCCCTGTGTCCCGATCCACCGCAATCGTCCCGAGCGGAACCGCAATCATGCAGTCATCCGCATTGGGACCGTGCATCGAAGCGCCGAGACCGGGCATCCCGTTCTTGGCGCGGTAGTGCGGGCGAGGTGTCAGCGACCGCAGGGTCGAGAGGCTCTGATCACCCACCAACACGACGTCGCCGCCGTGGCCGCCGTTGCCACCATCGGGGCCGCCCTTGGGCCGGTACTTCTCGCGGCGAAGGCTCACGCAGCCATGGCCGCCTTTGCCAGAACGAACGAAGATGGTGCAGCGGTCTACGAGCATGAACTTTCCCCAACACCGAACACGCGGGCGACGAGCGCCCGCGTGGATGATCTCAGAATCGGAGAATGGCGGTCAGCCAGCCTTCTCCACCGCCGTGTAGCGGGGCGTGGCCGGATCTGCCGGGACGATGTCAATCTTGCGACCTCGGAAGTGGACCGTGCCGGCCTGCTTGGCATACAGCGTGTCATCGCGACCGCGGCGGACGAGATATCCGGCGTGAAAATGCGTTCCGCACTGGCGGACGATGATGGAACCAGCCTTGGCGTACTGGCCGCCATAGAGCTTCACACCGCGAAACTGCGGGTTGGAGTCACGTCCATTCTTGGTGGACCCTTGTCCCTTCTTATGTGCCACAGCGAATTCTCCTCACGAAGTCGAGCCAAGCATGGTAGCAGGAAAGCGGGTCAGATACCGGCGGTCACGCCCGCACGCCGCCGAATCCGCTCCAGGAGCTGCTCCAGCGGCACAGATTGCCCGTCCAGATCCACACGCTGCCCCGCCTTCACCGCAGCGAGCATCCGCTTGACGCTCGCGTGGACAGAGGAGTGGGTCCGTCGGCCCATGGCCATGGCGATCTCGGGATAACTCGCCGTGGTCAACTCACGAGCCAGAACGCCGATGAGGCCGCGGGCCAGCACGACCCGCCTCGCTCGCCCTGACCCTCCCAGATCAGCCTTCTCCAAGCCCAGAAGGGCGCAGGTGGCAGCCATCACGGCGTCAATCGTCACGGGGCGGCGAATCGCCAAACGACCCTCGGCGGTGGCTTCGGCCACATCGGCACCGCTCACCGGTCCACCGATCTGCCGCATGGCCTTGAGGGCCCCGACCCGGGCCAGCAGACCGTGGATCTCACGCACGCTATGAGGACACTGGGCGACGATCGCGTCGATCGCCGCAGGCGTGAGCGTGAGTCCGCGAACCACACTGACCCGCTCTAGCACGGCCCGACGAAGCGGTTCATCTGGCATTTCGACCTGAACGAGCATCCCGCTGGTACACCGACTGGCCAGCGCGGTGTTGAACCGCTTGATGACATTCGGATGGGCGTCGGAGGCGAGCACGATGCGAGCGCCGCCGAGCCTGATGGCGTCCAGCGTGTGCAGAATCTCATCCTGCGTGCGTACCTTGCCAGCCACGAAATGCACATCGTCCACGGCAAGCAGATGCAGCCGCCGCATCGACCTTCGGAACTGTTCCAGTTGTGAGTGCCGGACAGCCCGAATGAACTCGTTGGTGAACTCCTCGCCGGTCATGTACCGCATCGGCGAACCGGGGTTCTGGCGGGCGAACCGGGCACAAATGCCCTGCAACAGATGTGTCTTCCCAACGCCGCAGTCGCCATGAATGAACAGCGGCGAGAGGTGATTCGCAGTGGGATCATCGACAATCGTCCGAGCGGCAGTCCACGCAAGTTGATTGCTCGCACCGACCACAAGGTCATCAAGATCGTGAAATTGTCGCCTAGGCCGGGCCGCTCGACGCGACTGCTCGGGCGGGGTGCGTTCGCCAGGAATCGAGGCCACTTCCTGCCGCACTTGCACGTGAACATGCGCTGCAGCAGCACCAACTTCCACGGCCAAGGCATCGAGATCTTTGGAAAAACGGCGTGTGATCCAGTCAGCCTCAAACTCCGAGGCCGTCGCCACCTGCAGCACACCATCCTCGAGTTCGATGCCCGCATGGCCGAACCACATTCGGTATGAGGCCTTGCCGATCCGCTCTTGCAGGGCTCGAGTCAGAGTTGGTGATGCAGATTCGGACACGCAACCGCCTTCGGGAGTTGATGAGGCCCGCTCGGGACCAACACGCGAACATCCGACAATCCATGTCCCACAGCGAGAGCACGAGGCAGTGGTGGCGCAATCATCCCGCGACGGGGGAACCCTCGTCCCCAACCAACTGTGTTGTCGCAGCGTCCAGTGGCCTGAGGCCGCGGGACGCAGGGAAGTGCGTCATCCGCTGTCCGTGCTCCCCAGCGCCAGCATTCGAGTCAAGTCCGACACTCGTGACCGGCGGCCCATCCTTGGACACGGGCAATCTACCCGGGGCCACAGGCGGCCACAACCGCCGAAACTCGGTTCAGGTGTCGGCGCAACGCAGTTTCGCCTGCGTGGAAGGCGTTCGAGCGACGAAAAAAAACTTCATCCACCGTGGGATCGCGGCGGTGTCGATGTCATGTGGACATCTTCCGCAGGGGCGTCCCCCACTTGCATTCCTCGGGTCGAGCGGATAACGGCGCGTTGTGTGTTCGTGTGCTTGAAACCCAATGTGCGATACACCCTCTTGGCGGCCACATTGTTTGCATCAACGGCAAGACGAAGTACTCGCATGCCCTGTTCCGGAAGTCGGGACATCATGTGCGCCACAACCGCGGTGGCGATGCCTTTTCCCCGTGCCTGCGGCGTCAACCCGACGTACGCAAGATCGGCAATCGAGTCGTCGCCGCATGTCAACAGAATGCATCCGACTGGTGTGTCGCGGAGCAGAATGGTCTGCCAGAGTTGAGGAATGACGCGCCCACCGGCGCGGTGGCCGATCACAATGTCCTTGGGATCTCGAAGCCCGTGCAGGCCGGGGCAATCCTGCGAATCGATATAGGTTTCATCGAGGATCGCAGGAAGTTCTTCATCACTGGCGTTGCGAAGCGTGACGCCAGTTGGCAAGGAGTCGGCCGCTCGGGCGTACCGTGCTGTACGAGTCATCGTCCGCAAGTCCGCGAGGTGCGTGAAGCCTGATCGCAGATAGATTTTCAACATTTTCGAGTCGTCTACCGCCAAGAGTGACTGAGCGAGATCCACCGGCCACGTCTCCATGGCGGCGCAGGAATCCACAAGCAAGGACTCACATCGCTGCTGGCCCTCCCTGCCACGAGGCGGCGAAAGCGTGATGGTCGCGGTGCGCCCAGGTATAACGACCACGAGTCCCACGGCGAGCATCGTGCCGTCCCGGGCAAGCACTGCCCGAAGACATCCATCGGTGAGCCGTCCCGCGGCGGCGAGCCTTGCCACCACCGATTGTGCCGCGATGCTGCGTCGACGGCCCAGAAGGCACCGCAGTGCCTCTTCGTAGCGGTCCGGCGGAACAACGGTCGTGGGCTCCATAGAGTGTGGCCCTTCCATTGAAGTGGGTGGGTGGTACACTACCCCGCCCGAAGGGGTCAGAGGAGTGAATCTCGATGCGCACGCCAATTCTGTTCGGACTGCTCGCAAGTCTGGCCTCGGCTTCAGCCGTCGAGTTGGCCGCCGCGTACCCGCGGCCCGCTCGCGTATCTTCTCGACCAGAGATTGATTTCACGCCCGGCGCGGTCCGCATGTTCAACGCGCCCGACGGGCAGCACTACTGGTATTTGGTGTATGACGTCGTCAACACCACTGGACAGGACCGAACCTGGGCTCCATCCATGACCATCTTCACCGATCGCGGTGAGGTACTCAAAGACGGCGAGGGAGTCTCCCGCCGCGTACACCGCGCCATCATGGAACACGTCGGCGACCCCCTGCTGGAGTCAAAGGTCGCCATCATTGGCACGCTGCGGCAAGGACTGGGACACGCCCGTCGAGGGATGGCCGTCTGGCCCGCCAATCGAACAGATGTCAATGAACTGCGGATCTTCATCGAAGGCATCAGCCCGGAGACCGCCGTCGTAGCACATCCGCTCACGAACGAGCCAGTCACCCTGCGGAAGAACCTCTACCTGCACTATTTGATTCCCGGCGAGGCCGCCGCCCGAGGCGACGCGCCGATCGCGGTGCATCCCGGTTATGCCGGTGAGGAGCACTGGGTGCTGAGATAGAAGGCCACGCGTGGAGGGGCAACGCCCTCCTTCCGCCTGCTAGACTTGTTGGAATGCCCGGTCCGGCTCACACAATCGCTGCCACCCTGATGGTCTTCGCGATCGCGACGCCATCGTCTGCCTCATGGGGTGATCCATGGGAGACCGCGGCCCACCGCGAGTTGGATCGGGCCATCACCCCGCAGCCCAATTATGAACACCTCACGCGGCTCTCGGCACTCCGGGCCCTCCAAGATCGACAACTGGAACCGCTGCTTGTGTCACTGAGTTCCGACGACGATCCCTTCATCCAGATTCATGCGCTTCTTGGGCTGGCTGAACTCAGTTCCAATGGACGACTCGACCCCGCTCGTCTGGCCGCGGCCGATCCCGTGGCACGACAAAACACCATCCGGCTTGGACTGTCTGCATCCCGGCTCGGCCCGACGGAGATCAACGACCTGCTTGCCAACGCCGACATTTCCGCGGACACGCGGCTCCGGTTGTTGGCGGCGCTGATCGAACAGGGAGAAACCGTCGATCCGGCCGCGATACACTCCATCGACACGGCAGATGAGGTGGCGGTACAAGCAAGGAAAGCTGCCCTGCTCTCTCACCTCGGATTCGATACGGCGGTGCAGGCGCTCGGCGAACGCATGCGCCAACACCCACTTGACCAGGCCGTGCAGAACGCATCCTTCGAAGCCATCGATCAATTCCGCAGCCTCCCAAGTGATCAGGGAATTGCCTTCGCTGCATCCTGTATCGACATGGACCTTCCTTCTGGCATTCGGAGATACGCCCTGCTGCTGCTGCTGGAGCAGGAGGCAGCGGATGCGTCCTCACGCTTCGCCGACGAATTCGATCGGGCGCACCGGCGACGCCATCAACTCGATCTCGCGCTGCTGTTGCTGATGACCGGCGCTCCAGCACCGCCGCGAACCTTGGCTTCATTTGGTGATGATGAGTTGCTTGGCCCCATCGGAACGGCCTCACTGCATCTCAAAGACAATCCTGTCGAGGCCCTGCCCTCTCTTGAAGCCTTGATTGCGACCGGCCATCGCCGCACCATCTCCTGGATTCTCGACCACTCCGCCCAGTGGCCCGATTCCATGGGGATTCCCCTGCTTGAGCGAATACTCGAGCAGGCCGCTCAGGCGGGACTCCGGAGTACTGCCTCGGCCAACGGCGTCCAAGCGGCTTCAGAACTCCTGAAGCGTGGACCGGATCGATTCCGTGCTCGACTTGGCGAGGCCGAAGACGACGGCGCCGAACAGCAATTCCTATTGCTGGCCCTGCTGCAGCAGCCGGCCCCCGATCTTCTCGATGTGGTGTCCTCCATCAGACGCATTGGTGCCGGTGATGCCGATGTCCTGACGCTGCTCGTACTGGCAAGAGACAGTGACAGCATCGAAGCAACCGACATGGCAAACCTCAAATTGGTCGCAGCAAGCACCGCCTCTTCCCATGCCATCCGTACCCAAGCAGCTTGGCTTGCTGTTCGGCATACTGGCGTGGTGGACGACATGGTCGCCACCCTCCTCAAGCCGGCCCGTTGAACACGCACACCTGACTGCCCACGGAGATCCAGCGTGCCATCCGACATTCCCCTGACGAATCCCGTCGTCGCGCCCTCGGACATTCACTTCATCACAGCAACGCTCCGATCGAGGCCAGCAACCGGATCGGGTTGCCGAGCCGAGTTGGAAGAAGCCATTGCCACCGCCACCGGGTGCGCCTACGCCGTCACGATTGCATCCTCCGAACAGGCACTCTCGACGCTGTTCGCGGCGATGGGGCTCGGGCCACGGCACGATATCGTCCTCCCCGCCCTCGGAGACGGAGCCTGCCTGCGAGCCGTTCGGCGGATCGGTGCCACACCACGCTTTGCCGAATGCGATCCGGGTACGCTCATTCCAACGGCCCGAACGCTCGGAGCCGTCGCAACCTCCACGACCGGATCCATCCTGGCCGGACACAGCGATGGCTGGGGGACCGGACTTCCGGATATTGCGGCGGTGTGCGGAAGGCTTGAGGTGCCGTTCATCGAACTGGTCGCGACCAGACTCGGAAGCCGATGCGCAGCCGCCCCGGTTGGGTCGATCGGTCGCGCCGCGGTCGTCGATCTCTCCGCAAGAAGCCTCGTCTCGGGTGGTGAGGGCGCCGCCATCGTCACCAATGACGCGCACCTTGCAGAAGCCTGCCGCGGTGGAGATTTCATCACCTGCAGCAACCCCCACCGCGCCGATCCCATGCCGGAACTCGCCGCATCCCTTGCCTTGGCACAATTGAATCGACTCGGCGGGATCATTGAGTCTTGTACTGCACTGGCAGAACACTACACGGTCTGCCTCTCGAGCATGCCAGAACTGCTGCTCCCAGCCATGACGCCGGAGGCCAAGTCGTCGTGGTCACGCTACATCGTTCGCCTTGATGAGACATTCGGTTCGGAAGATCGGCACGAGATCATTCGCGGCATGCAGCGGCACGACATCCACGCCGACATCGGGCTCACCCATCTTCCAACGTTGTGGGACGCCGCAAGCGAGGTCGACTGCCCGATCGCCGCCTCCATTGCGTCTCGCACCATCGCCCTACCCATTCACCCCGACCTCACTCATCGGGATGTCGATCTGATCTGCCAGACCCTGCAACTCATGGTCCAGCGAGCAACCTTCCGCCGCGGGTAGCCGCTGTGATCGCTGCCGACCCCGCGTCACACGGTTTCTGGCACGATCGCCGCATCTTTCCATCGACGCAGTTTGAGCCCAAGCGTCCGCACCCCAATGCCGAGCGCCGCGGCGCTGCGGCGACGATGGCCGTTGTTGTGTCGCAGGGTGGCGAGGATCGCGCGGCGTTCGAGTTCCTCCAGCGTGTGATCTCCACAGCACACCAAGGTGTCGGCAGCACCCGATTTGGACGGCAGCGCAATCCACCCAAGGATCTGCTCGATATCTGCCTGTCCCCCAACTGCATTCAGCACAAGTCGCTCACAGACCAATTCCAATTCACGGTCATGCCCAGTCCACTGCCCTGCCGTCAGGAGCGCCATGAGTTCGTCGTCACCGGCGGGCCGCTGGCGACCGAGCCGCACCGACGATTGCGTGAGATGGTGCTGAACGAGGTCCGGAATGTCCTCGCGGCGGTCGACGAGGGTGGGCATCCGAATCACGTGGCCTGAGAGCTGATCCATGAGTTCACGCCGCAGCGTGCCAGCCATGACCGCTTGGATGGGAGGTTGCCGCAGAATTGCCACGACGCGGGCCGAACTGGTTCGCGGCACGTCGGATCCAACCGGCTGCCAGGTGCCGCGTTCGAGCAGTTCCACCAGCCGCAGTTGTACTCGATCGGATGCGTGCTCCATGCCATCGAGAAGCAGCGTGCCCTCCTGGGCAAGGGCCACAGCCGCCACCCCAGCGTGATCGGCGCCCGGGAAGGCGTGCCGCGCATGACCGAAAATCCGCAGCAGGAGTTGTGATTCGGCACCCTCACGGCAGTCGATGGGTACGAAGTTGCCGGCGCGGCGGCCGCTGGTGACATGCAGCCACCGAGCTGCCGGCTCCAGCGGCGTGCCGCACGGACCGTGAATCAGCGTCGGGACATCATGCTCGGCGACCTGCAGCAGTCGGCTGCGGAACCCGGCCATCGCCTCGCTCCCTCCGACCAATTCGTCCCGCCCCCGGCATGCATAGTCGCCAGCGGGCGCGCCGCCCAGTTGACGGACCATGGACTCCACACGGGCCGTATGCCGACCGCGGCCCCACGCAATTGCTTGAATAGGATCCATTCCTCCGATCGCAATGACCGGTCCGGTGACGGGTCCCGAGCTGCAGAGCAACACCACAACCAGCGGGTCGACTTCTTGAAGGCCGCGGGCAACTTCAGCAGGATCGCCTTCCACCGCCGGATGCACCATTGCCACCGCGAATCCGCCGCGGGCAAGGTGGCCTTTCGCACTCGCCACGTCTTCGGCCCAGACCGCGTCCCCACGCGGAGGCCGGGTGGAGGCACCCCCAAGGTGCAGTACCCGCGTCGCCACCCCCGGATGCGTCCTCTCCACTGACGGGACATCCCTGTCCCGGCATGCCGGTTCCTGAGCCATGTGATACTCCCGAGCCAGCGATTCCGTCCGCGGCCCCACTTTCATATCGGACGTCGGCGGCGACCGCGTTGAAGATTGTGGTCATTCCTCGTTGCTGCGAATCAACACGAAGGTCCCGGCCGCCACATCGGCCAGGCTCTGCCCAGTTGGCGTGAGCAGGACGATGATCGCGATGGGCGGGGCCAGCACAATCAGGCCCCTGAGCAGGTTGCGAATCAGGATCTGCCACAGTCGAATGGGCGCTGCGGACGTGGAAGCGGTGATCAGCCGCATCGCCCGCTTGCCTGGCGTCGCCCGTTGCCCCAGGCCCTCCCACACCACGCCCCATCCTGCCGTCACCGCAGCCAGCACCACCAGCAGAATCCCCGTCGATGGAATCGGCCCGGCGACCGCAGCTGTCAACACATCGACGATCGATACATCCATGAACAGCACGGCCACGACGATCCCCGGGACAAGGTCAATGCCAAAGGCCAGCACCCGCCTGAGAAGCGGCGCCACCGAAAGCCCTCCCGGAATCCGACTGGGCGGAGCCCGCCGACCGAAGAACAACACGAAGACAACGGCCACGCCGATGAACACGGCGGTGAGGATCGACCAGCCGCGGGTTCCCATGCCGGAAGTCGGGGTGATCGCTCGCCACGGTCCCGCAAGGCCCGTCGCACGATCAACGAAGGCCATCCTCGGAATGCCATCCCGAATGCGAAACAGCAGCAGGGTGGAACCGGAACCGAGCAGCGTCGTGTCGGCTGGCACGTCGTCGAGTTTGGTCCAAGGCACGACGGAATCGCCCTGCAGGAAACCGAGGAGCCGCGCAGAATCACCGACCTGCGATCCGACAAGCACGCCCGTTTCCAAGGCCAACAGATCGCGGGGCTGGCCCTCCAGTCGAAGCGCCGTCTCTTCCCACAGCCCCCCCTCGATTTCGCATCGCCAAATCGCAACCTCACCCTCGCTTTCAGAGAGCGCGATCAAGACACCATCGACATCGACCGCGGCATGCACCTCACCTGCAACGGGCAGCTCGGGCATGTGCTGCCAGGTGCCGCGACGAAGGGCCGCGACTGGCCGGCTTCCAGAACCAGTCCCAATGACAATCGGCCCCTGCGTGCTTGCGATCAACCGGTCCACATCGCCAACGCGCACGGCTGGCAATCGGTCCATTCCGGCAGACGGCCTGGGTATCCAAGTTTCCAACTGCGTATCCCACGCAGCGCGAATCGCGAGAAGGAATGCGGTCTCACCATCACGATCGCGGGCAGCAGGCGCGATCCACGCCGTCGATCCGGTCGCGGCGATGGCCCGCGGCGTACCGGCCAACGCTCGCAGGAGCGTGAACTCGCTGATGTCCGATGAGATATCCACCACGCACAGCGATATCGTCCCCTCCTCCGGAGACTCCGTGACAAACCACAATGGCTCGCCAAGCGCGGCCGGCGTAGGCGAACCGATCTGCGCCGCCAGCACCGCGGCAAGAATCACTTGACCAGATCCGGCTGAAGATGTGCGGCGATTTTCTCGACGTCAAAAACAGTGGACTTCGCATCCATCGCGGCGGCCGTCATCGCCTTGGCGTAGCTCGTTCGCAGTTTGACTGTCGCGTGACCATCGTGAAGATCAACGACGGTTGCGAGCCGTCTTGCCCTGGGGGCGGAATCAACGCGTATTTCGCCTGTCGTCCACCGATGTTCGGCAACCAGACGGCCTTGCCCCTCGAATTCGAGCGTAATGGTCAGTGGCTGCAAATCATCCGGGCGCAAGCGGGCCTGCACCTGTCCACCCAGCGCGGGTCCGTGAACAAGAATGCCATCCTCGGCATGAGACACCACGGCACCGGGCGGCCAAGGGTCAAGACCAAGCAGCATCCGCAACACGGCTGGCTGCACGGCGAGCGTTCCGGCATCCTGATGCGTCTTGGCCGGACCTTTCTGGAGCGTGGATGGATCAGACACGAAGTCGAAGACCCATGTCTGCTCGGGCGTGGCTCCATACCAGAGATAGACATCACCGAACTTCGTCAGACGCAGTGAACTGCGGCGATCACCGTCCAGCCAGGCAGAAAGATCCCCCTGCTCCCGGTGATCGCCCTGCTCGTCCTGCCACTCGACTTGCGCCTGTCCATCAAGAGATAACCGCTCAAGTGGCTCGGTCAGGCTGGCCCACTCGGCCAGCACCGTATTCACGGATGCCATTTCGACTGGTTGTGGCGTCGCGCATCCGATCAAGAGTGCCATCGCGGCTGCGGGCCCACTCCACTGAACGACGCTCACAGGCCACCTTGCAGCACTTCACCCAACTGCTCGTGCAGATCGACGATGTCGTCGTCGCCGAGACCTGGATCGGCGACGATCCAATGCGACTGACTGGCTGCTGCGGTTCCACGACGACTCACATGCCACCGGACGCCCTCATCCGTTTCCTCGCGGCGATCGAACTTCAGAAGCCGCTTGCGAAGCAGCACCAGCGTGATGACAAAGCGGAAGGCCAGTGTGCGAGGCTGATCGGCATCGGCCGCCCGATCCAGCAACTCCAGCAGGACAGCGTCGTCTACGAGCAGCCGTTTCTTGGTGTGCGGCTCGGGAACGCTGGTTCGCCAGAAGCTGAAGAGGCCCTCCGGGCGGGCTCCGCCGTCCCACGCCTCGGGCGAATAATCAAGCCGCCGAAAGCCGCCCTCCTCGGGGTCATCACAGAGCGCGGCGATGCACGACGAGCCAGGCTCCAGAGCCTCACCCGTCGCCTCACACCGTCCGGTGGATCGTGCTACCTGATACTTCCCATCGACGCTTGCCATGTTTGCCTCCCCTCCCCTGATAGAGGACGGGTGTCCAAGTATACTCGCCACCGCCCCATTTCCTGCGGGCAGGATCTACCCCTCAATGCCATCAAGCCTCCTGAGCATCGATCTTCTGGAACTGGTGATCGAACTGGCCCTCATCTGGGTGGTGGTGTACTTCACGGTCCGCTTTTTGCAGGGCACGCGAGGGGCTGGAATCGTCAAGGGCTTCGCGGTGCTGCTCGCCGCCTTCGTGCTGCTGCAACTGCTTGGGCTGGGAACCGAGCGATTCGCGCGGCTCAACTTCATCATCGACTACTTCGTAGGACTTGTCGCGATTCTGCTCATCGTGATCTTCCAGCCGGAACTGCGGCAGGCCACCATGCGGCTCGGACAGGCGCGGCTGCTCCGATCCGGTCGCCGAAATGAGCACGAGGCCCGCATCGAGACCATCGCCGAAGCGGTCACCTTCCTCAGCCGAAGCAGGTTTGGCGCGATTATCGCGATCGAGCGCAATATCAGGCTCGGAAGCCTGATCCAAGGCGGGCAGCCGCTTGATGCGAAGTTGAACCCGTCGCTGCTCGAGTCCATCTTCTGGCCCAATAGCCCGCTGCACGATCTTGGCGTGGTGATTCGCGGCGAGCGGGTATTGGCCGCGGGGGTGCAGTTCCCTCTCGCCGAAGAAGGCACGCTGCCAACCAAGTACGGGTCTCGGCACCGCGCTGCGGTGGGCTTGTCTGCCGAGTCGGATTGCTTGGTTGTCGTCGTCAGCGAAGAAACGGGCACGATCAGCCTCGCCGATGGCGGGCATCTCGAAAGCCCCATCGCGGTTGACAAAGTCACCGAGGCGTTGCAGCGGAGTTTGGCGGACCTGGACGAACAAGAAACGCCCGCTGTAGAAGGGCAATCTTCATGAGGAGCCCCCGCCAACTTGGCACCATCGTGCTGGTCACGATCGTGACGATCTTGATCTGGTTGCTCGCCGCCGCCAAGACCAGAGAGACCGAGACGATCGCCGGCCGCTTGGACTTCACCGTCGCAAGCGACTCCTCGGGCGAGCGGTACGATGTCTCGCCATCTCCCATTCCTATGACCATCACCATCGAAGGTCCGGCGCTGGCTGTTCGAGATACCCGCGACCTGCTCAATAGCTCGCCGCTGCACATCCCCCTTCCCGCACAACATGGCCGCCAAGAAATAGCCAACCTTGCAAAGATGATTCAAGGTGTCGAAGCCATTCGCGACTTGGGGGTCTCGATTCTGTCTGTCGACCCGGCCCGCGTGACGATCGATGTCACCGAGTTCGTCACGCGTACCGCCGTGGTTCGCGCAGATATCCAAGCCGCATCGACCGTCCAGGACGTGTCGGTGACTCCCAAGGATGTGCAAGTGACCGTTCCGCGGAGCGTGGCCCGCCAACTTCCCGATCCGTTGATCGTCGAGGCGGTCGTCGATCCCCGCGACATCACCAGACTGGAGCCCGGTGTGCTTCATACGGTAGATGGCACGCTGCGGCTGCCCGGCTCGGCACTGCGATCCGGACCGATCACAATCGAACCGGCCTCGAGCCGCGTGTCCTTCCAACTGCTCGCCAGACAGCGGCGAGCCACGGTGCCTCGGGTTCGAATCCAAATCATTTCTTCGCCGCAGGATTTCGGGACGTATCAGGTCACGCTTGGCGAGCCGCTGCTGAGTGATGTGGATATCGAGGCATCGCCCGAGGACATCGCCGACGTAGAGGCCGGAGCCGCCCAGATTATCGCCATGGTGCATCTGACCACCAATGACAAGGAGCGAGCCGTCGAAACGAAGGCCGTCTCCTTCTTCGCCATCGTCCGCCCTGACGGCACGGCCACGCCGGTACTCGGAAGCCTGAAGGACAACCCGCACCCGGAGATCGCGTTGTCGATCACCCGCGTGCAGTAGGCCTCACCCCCAGCGGGTGCAGTGCCACGCCTTCTTGCCACGCCGCAGCAGAATGGTGCTTCCATACAGCAAGTCTGCTGCCGACAGCAGCCGCTCAACGGCTGCTTCACCGGCGATCTTCTCGCCATTGATCGAAATGCTTCCGGCCTTGAGGAATTCCCTCGC
Source organism: uncultured Isosphaeraceae bacterium (assembly GCA_964471525.1). GTDB lineage: Bacteria > Planctomycetota > Phycisphaerae > Phycisphaerales > SM1A02 > UBA12567. The sequence continues at coordinate 13,340 of CAYYGU010000027.1, forward strand.
CTCACGCCGAGACTTCGCCAGGCCGGTCTCCGCGAGCAGTTCAGTGAGCAGGACGCCACCATCAAGGGCGCCGCGACTGTGGTTGGACGAGCCGACGTCCGCAAAGACGGCATCAAGCATGTCTTCTTCGAGCTCCCGGACGGCACCGCCAAAGAGGGCCGCTGCTGCCGATGTGACGCGGGCCAATTCGCCATCACCGTGCATCATGCGTGTCACCTCGGAGGCGAGCGCGTGTTGCATGATCCGCTCATGTGGCGCCTCGGAATGACGTGACTCGAGATCCTCAATCGTGGGCTGATCGAGGAACGTATAGATTCGCAGGAAGCGGCCCGCATCCTCATCGCTGGCATTGAGCCAGAACTGGTAGAAAGCCCACGGGCTGGTCCGATCTGCCGTCAACCAAATGGCGCCAGACTCGGTCTTGCCGAACTTGGTGCCGTCGGCCTTGGTTACCAGCGGCGCGGTGATGCCATAACCACGCACCTCGTCCTCAGGGGCATCGACCATACACCTGCGAATCAGATCGATCCCCGCGACGATATTGCCATACTGATCGGAGCCCGCCATCTGAACGGTGCAGCCATATGTCCTGCGAAGGTGCAGGTAGTCATACGCCTGCAGGAGCATGTAGGAGAACTCGGTGTAGGAAACTCCCTGCTCTCGATTGTGCAGCCGCTCGCGGACCGAGTCCTTCTGAATCATCGTGTTGACCGAGAAGTGCTTGCCCACATCGCGGAGAACATCGAGATACCCGAGTTTGCCGAGCCAATCAGCGTTATCGACCATGATCGCCGCGTTGTCGGCGCCGGAATCGAAGTCGATGACACGGCTGAAAATCTGTTTTTGAGCAGCAACATTGGCCTGCACCTGCTCGCGAGTCTGGAGGGATCGTTCCGCATCCTTGCCAGAGGGGTCTCCGATCAGCCCAGTCCCACCGCCGCACAGCACAATCGGTGTATGCCCGCACCGCTGCCACCTCGCCAGCAACATCATCGGAACGAGGTTGCCGATTGTAAGGCTGTTGGAGGTCGGATCGAAGCCGCAATAACAGGTTCGCATTCCACCCGAGAGGTACGCGGGCAGCGTCTCATCGGCGGTGGTCTGGTGGAGCATGCCCCGCCAGCGAAGTTCGTCGAGAAAGCCGGTGGTCATATCAGGATGCGCCTCGTCGTCTGGTCACAATGAGTACGACTGCCGGCCACACGCAAAT
>CAYYGU010000028.1:0-8362 GCA_964471525.1 uncultured Isosphaeraceae bacterium
CGGTTGATCTGTCTTTGATCGAAACCATCATCGCTGCGGCGGGAACCGCCCCGAGTGGTGCCAACAAACAGCCGTGGCGATTCGTCGTTGTGGGCGATGCCGCGACCAAGCGAGCAATCCGCGAAGCTGCCGAAGCCGAGGAGCGTGCTTTCTACGAGCAGCGTGCTCCGAATGCCTGGCTCGAAGACTTGACGCCGCTTCAAACAGGGCCAGAGAAGACTTTCCTTGAGGACGCGCCATGGCTCATCGTGGTGTTCAAACTCATGCGGGATGATCGGGGGGGCGATACCTCGGATGGTGTGTACTACGTCAACGAATCCGTTGGGATTGCGACCGGGTTGCTGCTTGCCGCGGCGCAGCACGCCGGTCTGGCGACACTGACGCACACACCGAACCCGATGGGATTCCTGCGAGACGTGCTTGGGCGACCAGAGCATGAAAGACCCTTCGCGGTGATCCCAATAGGATGGCCGGCAGAGGGCTGCACCGTCCCGGACATCACCCGGAAACCACTGGGAGAGATTCTTCACATGCACACACCCAAGAGCGGGCGTTCGAAATGATCTGGCTCCACTGGACTTTGACCGGCGGCTTTGCGTTGCTTGGCCTCGGATGCATTCTGCTCACGGTGATGCAGTTGCCGGGCATTTGGGTCATGCTCGCGCTGGCACTCGGCGTGCAGCTGGTCGATGTGGCCTGGATTCACGGCACAGAGGTTGATGCCGGGTGGTGGGCGCTGGGCATTGGGTTGGTGCTGGCGATCATCGCGGAGATTCTGGAAGGCACGGCTGGCGCAGCGGGAGCCAAGGCTGGCGGTGGCACCCGCCGAGCCATGTGGGGCGGATTCATCGGCGGGGTCATCGGCGCGATCGCTGGAACGCCGCTCATTCCCATTCCGGTACTGGGGACCTTCGTCGGTGCGATCGTTGGCGCATTTGCAGGCGCGCTGATCGGTGAGACAACGGGCAAACACGCGCCGGGTGTTACCGCGTCGCTCAAGCCAGCCGCGGGGGCTGCTGCTGGCAGGGCCGTCGGTACAGTGGTCAAAATCGCCATCGGCGTCGCCATCTGGCTGATTCTGATCGCTGGCCTGTTGATTCGCTGATCAGTCGGTCGTGACGCGGAGGACTTCCGAAAGCGTGGTATGGCCCTCGGCCATTTTGCGCATGGCATCCTGACGAAGCGTCCTCATACCGGCTTCGCAGCAGTGGCGTCGAAGTTCGTTCACAGTCGGGTTTCCCGCAATGCGGTCACGCAGCATGTCATCGACTTGCAGCATCTCATAGATGCCAATGCGGCCTGCCATGCCGGTCTGGCGGCAGGTGTCGCAGCCGCTTCCCTCGTGCAGTGTCTCAAGGGACATGCCGTGGGTCGCGAGAATGTCGGCGGCCTCGGCGCTGACCGACGTGTCGACGCCGCAATCTCGGCACACGCGACGCATGAGACGCTGCGCGAGCACCGCGTTGACAGCGCCCGCGACGAGGAAGGGTTCAATGCCGATGTTGATCAGCCGAGTGATCGATGATGGCGCATCATTGGTATGGAGAGTCGAGAGCACCAGGTGTCCGGTGAGCGCAGCCTGAATGGCGATCGTGGCGGTTTCCTGATCGCGGATCTCGCCCACCATGATGACATCGGGGTCCTGTCGAAGCAGGGTTCGAAGCGCCGCACCGAAGGTCATGCCGATTCGATCGTGCGTCTGCATCTGCGTGATGCCCCGCAACTGGTATTCGACCGGGTCTTCGACCGTTGAGACATTGAGCCGCTGCAAATCAAGTTCCTGCATCGACGCATACAGGGTTGTCGTCTTTCCCGATCCAGTCGGACCGGTGACGAGCAGAATCCCATGCGGCTGGGCGATGTGGTGACGCCACGCAGCCAGCGTATCGTCGTGGAAGCCCAGATCGCCCAGAGGAACCTGGATCGAACGGTTGTCCAGAAGGCGCATCACAGTCTTCTCGCCGTGGGGTGTTGGTGCGGTTGAGATGCGTAGATCCAGTGGCCGGCCGTGAACCTGCAAGCGAATCCGACCGTCCTGGGGAAGCCTTCGCTCGGCGATGTCCAGCGATGCGAGGATCTTGATCCGGCTCGTGATGGCCGCCAACATCCGCCGTGGTGGGTTCATCGTTTCATACAGCACACCGTCGATGCGAAGGCGAACCTTGAGCGATGACTCGGAGGGTTCGATGTGGATATCCGACGCGCCGTCCCGCACCGCGGTCTGAATGATGTGGTTGACGTACCGCACGACCGGCGAGGAACTGCCGTCATCGACTTCATCGTCATCCTCGTCTTCAAGCAGTTCGACATCGTCCTCGGCGACATCGGCCAGCAACGCCTGCATGTCCAGATCGTCCGGTGCGTTTTCCTTGGCCGAGTCAAGCAGGGCTCCGATGGTGGATGGGCAAGCGATGGCGTGCCGAATTGGAACGCCGCCCATCAGTCCGCGCACTTCATCGAGCGTTGCAATATCGAGGGCGGTCGCTGTTGCCAGCACCAACCGATCGCCACCACTCTGTATCGGAAGGATGCGACGATCGCGGCAGTAGTCGATGCCAAGCAGTGTCATCCCGTCGGTGTCAAGGTCGGCGGTGGTGGGCGTGAGGAACTCGAGTCCTGCGCCGGCAGCAAGCGTTGACATGACTACTGCTTCGTCCGCGCCCATGTCCAGCAAGATGTCGTGGAGTTCGACATGCGGCGTTTGCCGCTGCACGCGCCGAGCAGACTCAACCTGCTCGCGAGAGACGAGATTGTGTGTGGACAGTGCCGATCCGAGGTCGAACATCGCGCTCGGCTGCAGGTCGCTGGGTGACCAGAGGTCCCGCATCGTGTCGTCGTGGTGTGTCGATTCAATTGGCATGTTGCGTGGCACCGGTGTGTGCATCCTTCAGGGGCGGGGAAGTTCGACTTCCACCGATACATCCAGTTCTGAGTCGGTCGCTTGGACCAGTACGCCCGGTCCATCAAGCGAAAGAAGCCGCAGTTGCGTCCGCTCATCAAGATCAACGTCTTCGTGCAGCGGAAGGCTGATGTCACCGACCACGGCCACGCTGTGCCGGCCTCGGAGGACCATGGAGACGCGCATGTCCGAAAGTTGTGCCTGCATCTGCGCGATGCGGGCCTCGCGGGCCTCGTCGATGCGAGACTGCGACATCATGATGGGCGCGTCGAGCAGTCGCCCGGGGAGTACGAACGGGTTTCCACGCAATGCTTCGAGTGGCACATGCAGTTTCGGCCCATTGGACTGGGCGAGAACGCGGAGCGGGTCATCATTGGATGGTGGTGGGTCGCCGGTGGCTTGAGACGACGCCGGACTGAGATACGCACTGATTTTCTGCGCTGCATCGAAGTCAGCGTTGGCTGCGGTTGGGCCGCCCGAGAGCATCCGCATGATGACGATCAGACAGAGTCCACCGCCAGCGACCACCGTCATGAGCATCATGCGGGTGCGGCGGTGACCAGAGAATGGGGCCGCATCGGGCGATGCGAACCGTGTCTCGCCGGCACCATCGTCGGTTTCAAGTGGGTCGGTCCAGTTCATTGGGTTGATCCTCCGGCGGCTGCGATTTCAGGCACGGCGTCGGCGAAATAGATGCTGAGTGTGAATTGCGTGGCGATCGATCCAGGAGGGAGTTCCTGCTGCGGACCGCGGATCTTCAGCCCAGCTTCCTGAATGGACATCTGTGAAAGGCGAGTGATGCGGGGCATGGTTTCCAACTCAAGCAGGAATCGGTAGAAGCCCTCGAACGGACCGTCCATCGAAACCTCCAGCGGCAACTCCATGTAGACCGCCGACGGAACCGGCGGCTTGGTCTTGACCGAGCGAACCTGCATGCCGTTTCGCTCGGCGATCTGCCAGATGTTTTCAAGCACGCCCTCGACATCGCGCCGGCGAGGAAGTTGAGCCTCGACCTGCTGGACGAGTTTCTCGCCTGTTGCGAGCGCCGCTTCGAGGTCTGGAATCCGCTCGGCCAATCGGGAAATGCGATCCAGTTGGTGTTGCTGGGTGGTGATCTTCTGCATCGCCTCGGCGATGTCGGCATTCTGCGGGCGGAATATGACGTACCACGCGGTGAGGGGAATGCCGAGCAGCACTGCGATAAATCCAACTTTTCGGGCGGTTGTATTCATTGATTGATGTCCCCAATGACGCCGGAGAGCATGGGTGTCACCCCTTGGAAGTTGGCGCCGGGTCCGAGTTCGACCTGTATTCGGAACTGGCGAACAGCCAACTCATTGAGATCGATCTCCTCCGAGAAGTGGAGACTGACGTTCTCAAGCAATGGGTGTTCGTTGAGGGCCGACAAGAATGCGGATACATGGACATCGGTTGGGGCGAAGCCGAGCAGTGATACTTCCGTACGCCAGCGGGGAGGCTCCACGCGAGGATCGGCCTGCGCCTCGGCCGTGGTGTGCCCTCTGCGGGGTCGATTCGAGGGACCACTTTCGGACTCCGGCTGTGTCGGAGGAAGCAGGTGTGAGGTCAACTCAAACTCAAGCAGACCGAGTCCCTCGGGCATTCGGTTGATGAACTCGGAGAGCAGCACCGAGCGAGGAAGTCGATCGATCAGACTTGCGGCGAGTTCGGCGCGTTCTGAGATGCGAGCCTGTCGGTCCTCGAGTTCCGAGAGGATTCGCACCTGATCGGCCGCCTCGGCGTAGCGGATCGAGACTTGCTCGCGAATCTCCTTCACGCGGTGCCAGTCGGATCGCGTGATGAAGAATGCGATGACAACACCAGAAAGCACGACGGCAAAGAGCGAGATTGCAGCGAAGTGCATGCGGCGGTCTTGCTTGTGCTCGATGTACTCGGACGGGAGAAAATCATCATTGGACCTGTTCATGCGCCGGTGTCCTCGCATTCGGTTGCAACGAGCCCCGCGGCAATGGCCCACTGCGGACGGACCTGAAGGGACCAGTCTTGGATTTCGATGGACGTCGAGGAAGCGTCCCACCGTGCCAGCGGGTCGCCGATTTGTGCCGGGAGTTGCAGTGTCCGCGCGATGGCGCGGCATGGTCCCGCGGCGGTCGCCCCTTCGCCCGTGAAGACGATTCGCCCAATCGGCGTCTGTCCGGACAAGCTTTGATACTGCCGAATGCCCATTCGGAGTTCTTCGCAAAGATCATCGATGGCTGCGGCCGGCGGTTCGGCCGCCGCTGGAATGGCGGGCATGGTCGGAGGGATCTGCTGCTGGCGGCGATTGATGGCGGTGAGGACATCGGTCGCATGCATGGCGTGTCGGCTTTCGTGGGCGGGCTCGGTGGCCTCGGTCCGAGGCGGTGCTCCGGCAGCGATTGCGGTCGATGCGGCGATGCGGCGAGCAGCAACGAGGGATGTGCCATGACCGAAAGCCATGGTCACGTTGGATGGCTCAAGATCCACGTACATGGTGGCGGAGTCTTCATCCGAACTGCGGCGATTGACATGTCGAAATGCCCGGAGCAGCATGCTGGCGGGCGAGAACACGCCGGTGACTTCAAGGCCGTGCCCATGCAGCATGGCCACATACCGCAGCACAACCTCTCGGGGCATGGCGATGCACAGGAGCTCGCGTCCGCCCCGCCCGGTTTTCCAGGGACTGCTCACATCAATGCTTCGGATCATCGGATTCGCGCCGAGGTCCTGTACACGAGCGTGAATGGCGGTGTCGAGGTCTTCGCCCGAGTTCAACCGAAGATGCGTCATCGTGACGATGGAAGCGGGCATGGATGCGACCACTCGCTTTCCAGACCATGCGGGATCTGCCGCCATCCGGCCGACCATGTCGGAAGTGCGGGCGAGATGCATTTCCGAATCGAATGCGATGTCCGACCCGACAGTCTCTTCTGCCGCGGCCGCGATGGCGTCGCCATCACTGGACAGTTGAAGCATCCTGATACAAGACGCCCCGAAGTCCGCTGCAATGGGCGGGGGTGCGGGTCGTCTCCAGTTGAACTGCATACGCATACCTCCAGCGGCATCGGTGGCGATGGCCGCTGAAAGGCTCGTCGGCATGATTCATGCTGTGCTGAAGGGGGGGAAGGGGCGCGTTGCAGTGGCGGGGCCTCCTGCATCGACTGCTTCGATTATGCCGGTTTGTGGGCCTCGAATCGGGCCAGAATGCCCGGCATGATGCTGCGAAGTACTGCAAGTGCTCCCGGTCGATCCCACACCTGCCGGTCGCGCTGGCCGGTCGTATTGGAAATCACACGAACTTCGATTGCGGGAATCCGATGTATTCGTGCCGCATGGACGACGGCAGCCCCCTCCATCGCCTCGGCCACGCACCCGGTCCGGAGGGCGATTCGCTCGGACGATTCATCGGTGCCGGAACAGGTGGCGACAGTGGCGATGCGATGAATCGGGACCGTGTCGCGAAGGGCTCGGAGAAGTCCCGCATCACACGGCACTGCATTGCCCTCAAAGTCACCAAGGGGAAAGCCCAGCGCGGCCATATCCTGGAAGCCCTCGGGCGTGTCGATGCCCTCCTCTGCGTACACGCAGCACTCGGCAGCGAGTACGTCACCGATCTGCAAATCGCTTCCCGGAAGGACGCCTGCAAGCCCTGTCGAGATGACGGCATCGAATGGGCCATGCCGCTCGATGTTGAGCGTTGTGGCGACCGCAGCATTGGTCCGACCGACGCCAGCTGCCACAACCCACACATCATCGAAGGCGCCGACGGCGTCCGCCTCGGCCTTGACGGCGGTCACGACGAGTATGCTCACGCCGATTCGCCGCTGCCTGCGAGGTGGCGCATGATCCACGTCGGAAGATCCCGAAGCGGCACATCAAACTGTTCGCCCGCATCGAGATCCTTCACAACCGCGGCGCCATCATCGACCTCGTTTGCGAGTACCACCGCGAGGCGGGCGCGGCAGTTCGATGCTTCCTTGAATTGCTTGCCGATGTTGCGGGTGGCTTTCCACGTGTGCCGCACATGGAGTCCGATGTCTCGCAGCGATGTCGAGAGTGGCACGAGCATGGCCTCGGCTTCATCATGTCCGGATGACAAGACGAAGACATCGGGCCTCGGAGGCATGGTTGTATCGCCACCGATCAGACCACGATCGGCGAGCAGCAGGCTGAGTACGACATCCCCCATACCGAATCCGCAGGCTGGAAGAGAGGGGCCGCCAAAGAGCTCAACAAGGTGGTCATAGCGGCCGCCACCAGCGATCGCGCGGAATGTGCCGGCAGCATCATGGATCTCCCACACGGTGCCGGTGTAGTAGGCCAGCCCTCGAACGATCCCGAGGTCCCAATCGCAGAATGGAAGCAGACCGCGGCGATTGAGCTCGACGGAAAGCGCTTCGAGTTCATCGACCGAATCAACTGGCAGGCCATGATGCTGGGCGATGGCGGAAGGGGATTGATCGGCAGGCACGCGCGTGCCGGTCATACTTTCGAGTCGCGTGATGTCTGCGGCGTCCATGCCGAGTTCCGCCGCCTGTTCGGCAAAGACCTCCGGCGGAAGTTTTTCGCGGCGATCGACGAGGCCGAACGCCTCGTTCATACGGTCGTCTACAACTCCGAGCGCCGCGAGCATGCTCGCCGCCGCAGCCCGGTGGCTGATTCGCACGCGGATGTCCGCTGGGCCAAGACCGAGTCCGCGAAGCGCCGCCACGGCGACCGCAATGACTTCTGCATCGGCCTCCGGTCCTGCGACACCGAGGATGTCCACATTCCACTGCCGATGTTCCCGCAGCCGACCCTTCTGGGGCCGCTCGGCCCGAAAGAGATCTGGAATACAGAACCACTTTGTTGGAATCGGGAGTGAGCGACCCTTGGCGGCAGCCATTCGAGCGAGCGTCGGCGTGAACTCGGGCCGCAGCGCGTAGTCGGTATCGCCCCCGCTTCGCTGGAACGAGAACAACTCACTGACGATGCTCTCGCCGCTCTTGATCGTGTACAGATCGAGATGCTCGAAGGTCGGTCCGTTGATCTCGTCAAAGCCATGGCGAATTGAGGACGATCGCCACGCCTGTTCGAGATGTCGCCGCACCGCCATGTCCTCTGGGAAGAAGTCTCGCATACCCTTCGGCGCTTGGAAGATATGTGTCGATGCGGCCATGGGGGCGAAAGGTACCACAGGGGCTCGCGTGCCGAGGCGGTGCGTGAGCCCTGCGTGGTAGGCTTCCGTGGTGGACGGAACCGTTGTACTGCTGCATGGTCTGGGGCGAACGAGTCGATCGATGTCCTACCTTCAGTCGCAGATCGAAGCGGCTGGCTTCGGATCTCGCAATATCGGCTATCGGTCCCGGCATCTGACGGTGCGGGAGGCGGCCGACTATGTCAGCGGTGAACTTGGCGATCTCCAAGTCGACCATCCTGTGATCGGAGTGACGCATTCGATGGGTGGGCTGGTGCTGCGGGCCTTGG
>CAYYGU010000028.1:8462-13751 GCA_964471525.1 uncultured Isosphaeraceae bacterium
CATCCTGTGATCGGAGTGACGCATTCGATGGGTGGGCTGGTGCTGCGGGCCTTGGCATCGCGTTTCAACTGGCAGGGCTGTGTGATGCTCGCACCGCCGAACCATGCCAGCATCATGGCTGGATGCATCGGCGCGATTCCACCGGTGCGGTGGTTGATGGGTCCGGCCTTTGGAGAACTGGCATTTGAGCCCGTCCTTCCCGATCCCCCAAGGCCTTGCGGCATCATCGTTGGTACGCGGGGCGCCACGCTCGACAACCCCCCGAGTTGGCTCGGTGTACTTCGAGGGGCATTCGAACATGACGAAGTGCACGATGGGACCGTTTCACTGCGAGAAGCCACTCATCCTGCGGCGACCGATTTGGCAGTTGTGGACGCATCGCACACCCGCTTGATGAATCACCCCGAGACGATCACACTCGTACTGCGTTTCCTGGAGACCGGCGGATTCGGCACGGCAGGAATGGAGCCATCGGTGGCGGAGGTTGCGGTGGGTGTGGACCCCTTGGCGACCTGACCCGACTCCTCAATGCCGCCCGGCAAAGAACAAGGCGGGTGGCCGAAGCCACCCGCCCTGTGTGAGGTTGCAAGAACCACTTTGATCAGACGATCACGAGCAGGGCCCGAAGTTGCCGATCGTCATGAGCAGGTCATTGATGTCGACGACGCCGTTGCCGTCGGCGTCACCATCACACACGCCGGTGCAGGTGAAGTTGCCGATGACGGCCAGCAGGTCGTCGATATTGACCTCACCGTTGCCGTCGTCGTCGCCCGGGCAGGGCTCCGCGATGACATCGATATCACCGATGACGGTGCCGTTGTTGTCAACGGTCTCGTACCAGACGGTGCGATCGCCCGTGATAAACACCGAACCGGCCTCGATGACGAGGTGCTTGACGTACATCGTCTCGGCGCCGCCAGCATTGTCATGGTTGTCTACAACCATGACTTCGGTGCCGGCCTCGATGACGAGGACGCCCAGTGGGAAGTGACCATCGAACGTACGATCGATGCCGATCGTGCTGCTGCCAACGTCGAGGCTCATGGCCTCAAGGTTCTGGGCATCGCCCGACTCGCCGGTCAAGGCCAGCGTGGCCTCGTCCATGATGAAGCGATCGTGATTGTTGATCGCGATATCGACATCACCACCGACCGAGAGACGCCAGTTGGCGTGCGGCATGATGAGTTCGGCACCTGCACCAGCGGTGTAGTTGCCGCTCACACGCAGGCCATCGCCAGCAACCGGATCACCACCACCACCGGCAAATCCCGGTCCGGTGTCGACATCACCAAGGATGGTGCCGTTGTTGGTGAGGTTGCCCATGATGTAGAGCGGTCCACGGTTCACGGTCACGAGACCGTCATTGTTGAGATTGCCCGAGAGCATGGTCTCGTCATTGCAGCGAAGCTCGCCACCAGCGGCATTGTGCATGTCGGTGACATACGTGCCAGAAGAACTGATGTAGTTCTCGTTCTGGAGCGAACCCATCACGACAATGGCGTTTCCAACGGTAGTTATGGAGCCGGTGTTTGACACGTCGCCGGTGGACGTCAGTGAACCACCCGACATGATCATGCAGTCGTCATCGATCGTGACGATCGGGGCATTGAGTTCAACACCCGCGCCGCTTCGGACGAAGACCAAGCCACCAGCGGCGATGCTGGCGTCGGCTTCGACCGCAGCCGTTCCACTGAAGGCGCTGTTGAGACCCGCGAGACTTGCAGAGCCGCCACCGTCGAGCACGGTGCCGCCGCCGAGCGTGATATCGCCCGATGCCGCGAGGTCGCCATCGGTGACATCCATGTACAGGGCCTTGCCGAGGAAGTCGACTTCGGTTTCGGCATTGATGTACTCGGCCATCGCGAGAATCGAGTCGCCATTGCTGGCGGCAAAGATCGCGTCGGCCGCGGTGTCGGAGACAAGACCACTGTTGAGGTTGAGGTACGGCGTGATTTCGCAGGCATCGAGCTCGCCGTTGCCGTTCTGGTCACCGCCATCAGCGATGTCACAGGAGTCTGGACGGCCGTTGCCATCGCAGTCCTCTTCGGTGCCATCGGCGATGTCGCAGGAATCAATGACGCCGTTGCCATTGCAGTCCTCACCCAATTCGCATGAGTCAAGCACACCGTTGCCGTCGCAGTCGGCGGCGCCATCGGCGAGATCACACTCGTCTGGGATGCCGTTGCCATCGCAGTCTTGGCTGGTGCCATCGGCGATGTCATCCGGGTCATTGATGCCATTGCCGTTGCAGTCCGTGAATTCACATTCGTCGGGTATACCGTTGCCGTTGTCATCATGCAGCGTGCCATCCGCGAGGTCGCAACCGTCGCCAATGCCGTTGCCATTGCAGTCGCCATCGAGGATCGCGTCATAGGTGATGTTGAGGCTGTCGGTGTGCTGCCACGTGACATCGAATTCATCGCGGCCCTGGAAGAGTGCCTCGAAGGTGACCAGCGATCCTTCACCGAGGATCGTCAAACGTGCGATGGTCACACCGGCCACGGTGTCACAGCTGTGGGTGTCATGGGAGGCGGCATCGCCTTGTGGTTCGGTTGGGATGACGAACCACGTACCGTTGCTGGTTTGCAGATCGCCGCCGTTCTCAAAGTTCGTGAAATCAATACCGATGTTCTGGAGGGCGTTGCCACTGGCGCTCATCGAACCGATCGTGACGAAGGAGTCGAATTCCATCGAGGGCTGAAGTGGCCAGAACCCCTCGTTGTTCTCGAGCGATGTACCGCCACAGAAACTGTTCTGATAGAAGCCACCGCTTGAGGTGATCAACTTCTGTTGATCGCCATTGCCGGCGACGGCATCGAGTCGGTTGTCGGCGTCGAGCACCGCAATCACATCAACCGTCCAATTGAAGCTGCCGGTGTCCACCAGATTGGTGCCGACGAGTCGGTAGTCGATTCGCTGCATGCCGGCCAGTGCGGTGCCTGCGCAAAGCACCGCACCTGCCGCGGCTGCGGCTGTAGGAAGCGTACGCATGGGATCCTTCTCCTTGGTCCTCTCTTCTCCCGCACACCACCGGTGGGGCAACAGCGCCCTCATCGGATGTGATGGCGGTAAGTCCCCACCGTAGCGGAGATTCTGACATGATGGTCCGAAAATGAGTTGCTTTTTTGGCGATCCCAGATTTCAAAATAACCTCACTCTTGAGATTACCTAATTGGCGTGACAGACAGTGGTTAGGGGCGCCTCGCGGTACGATTTACGCTCTATTCTGGCCCGATTCGGGCCATTGGTCCGATACCACTCCTCAAGCAGAGGTCGATCGGCGTAGGCATTTCGTAGCCTTCGCCGAGGTCGCGCCTCAGACCATGGTCAGGCGGATCGGCATGGAGGTCGATCTCGCGAGGAGACATGCAGCATGAATGCAATGACAACTATCAAGGGCTGGGCACGCGAGTTGATTGATCTCTCGCTGCTCTTTATCGCCGTCGGCGTGATCGTTCAGATCATCTTCGGCAAGGAGGACTCGTGGTACTTCGGTACCGTGACAGATCGGCTGATCGGCTTCATCCAAGAACTTGGAAACGCTGGCTTCGTCGGCCTGATCGCCCTGGTGGTGATCATCTACGTCTTCTCGAAACGAGGCGGCTGATCCGAACGGCGGCCTTGCGCTGCTGACTCCAGATAACTGACAACCGCCCGCTTCATTTGAGGCGGGCGGTTGTTGTTCGTTGACCACGCCCTTTTCGGCGGGGCGACGAAGCCGCCGCTACCACTCGGGCCCGGAGGTATAGCGTCCGTACACATCCGCCATCGCCTGCACCATCTCCCCGAGGGTGCAGTTGGCAAGCGATGCATCGATGAGGGCTGGCATGAGGTTCTCGTCGTTCTTCGCTGCGTCGCGGATGGTGTCCAGGGCGGCACACACACCGTCTGCATCGCGGGCCGCCTTGAACGCCTCAAGCCGCTGGCACTGATTGGTTTCCACGGTGTGTGGAATCTGCAGGATGTCCACCTGATGCGTGTCGTTGCCCTCTTCGAAGGCATTGACGCCGACAATGAGGCGGTCGCCCGCTTCCATCTCCTGCCCGAACCGGTAACTCGCTTCGGCGATCGATCGGCGGAAGTAGCCCTTGTGAATGCCAGCCACGACGCCGCCCATGTCGTCGATTTCGGCAATGATGGCGTCGGCGTCCTCCTGCATTTGATCGGTGAGCGCTTCGACAAACCACGATCCGCCGAGCGGATCGACCGCGCGGGTGACGCCCGTTTCCTCGGCCAGAATCTGCTGCGTGCGAAGGGCGACCCGGACCGCGGTTTCGGTAGGGAGGCCGAGGGTCTCATCCATGCTGTCGGTATGCAGGCTCTGGCAGCCTCCGAGCACGCCAGCCATCGCCTGATAGGCCACGCGGACGATGTTGTTCAGTGGTTGCTGTTCGGTCAAACTGCATCCGGCGGTCTGGACATGGGTTCGCATGAGCAGCGAGCGGTCGTCTGTGGCGCCGAAGCGGTCTTTCATCGCGGTCGCCCAGATGCGGCGTGCAGCCCGGAGTTTGCAGATCTCCTCGAAGAATTCGTTGTGGGCGTTGAAGAAGAAGGAGAGCCGCGACGCGAACGCATCCACATCGAGGCCCCGATCGATGGCCGCTTGCACGTATTCCATGCCGTCGCGGAGCGTGAAGGCGAGTTCCTGGGTGGCATTCGATCCGGCCTCGCGGATGTGATACCCGCTGATCGAGATGCTGTTCCACCGTGGGAGATGGTGCATCGCATGCTCGATTGTGTCGACGACCAGTTTCACCGAGGCCTCCGGCGGATAGATGAACTCGTTCTGGCTGTGAAACTCCTTGAGGATGTCGTTTTGGAGCGTTCCGCCGAGTTTCGCGGGGTCGATATCCCGCTGCTGGGCCATGGCGATGTACATGGCCCAGATCACACAGGCGGGTCCGTTGATGGTCTGGCTTACCGTGACCTCATCGATGGGAATGTCGGCGTACAGCCGGTGCATGTCCTCGATGGTGTCGATGGCGACGCCGCAGCGGCCAACTTCACCCACGCTGAGCGGATCGTCGCTGTCACGCCCCATGAGGGTGGGCAGATCGAAGGCTGTGGAGAGCCCGGTGTTCGTTCCCTTGGCGTTGTCGAGGAGGTACTTGAATCGCTTGTTCGTATCGTCGGCACTTCCAAACCCCGCGAACTGCCGCATCGTCCAGCGGCGTGTGCGATACATGCCTGGGTGGACGCCTCGGGTGTAAGGGAAGGCACCCGGGCGACCGATCCGCTCGTGTGGCATGCCTGCATCGCCCGGGGCTGTTGTGGCAATCTGATCGGGTT
>CAYYGU010000029.1:0-13675 GCA_964471525.1 uncultured Isosphaeraceae bacterium
ACTTCCGTGGAATTGGCGGCATCGGCGTCCACGCCACCACGACGTTCCAGCGGGTCTACAACGATGTCACCAACGATACCTTGGGCATCAACCGACTGCGGGTGCTGCTGGATCCGTGGGCAAAGGCGTGGATCGCCGGATCGAATTACAACCCGATCGACGACCCCGTGTATGACCCGCTCGTGGATGCCACGGCCCGCGGCGGCGCGGTGCAGCTGGGACTTCGACATCGTCTTCAAACCCAGCGAGGTGGTCCAGGACGGTGGTACGACGCGGACTGGCTGACGACCAACATCGCAGCCACGTTCAGCACACACGAAGCAACCCGACGCTGGTATACGCCGCGGATGTATGACGCCAACCCGCTGCTGTCCTCATTCGGGAACTACGCCACCGGTTCATTCGACTTCAGACCCGCCGAAGCCATTCAATTCACGGGCGAAGGCACGTGGGATCTTGATCTCGACGGCTTCACCCGAGCCGCCATCGCAGTGAACTTCGATCATTCCCCCCGGCTGAGTACCGGCATCGACTTCCGCTACTTCGAGGTTCCCGATGACTATGCCGCTTTTGCGCCGAATCTCGTCAAGAATGCTCGCGGCCAGTTGCTCAGCTTTCCACTGAAGTACACGATCTCAAAGACCTATTCCGCCTCGGTATCACCTCAATACAACTTCTCTGAAGAAGACTTTCAATCGATCTCCGCCACGCTGACACGCAGCCTGCCAGATTTCGATCTCATCTTCTACGTCAGTTACAGCCAAATCACCGAAGAAACGACCGGTGGAGTACGGCTGGGTCGGATGAAGTTCTAGATCAAACGACGACGACGCCCTCGTCATTGATCACGCGCAGTCTCCTGCCACGACCGATACAACATCTCCAACGCTGCAACATTGAGTCGCTCGCACCGCACCGTTGGATCGATGCCAGCGTGCTGCACGCAATCCCGGCCCAGCACACCGCCAAGTTGCTTCCGTCTGGTCGTGAAGAGTGTGGTGACAAAGCGAGCGAAGGATGGTGGGTCGATATCGCCGGACCGTGTCGGTGTCCGGGGGCGGGGGCGGGGGCGGATCGCAACCATCGCACTGCTGACGCCAGGCTCGGGCCAGAAGCAACTTGGAGGAAGGCTCGCCAGCCGCGTCACCTCACCCGCCCACTGCACGATGATTCCCAGCGGCCCCCACTGCGATGTACCCGGTTCCGCGAGCAGCCGATCGGCCACCTCGTCTTGAATCGTGATCCACTGTCCGCCACATGCCGGGTGATTGAGCAGCAGTTCCACCATCAGCGGGCTGGCGATCTGGTAGGGAAGGTTGGCGATCAGGACAAAGGGTCGCCCATCGAGTGCTTCCACGATCGCAGGCGAAAGCGACCTGCCCCGGCCCAGGCAATCGCCACGGATGAGCCGCACGCGGTCGCCAAGGCGTGATTCGATCAGATCGGCGAGCCCCTCGTCCAATTCACATGCAACGACATCTGCTCCGCGTTCGAGCAACGCTTCGGTCAGCGTCCCAGTACCCGGGCCAATCTCAAGCGTGAGGTCGCCCGGCTGCACATCGGCTGCATCAACGAGTTTGCCAAGGAGATTCTGGTCATGCAGGAAGTTCTGGCCAAATCGCTTGCGTGGCCGAAGCCCCCGTTCGGCCAGCAACGACTTGATCTCAGACAGACGCTGCACGACGCTCAAGCCTTGCCGAGGTACTCGCCCGACTCGGTATTGACTTTCACCCGCTGCCCGTTCTCAATGAAGGGTGGCACGCGAATGCGGGCGCCGGTTTCGACGGTGGCTTCCTTGAGCTGATTCGTCGCAGTGGCGCTCTTGGGCTGCGGCGCGGTCTCAGTCACTGTCACTTCCACCGACGCGGGCAACTCGACACCCAACGCGCGGCCCTCGAAGACCATGACCTTCACTTCGAGGCTCTCGACCAGCCAATTCACCTGATCGCCAAGGAGTTCGCCGTCGATCTCCATTTGCTCGAAGGACTCGCCATCCATGAAGACGTATGGCCCCTTGCCATGACCGCTGGAGTCATAGAGGTACTGCATGGTGCGGCGATCAATCGAAACGTCCTCGAGTTTGTCGCTTGAGTTCATGCGGTTTGTCTTGATGGTTCCGGTGTCGACGCTCTTCATTTTCGCCTGCACATAGGCGGGTCCTTTGCCGGGCTTGACATGGTCGGTGTCGATCACAACCTGCAACTGACCGTCGAACATCAGGGCCTGTCCCTTCTTGAGATCCGTTGCTTTGATGGGCATCACTGGTCTTCCTTATAACCCCGCTCAACGAGCGGTTGCTTCGGCTCGCGTCTCTCGCAGCACGGTGACTTTGATTTCGCCGGGGAAGGTCATCTCGTCCTCGACCTTTCGGGCGATCTTATCGGCGATGATGAAAGCCTCATCGTCATTGACTCGGCCGGAATCGACGATGACTCGCACCTCGCGGCCCGCCTGAATGGCGTAGGCCTCACGGACCGAGCCGCTGTCATAGGCAATCTCTTCGAGTTGCTTGAGCCGTTGAATATAGAGTTCCATCGACTCCCGGCGGGCACCCGGGCGAGCTCCCGACACCGCATCGGCGGCCATGACGATCGGCGTGTATGGGCTTGTCGATGGGATATCGCCGTGGTGGCCACCGATCGCGTTGAGTACCTCCTCGCGAGTCTCGCCAAAGCGCTTGGCAAACTCCATGCCGATGGACGGATGGCCGCCCTCCATCTCGTGGTCCATCGCCTTGCCAATATCGTGCAGGAAGCCGCATCGGCGGGCGATAGCGCCGTCGAGTCCGAGTTGATCGGCGATAACCTGACTGAGGTACGCAACCTCCATCGAATGCCGCAGCACGTTCTGGCCGAAACTCGTACGGAAGTGAAGTTTCCCCATCGCCTCGACAATCTTGGGATGCAGCCCTCGCATCTTGGCTTCGACAACAGCCTCGTTGCCTTTCTCGGCAATCTGCTCTTCCATATCAGACTTGACGGTGGCGACAATCTCTTCCACCCGCGACGGATGCACGCGGCCATCCGCCACGAGTCGCGCGAGCGACTCACCTGCGATCGCCCGCCGAATCGGATCGAAACACGAGACCGAGATCACGCCGGGTGTGTCGTCCACCAGCACATCGGCGCCGGTTGCCCGCTCAATGGCGCGGATATTGCGGCCTTCGCGTCCGATGATGCGGCCCTTGAGATCATCAGAAGGAATCTTCACCGAGCGGACGGTCGATTCGGCGACATGCTCGGCCGCAAAGCGCTGAATCGCCATGATGGTGATCTCTCGGCTCTGACGCTTGGCATCGGACTCGGCCGTTTCGATGATGCCCCGCTTGACCGCGGCGGCCTCCTCCTCTGCCTCGTGGGCAATCCGCTCTAGCAATTGGCTCGTGGCATCTTCGCAAGTCAGATCCGCGACTTCGGACAGCCTCGCCGTGATATCGGCATCTCTGGCTTCCACCGCCTCGGACTGCTTTTCCACCTCGTCTTCACGTTTTTGCACCTTCGATTGACGCTTGTCCAGCGACGACTCCCGGTTCGCGAGGCGGTCGAGTTTCTCGTCGAGTGTGTCCTCCCGCTTGGACACGCGATCTTGGCCGGCCTTGATTTCGGCCCTGGCCTCGGATGCTTCGCGGTCCACCTCGGCCTTGCGATCGGTGGCAGCGCGTTCCGCGTCGAGTTCCGCCTTTTGGCGGGTCGATTCGGCCTCCGAGTGTGCGGCGCTTCGAAGCGTCTCGGCTTCTTGGCGGGCTGCTCGGATCACGCTGCCGGCAATGACCTTGAGTGCCACAGCACCGGCGACTCCACCGACCAGAATCCCCGCGATTGCCGCAAACGCAGCGGTCCAGTCAAACGCCAGCAAGAGCGGCATATCGGCCAGCAGGATGCCGCCCCACGATTCGAAACACATGTCATGCATCGGCATGGGATCTTCCTCATACCGACCAGCCTTCACCGCGGCGGTACTCGCCGCAGCAACACGTGCGAGACTCGCAGCCTCGCATACCCGCGTGTCCATACGCGGGTCGAACCGATGGCGGGGCGCAACCCCCACCGATGTCGGAGCAACCGCATGTCGCGGTCACCGTCTTCCCCCGATTCCCCAGAACCATCCGAGCGATCTCCGGACCGCTCCTATCAGCACGTTGCGTATATCACCTGGGAGAGGTGTCGGCCCAATCGGCCGAGAAATCGGTCCAGCCCGTGTCATGGCCAGCCGTGAAATCGGGGGGAGACCCACGGCGTCGCGAGCCCCTGAAACCCCTCAGTACATTGAAGAATCCACTATAACGATCTCTCGACGCTGCCGCCCACTCCCCCCTTTCGAGCCCCCTGATGCCCAAGAACACTTCCGGCCCTGTCACGAAGACCCATCTTCGCCCACTGGTGGAGCGGATTGTGCGCTCGGGCTCGCGGAGAAAGCGGCATCAGACCATCAGGAGCCTGTATCTGATCATCCTGATCGGCGTGGCGGCGATCGGCGTGCTCTTCACGACCAGCCTGGGCGGCCGCCTCTCGCTGCGGGCCCTGGCGGCCGCAGGAGCCGGAGTATTCGAGGTCGTGGCCATGGTTGAGGTCGCGGCCATCTGTCTGGTGACGCCCATCTTCATGGCGGGCGCGATCGAACAGGAGTCTTCGCCGCGAACCTGGGATCTGCTGCTGGCGACCCCGCTTTCATCGATGGGAATGGTGCTGGGCAACCTGCTTGGGAGGATCTTCTTCGTTCTCTCGCTCATTGTGGCGGCCTTGCCGATCCTCCTCATTTTGCAGGTATTCGGCGGCGTCAGCCCCCGCGCGGTGCTCATCTCCGCAGGCATCGCCGCCTGCACTGCCGTCGTCGTCGGCTCGGCTGCGGTGATGCTCTCGGCTACGCGAACCGGTGGCCGCCGCGCGGTGCTGGCCTTTTATGCGGGCGTCATCATCGTGATGATGACCACATGGGCCTTCGACGCGGTATGGCGAACACCCATACAGGGCGTGCTGAACGCAACCGGCACGACCTGGGCCACGCCGCTCAACCCATTCCTGACATTGCAGGCGGTTCTGCGACCGGCCGAGTATGTCGCGTCGCCTCAGTCGTACTCGGGAGGACTTGCCGCATTCTGGTTGGGCCACCCCGTCGCCGCCTTCGCATCGGTCAGCGGTGTCGCGACGCTGCTCATGCTTTCGTGGTCCGTGCTGCGGGTTCGAATGCTCGGGCCGATCCTTGGCCGCGGCAGCGGAACCGATCTCGCCCCGCGCCAGCACCGCCCCATTGGCCGCAATCCCATCGCGTGGCGAGCATCATCGGGCAGCCCGGCGAGTTGGGCGGAACGCGCCTCGCGGTGGGGATGGGCGGCGGTCGGGATCACCGGTGGAGTCGTCCTGCTGGCCATGATCGGCGGCGGGCTTGTATCGCTGTCGACCGCGAGGTTCATCCTTGCTGCAATGCTCCTGGTGGAAGTGACGATTGTGGCGCTCGCTGCCACGGCGATTGCAGGCACCGCCGTCACCCGCGAGCGAGAGCAAGGTACGCTCGATCTGTTGCTCACCACACCGATTGGCCCCGCCGCCTACCTCCGGGGCAAACTGCTCGGCATTGTTCGCAGCCTGCTGCCGCTGCTTCTGCCGCCGCTGTTCATGGTCGTCACCACGGCGATCGTGCTGATCGTCTCGCAACGATCTGGCCCATTCATCGAGGCCGCGTCCGCAGATCAACCTGCGCGGCCACTGGCAGGGTGGGGCGGACTGCTCGGCATTGCCCTGTCACTCATTCCGTTCGCAGCATTCTGCATCACCGTCGGGCTGCACTGGTCGCTTCGCGTTCGCCGCTCGGTATCCGCCGTGCTGATTGCCACCGTACTGTGCGTCGTGGTCGCGGGAATCGTTGGTCTCTGCGCCGTGCCGCTTGGAAGCAGTATCCCTGTGGTTGGCCCGGTGGCGCTCGCGGTGTGTCCTGTCACAGCCGTCATGGTGGCGGTCAATGGAACACGAATGGTCGCCGCAACCGATGTCGATGCCACCTCGCTGCAGTGGATCCTGCTCGCTGGCGGACTCGTCTCGGCGTTCCTGTGGGCTGGTCTGACACGCATCCTCTTGAAAACGACCGTCAGCTCATTCATCGTGACCATGCGGCGATTGGCCGGCACGTAGGGGGCCAGCTCGGCTCAGACAAGAATGGCGGCGGGATGCTCGATGAGTTCCTTGAGTGTTCCGAGGTAGCGTGCTGCCGTGGCACCGTCGACGACACGATGGTCATTGCTGAGCGTGGCGTTCATCTCCCAGCCGATGGTGAGTTCGCCGTCTCGCACCACCGGCTTCTGAAGGCAGGCACCAACGGCGAGGATGGCGCTGTTGGGCGGGTTGATGATGGCGGTGAAGGCATCGACGCCGAACATGCCGAGGTTGGAGATGGTGAAAGTTGCACCTTCCATCTCATCAACGGTCAGTCCGCGTGTTCTGGCCTTCTCTGACAACGCCCGCGTTTGGGCGGAGATCGCTCGCAGGCTGCGACCATCGGCATTGCGAAGGACCGGAACGACCAGCCCGCCGCCCCGCGCTTCCGGAAGTGCCACGGCGACGCCAATGTTGACCTCACCGTGATAGACAATCGCATCCCCATCCCAGGAGGCATTCATCAGCGGGTTCCGGTTCATCGCAACAGCGCAGGCACGAACCAGCAAGTCGTTCACACTGAGTTTGACGCCTTGATCGGCCAATTCACTGTTGAGATCCTTGCGAAGGGCCATCATCGCATCCATCGCGAAGACCATCGACACCTGGTAGTGAGGAATCTCCTGTTTGGATTCGACAAGACGGCGGGCGATGGTCTGTCGCATGGCACTGACAGGTTCGCGGCGATCCGAATCGGTGGTCGCCAGCGGCGCCGAAACGCGCGTGACCGGGACCGCTGGCACGGGCATATTCGCTGGCTCGATCACATCGGGCGGGGGTTCCTGCGCTGATGGTGGCACCGACGCCAGCATCTCTTCGCTGGATCCCACGGCGGCCAGTACATCCCGCTTGACGATCCGGCCGCCAGGCCCCGACCCTTCAAGCACACCCAAGTCCACCCCATGCTGCTCGGCCAGCCGCCTCGCAACAGGTGTCACTTTGCGGTGCGGCGCGGCGACA
Source organism: uncultured Isosphaeraceae bacterium (assembly GCA_964471525.1). GTDB lineage: Bacteria > Planctomycetota > Phycisphaerae > Phycisphaerales > SM1A02 > UBA12567. Next base: position 7,107 of record CAYYGU010000029.1, read on the forward strand.
CCATCGCTCGGCGCAGCATCCGGCTCGGCCGCTGGCTCGGGGCTCGCAACCGCGGCGGGCGCCTCATCCTCCTCCGAAATCACCGCCACGACCGTTCCGACCGCCACGGCAACACCTTCGGCCACTTCGATTCGGCTCACGCGGCCATCGTCGAAGGCCTGCATTTCCATGGTGGCCTTGTCGGTTTCGACATCGGCGAGTACATCACCGGCGGTGACCTCATCTCCCTCGGAAATGTGCCACTTGATGATCGTCCCCTTCTCCATCGTGTCGGAGAGCCGCGGCATGGTAATTTCGATGGGCATGGTGTGAGCCTTTCGGCGTGGCTGCTACGCGGTATAGGTCACGCCGCGAACGGCCTCGCAGATCTTGCGCGCGTTGGGGAGCATTTCCTGTTCAAGTTCCTTCGCGTAAGGCGCCGGGACATCGTCGCTGTGAACACGGTACACATGGTTATCCAGATCGTCGAAACAGACGCGGTGTACTTCCGCCGCAACTTCCGAACCGACCGAGGCAAATGACCATGACTGGTCCACCACAACGCAACAGTTGGTGCGGCGGACCGACGCAGCAATCGTGTCGATATCGAGTGGCTTGATAGAGCGACCGTCGATGATCTCGCACTCGATGCCTTCCTTGGCGAGTTCCTCGGCTGCGTCGAGGCAGAAGTGAATCGGTCGGCCGAAACTCACGACCGTACAGTCGCGGCCTGGACGAATCACCTCGGCCTTCCCGATCGGCAGCGTGTAAGACTCCTCGGGCACATCGCCGGTCAACGCCAGCATCCGCTCGCTCTCCAGGCAGAACACCGGATTGTCATCGCGAATCGCCTGTGTCAGCAGGCCCTTGGCCGTGTAGGGCGTCGAGGGAATGATGATCTTGAGACCGGGCACATTGGCATAGAGCGACTCGACGCACCAGGAATGTGTGCTGCCGAGTTGTCCCCCTGCCCCATCGTTGCCGCGGAACACGATCGGGCAGCCGAACTGCCCACCACTCATGTACAGCATCTTCGCCGCATTGTTCAGAATTGGATCGGCGGCGACAAGGCTGAACGACCACGACATGAACTCGACGATCGGCCGCAGCCCCATCATCGCCGCGCCGATACTCAGCCCCGAAAAACCACTCTCAGAAATGGGGGTATCGATGACGCGGCGGGCGCCAAACTCCGCAAGCATGCCCTTGCTCACCTTATACGCACCGTCGTACTGCGCCACTTCCTCGCCGATCAGGAAGACACGCTCGTCGCGGCGCATCTCCTCGCTCATCGCCTCACGCAGCGCGTCGCGGAATGCGATCTCACGCATGGCCGTCCTCCCGGTCGCTCCTGCGACGCTTGAGGAACTCAGGTACCGAGGTGCCGGTGTAGGGTCCCCAGTTGTCCGTATAGACATCGCGGTACAACTCGGCCATGGGCGTCGGTGGCGAAGCCTCGGCCCACGTGACGGCGTCTCGAATCTCGGCCCGGATCTCCTTGCCAAGTTGCTTGAACGATTCGCCCGTCAACTGGTCTTGATCCACCAAGTGAGCGGCGAGCAACTCGATGGGGTCTTTCAACTCCCACTGCGCTTCCTCTTGATGGGTGCGATATTTTCGAGGATCGGACATCGAGTGTCCTTTGAATCGGTAACACCGCATCTCCACAAAGCACGGCCGCGACGTGGTTCGGCAGCGATCAACAAGCGGCTTCATGCCCCGATAGACCTCCAGCACATCCATGCCCTCGATCACTGCGGACTCGATGTCATAGCCGCAAGCTCGATCGGTGAGGCAGCCCCCCGCTGCCGTCCCCCGCTCGATCGCCGTCCCCATCGAGTACAGGTTGTTCTCAACGATGAAGATGACGGGCAGATCAAGGATCGACGCAAGATTCATCGCTTCGTGGACGGCCCCCTGATTGGTCGCCCCGTCACCCATGAAGCAGAGTGTCACATGGCTGCTCCGGCCACCATCTAGGACTTCGTCGCGATACTTGGTCGCGAAGGCAAGCCCGGCCCCCAGTGGCACTTGGGCCCCAACGATGCCGTGGCCTCCGTACATGTGGTGCTCGGCATCGAAGAAATGCATCGACCCGCCCTTGCCCTTGGCGCATCCGCCAATACGACCAAACAACTCCGCCATCCCCACCTTCGGATCCATGCCCCGCGCGAGGGCGTGTCCGTGGTCGCGATAGGCGGTAATGATCGGGTCGTCCGGGCGAAGTGCTGCGATGCAGCCGACCGCAACGCCCTCCTGGCCGTTGTAGACATGCAGAAAACCGCCCGCGAGCCGATTTTGATACGCCTGCATCGAGCGTACCTCGAACTCGCGAATCAGCATCATCTCCCGGAGCCAGCGACGCAGCACATCCGGCCCCGGCAAGGGGACCTCTTCATTGCGCCTGTCGGTACTCGATTTGGACTGGGTCATGGGAGATGCCGTCATGGTGTTTGAAACGGCCAGTATACCGCTGCCCGGGCAACGCCCCCTCAGCGAACCTCCACCCGCACCCGGCGGGTCTTCGCCGGCGGCGTGTTCTGCTCCCATGGTCGGTGGTACTCAAAACGCAGCGTCGCCGTCCCTTGAGCGCGGCCCTCGACAGACCAGTGGGACTGGCCCGGGCCGCCCGGGAGATTCGCCGTATCCGGTGTGGTGCCAGCCTCCGCAACACGCACAAAGGAGAGCCCTTCGCTGCCAGATCGATCGAGTGACCACACGTAGCCGGTGCCGCTCGTATATGGCAGCGAGATGTCCCGGCTTGCGTGGAGGCTCAGGATCAGTTCGTCGCTCGGGGGGGCCTGGCAGCCCAAGGCGAGCAGGGGGAGAATGCACCATCGTGTCCAGGTCATGGTGAGGGGTGGCCTTCCTGTGGAGGGTACAAGAGGGGCCGCTGTGCAGGCAGATGCCGCTCAATGACACGCTCAAACGCGGGTGGCAGGATTTGAACCTGCAACCTTCGGTTTCGTAGACCGATGCTCTATCCAATTGAGCTACACCCGCTGGGAGGCGGGGCATCGTACTGCACGCCCGTCGGTGATGCTACAGAGGCAGGAATGCCCTTCAAGCCGAGCATGGTTGACTTCGCCGGGCGATCCTGAGATACTCCCCGATTCGGTTCGACCCCTCCATCGAGGGCGAGCATTCTCTTGGAGTTGACCCCGTGCCCAATACCCCTGCACGCAAAAAGCAGATCCGTCAAGACGAGCACCGCCGCGCCCGAAATCGCTGGCGAAAGCGCACCATCAAGGATCGCACCAAGGACTTCCTTGACGCCATCCACGATCGGAACGTCGATGCGGCCGAGACCGCCTTCCGTGCCGTCCAGAAGGAATTGGACCGGGTCTCCACGACCAGCACGATTCACAAGAATCACGCCGCTCGCCGCAAGAGCCGACTCTCCCGGCGACTGCGTGATCTCAAGACCTCGCTCGCGGGCTGAACCCCCCGCGTGCCAGTGCCAGAACCCGCCGCATGTGGCGGGTTCTTCATTTTTGGGACACTGTGTCCGTGAGCCACGACCCGACACAGATCCTTCCCGCCGGGCAGCGACCGCTGCCAACCCTCGCGGCGTTGCTGCCGCTCATCCTCTTTCTGGAGACGGCCCTGCTCTTCGGCGGAACGCAGTTGACTGCCGCCCGCGTTCTGGCGCATGAACACATCGGCCAGGCACTGCATTTCTTCGGGCTCTCACCCGTGTTCATCCTCCACGCGACGGGATTGGTCGTCTTGGCGGTCCTGCTGACTTGGCACGCGCTTACTGGCGAGCGATGGCGAGTACGACCGGCTGAGCCTGGGCTGCTGCTTCTGGAAGGCCTCATCGCGGCTGCCCCGCTGCTCGCCGCCGCTGCCTTCTTCGGGACGATGTGGGACACCGCCTTGGCTCCACCATCAACCATCACGCCGACATCGGTCTTGGACGCCATCGCGCTTGCAATCGGCGCAGGGCTCTCGGAGGAACTCCTCTTTCGCATGGCTGGATTCGCTGCGGTGCACTGGCTGCTGGTTGATGTGTTTCGGCGCACGCAGGCAACCGCGCTCATCGTGGCCGTGCTTGCAACCGCTGCAGCGTTCACGCTCTACCACGATCCGAGCGGGATGACGGCGGGCGGCATCGCATTTGTCGCCTGCGGGGGGCTGTATCTGGGCGTGCTCTACCTCATGCGGGGCTTCGCCGTTGCCGTTGTCGCCCATGCCGGATACGACGCGGTCGTGCTCGTGGCAGCGACCGCATCCTAATCACGCCTCCACGGCGACCTCACGCCCCGCCTCGGCAGAGCGATACATGGCCCCGAGTACGGCCTGAACCTGCAAGCCGTCTTCACCCGAGGGTCCACTGCCGCTCCCGCCACAGTTGGCTGCAAAGCATTCGTGCTCGCGTGTGAAGGCCGTCCCCCACCCCTCGGTGGACGCAATCGAATGCTTGACATCCACGATTTCACCATCCAATTCCGTACCCATCAGCACGTGGTCCCCCCAGATATCAAAATGCATGGCGCCTCGCTCGCCCAGCAGGGTCACGCCGTCTGCGATGGCGCCGTCTGGAAGATGCGACGCCCATGCGGTCTCCACGGTCAGGATCAGTCCGTCTTGGCATCTCAGCATCGCGGTTGCCCCATCATCGACATCGAAGGGACCGCTCAAGTTTGGCGGGCCGGACCACATCTCCGTACACCGATACCCACTTGGCGGCGCGCCAAATCGACTGCTCGTGGCCGTACTCACCCGCTCAACCTGCGGGCGACCGCACAGATGAAGCGTCACATCCACGAGGTGCGGGCCGAGATCGATCAGTACGCCGCCGCCGGATTGGGCGCGATCGGTGAACCATCGGCCCAGCCCGGGAATGCCTCGCCGCCGAAGCATGACGGCCCGAGCCTGATAGATGTGTCCGAGTCGCCCCGCTTCGATGTGCTTCTGCGCGGCCGCCACCGTCGCAGCGAAGCGGCACACGAACCCAACCTGAAGAACGCGGCCGCTGCGGTCTCGGGCGTCGAGTATCGCTTGACACTCATGAACGCTCATCGCCATCGGCTTCTCGAGCAGGACGTCGTTTCCAGCCTCCAAGGCGGCGATCGCCAGAGGCGCGTGCAAGGCATTGGGGACAGCGATGACGACCGCGGTGATCGACTCGTTGGCGAACATCTCGTCGGTGTCCGACCACGCGATGCCCCCATGTGACGCTGCTGCGTCGGCGGCCTTGTCACGATCCACGTCGCAGAATCCAAGCACTGAGCCGCCGGCATCGGCAATGCCCTGCGCGTGTACCCGGGCGATGGCGCCCGCGCCGACGATTCCGATTCCAAATGCCATCGGTGTCCTCCTGATCCCGGCCTGAGCCGCACCGTAGCATGCCCCGCGTGACGAGCGCAGCGACACAACGCGTCCTCATCATCGGCGGCGGCATCGTTGGACAAACGACCGCCCTGACGCTGCTCCGCCGTGGGCTTGAGGTGCTGGTGATCGATGCCGGGCCGGACAGCATCTGTCCCTCCCGCGGCAACGCAGGACAGATCGCGCCTGGACACCCACCCATTCCCTCACCCGCCGTGCCGCCCAAGGCCCTGCACATGATGCTCGAGCGGCGAAGTCCGCTCTACATCCCGCCGCGGCCGAGCCTGCCACTGCTTCGGTGGCTCCTGGCTTTCCGCGGGGCCTGTCGACCATCGTGGTACGAGCGGAGCATGGGCGTGCTGGCACACCTCTCGCGAATCAGCCGGGAGCTCTTTGACGAGCTCTCGGAGGAGTTGGGCCCGGCCGCCACGATTGAGGCGAGTGGGTTGGCCGACATCTGGTGCACCGAGGCCGGTGAGCGGGAATCCGAAGCCGAAACCGAGTGGATGAACCGATTCGGGTTTGCGACCGAGTCTCTCGATGCGGCCGAACTGCGCCGCCGAGACCCCGCGTGGGGACACGATGTACGCGGGGCTGTCATCCATCGAGATGGCATGCGGATCGATCCCGCGGCCTTGTGCGATGCGATGCGATCGCGAATCGGCTCGCTTGGAGGCGTCATTCGCACCGGCTGCGCCGTTGAGGCAATCCGGCCTCGCAGCGATGGTTGGGAGGCGGTGCTTGCTGGCGGCGAAGTTCTTGCGGGCGGGAGGCTGGTGCTGAGCGCTGGCGTGTGGTCAGAGCCGCTCGCTCGAATGATGGGTGTCCACATTCCCATGCAGCCAGCCAAGGGCTACCACCGCATGGTTCGAATGGAAGGGGCACCCACCATTGCCGCAGTACTGCGTGAGCCGAAGATTGGCATCACGCCGATGGGCCCGCTGCTGCGAGTGGCCGGTACGCTGGAACTCTCAGGCTTCAACCATCGACTCGATCCGGGAAGGATCCGGCAATTGATGGCAGGCACCCGCGCCTTCCTGCCCGCAATCAGTGCCGCCGAGCCGGTCGACCTGTGGTGCGGACTGCGGCCCTGCACCGCACGCGGCTTGCCGGTCATCGGTCGCGGCGCCCGCGGCGCCTGGATCGCCGCAGGACACGGCATGATGGGCGTCACGCTCGCCCCCGGCACCGCCAAACTCATTGCCGACGACATGCTGGGTGAGCCGGTTCCGGACTGGTCCGAGATGCTGCGTCCC
>CAYYGU010000030.1:0-5735 GCA_964471525.1 uncultured Isosphaeraceae bacterium
CCTGTTTCGAAGCTGGCGACCCGCGGTCGTTTTGGGCCAAGGCGACATCTCCAGGTTCAGCAACGAATTGCGGCGGCGTTCGGCGCCGCCTCGTCGTCGCGTCGAACAGTGCTGAGGCAGTGGGTCCCGAGCAGGACGCGAACCGAGACCGCCGCGCTCTCGCGGTCTCGGCGATTCTTCTGACCCGGTGGTGAACAGCGGCGCGAGCGCGTCGGAGCCCCCTCAGCCGCGGTTGGCCGTCTTGATCGCAGACGCCACGATGCGAACCAATACATCGACGCTGCAAAGTGGCTCACCGGTCGTCACCGACGTGTTGGCCACGGCCCAGCAGATCGAATCCGCCAGGAGCGCGCTGCGCACGTCGTCCGGTCCCAACTGATCGAACGTCCGGCCGGCGAAGATGGCCGCGAGCTGCTGTACGTACTCCTGATGAATGCGTGTCAGGTGCCCCGGCTCGCCGACTTCGTCGGGGAAGTAGCTCGACATTCGAATCCAGAACCGGGCCGCCGCCGGGTTCTCCGTGGCGAGCGCGTAGAACTGTCGAATCGCTTCTTCGACGCGCGCGGTTCGGGAGCGGCACTCAACAACCGCTGCGCGCACATTGTCAAGAAACATGCGCTGCACGTCCTCCCAGAGCGCGAGCAGGTACTCGTCCTTGCTCTTGAAGTGCAGGTAGAAGACACCCTTGGCGACGTCGGCGGCCTCGGTGATATCGAGGATGGACACGAGCCCGATCGGCTGACGCTCGAACGCCTCGAGACCGGCAGCGACGAGCGACTGACGGACGGCCATGGCCTTACGCGCGCGGCGGCCGAGCGGCTTCAGGGCATCGTCGTGTGCAGGTGGATCGGGCTTGGGCGCTGTCATGGGACCATTCTCGCGTCGCGGCGCTGGCTTGACAAATCGTGACCGAATCGTCACAATCGACCTCATAGTGTATTATTGCACTGCCCGTCTCTCATGGATGGGCGACCCCCCCCGATCAGCATCTCAGGAACTCGCGAGGTTCGTTCATGGCGTCTGCCGGCAGATCCCTCCTTGAATACCAGTCACAGGACTACGGCCAGCGCCCGACGGCGGTCCGGAGCACTGACCAGTACACCGACGAGTACGTTCGTGGATTCGTGGAGAAGTGGGACGAACTGATCGACTGGGATCAGCGTGCCGAGTCCGAGGGGGAGTTCTTCATCGAGACCCTCCGGGAGCGCGGAGTGCAGCGGGTGCTGGACGTCGCGACCGGCACCGGGTTCCACTCGATCCGGCTGCTCGAGGCCGGGTTCGACGTCGTGAGCGTCGACGGCAGCCCCTACATGCTGTCCCGGGCATTCGAGAACGGGCGACGTCGCGGACGTGTGCTCCGGACGCTGCACGCAGATTGGCGATGGCTGAATCGCGATGTCCACGGCCGATTCGACGCCGTCATCTGCCTCGGGAACTCTTTTACCCACCTGTTCGACGAGCGCGACCGTCGCAAGACGCTCGCCGAGTACTACGCAGCACTCGTCCATGACGGCGTGCTCGTCCTAGACCAACGGAACTACGACCGGATTCTCGACGGCGGTTTCAAGTCGAAGCACAAGTACTACTACTGCGGCGATCTCGTCACCGCTGAGCCCGAGCACATCGATGAAGGGCTCTGCCGATTCCGGTACGGCTTCCCCGATGGCTCGGCGTACCACCTCAACATGTTCCCGCTGCGGAAGGACTACACGCGCAAGCTGATGGGTGAGGTCGGGTTCCAGCAGATCGAGACCTACGGAGACTTTAAGGAGACGTTCCGCGACCAGGATCCCGACTTCTTCGTACACGTCGCGGAAAAGCGCTACGAGGTGGAGGACGACGGCGATGCAGGTGGCGACCAGTGAGCAGCACCACGGATCAAGCCACCGCGACGGCGCGCGACTACTACAACAGTTCCGATGCCGACACGTTCTATGCCAAGGTCTGGGGCGGCGAGGACATTCACGTCGGGCTGTATGCCGCAGACGACGAACCGATTGGGAGTGCCAGTCGGCGAACCGTCGACCATTTGGCCGATCGGCTGGCTCCGATTGGCACGAACGATACCGTCCTCGATATCGGCTCCGGGTACGGCGGCGCCGCGCGCCGACTGGTCGAACGATTCGGCTGCCGCGTGATCTGTGTGAACCTGGCCGAGACCGAGAACGAGCGTAACCGGATGCTCAACCGTGATGCCGGGGTCGAGGATCGCATCGAGGTCATCGACGGCCACTTCGAGGACATTCCTGCTGACGCAGAATCGTTCGACGCCGTCTGGTCCCAGGATGCGATCCTGCACTCGGGTGATCGGGCGGGCGTGCTGACCGAAGTCGACCGCGTGCTGAAGCCCGGCGGTCGCTTCGTCTTCACCGATCCAATGCAGTCCGACACGTGTCCGGACGGCGTGCTCGATCCGATCCTCGCGCGGATTCACCTGCCCGACCTTGGCTCGCCAGGCTTCTACCATGCCCAGGCTGCACGTCTGGGCTGGCATGACCTCGGGTTCGAGGCGCTGTCGCACCAACTCGTAACGCATTACACGCGGGTACTCGAGACGACCACGGCCGAGCAGCCACGCCTCGAGGGTCTGATCTCCGCGGCCTACATTGAACGGATGAAGGCGGGACTCCGGCACTGGATCGATGGCGGGCACTCGGGGCATCTCGCCTGGGGCGTCTTCCTCTTCGAGAAGCGGTGAACGACACCGGCAAGACACCTCGCGCCGAGGCGCCAGAGCTGCGACGCGTGCGCATCGGCCCGTACTTCGAGATGCACCCGATGGTGTTCCCGGCCAGTGCCGGCATCGTCTTGACGCTCCTGGCGCTCGTGTTCCTGCTCCCCGGTGACGAATTCCGCGCGTTCTTCGAAGGTGTGCGAAACTGGATCAGCGGCACGTTCGGCTGGCTCTACGTCGCGGCGATGACGGGTTTCCTGGTATTCGCCATCTGGCTCGCGATCGGCAAGTACGGGCGGATCAAGCTCGGTGCCGACGACGAGAAGCCCGAATTCAATCGCCTGACGTGGTTCGCCATGCTCTTCAGTGCCGGCATGGGGATCGGCCTCCTGTTCTGGAGCGTCGCCGAACCGATCGAGCACTTCAACAGCACGCCACCGGGGTTCGCCCACGGGCTGGCACCGTCCCGGATCGCGATGGCGGTGACGATCTTCCATTGGGGTCTGCACCCGTGGGCGCTGTACGCCGTGGTCGGACTCGGCCTCGCGTACTTTGGCTTCCGGAGACGGATGCCGTTGAGCTTCCGGTCACTGTTGCATCCGGTGCTGGGTGATCGCGTCTGGGGCCGCGCCGGCGACGCGATCGACACGCTCGCGATCATCGCGACGCTGACCGGCGTGGCGACGTCGCTCGGAATCGGAGCGCAGCAGGTCAACGCGGGACTCGCGTTCCTGTTCGGCGCTCCCATCACGACGACGATGCAGGTCGGCCTGATCGTGGGGATCACGGCGGTGGCGACCGTCTCGGTCGTACTCGGGCTCGGGACGGGTATTCGGCGGCTGAGCGAGTTCAACATGACGCTCGCGGCGGTGTTGATGATCATGGTCATCGTCGGTAGCGGAGTGATCGCGTTCCTCGGGTCCACCTTTGAGAACACCGGTGCGTATCTTCAGCTGCTCCCGTTCAATTCGTTCCGGACCGGGGCGATCAATCCCGAAGGTCGCGCGTGGCTCAGTTCCTGGACAGTGTTCTATTGGGCCTGGTGGATTTCGTGGTCGCCCTTCGTGGGGATGTTCATTGCACGGATCTCGCGTGGTCGGACGATCCGGGAGTTCGTCGCAGGAAGCCTGCTGGTGCCAACCGCCGTCGGTATCGTCTGGCTCACCGCGTTTGGTGCGACGACGTTGCGGGCCGATGTCGAGCATCAACGGCAGACCGACGAATTCATCGCGGCGACGGCGGCGGGTGAAGACGCCGTCGACCCGGACAGCACGCTCAGCACATTCCCAATCGTGGCTGGCGAAGAGGCCCAGGCGATCGAGCACGTTCCTCTCACGGCGGCCGAGTACTTTGTCGCGCCGGTCGTCGACTCGACAACCCAATCGCCACTCGCCTATCAGGACCGGCTCTCGACCGTGTTGTTCGTACTCATCGAGAACACGTTCGACAGCCGAGCCATCGCTCTGATCGGCATTGGCATCGCGACGATCTGTATCGTGCTGTTCTTCGTCACGTCGTCCGACTCCGCCTCGCTCGTCATCGACATCATCGCATCGGGCGGCAACCCCGACCCGCCCGTCGGGACTCGGCTGTTCTGGGCGGCGTCCGAAGGGCTGGTGGCCGCCGCGCTCCTTGTCGCGGGTGGACTTGAGGCACTGCAAGCCGCGTCCATCGCCGCCGCGCTCCCGTTCACGGTCATCCTGTTGCTCGCCTGCTGGTCGCTCGCGCGGGCACTGCGCAGTGACGGGCAGCGGTGACTCGAAAACTCGGACACGGACACCCATCAAACTGGATCTCAAGCCAATCTCTTGTGGTGATTCAGTGACACGTGTGATGAGTGCGGGAATGCGTGCCGCACGCTCAGGTGCGGCCGCTCACCAGCAGATGTATATCAGTATCAGTGGACGTCCAGTCAGGTCCATTGATGGCGCGAGGTTGGGGTGCGTGCAGGTTGCCAACGTGAATGTTGGCGGTTCAAATCCGCTTCCCTGGTGTTCAGCCCTTTCCTGGTTTCCCGGTCTCTCGCCGGTGTGCCCGGGCACATGAACCTCGCTTCAAGGCGGGAAATGTCGGTTCCTGAGCGCTAGGGCGCGGCAGCTTCTTCCTGGTGCAGATGTAGAGGTCAGTCGCAGCCAGACGGGGGGAGCGTTCTCAGTGAGCGTGATGCCGGAAGAACTCGGTGACTTCTGTCTTCCCTGCATCGCTCCTCGCGACCGACATGGTCAATTCGTAGAGCTCGCCCGGGGCGGCCTCGATCTCGATGCTGTTGTCCATCAGAAAGACCAGTGCTGCCACGACACCGGCTCGCTTGTTGCGATCCACAAATGGGTGGTTCTGCACGATGTGGAACAGATACGCCGCCGCCATCTCAAAGAGATCGGCGCGCAGACGCTGCCGGTCGAATGTCGCTACCGGTTGTGCCAGGGCAGACTCAAGCAAACCTTGGTCACGTACACCGACCTCGCCGCCATAGTGATCGATCTGATCCGAATGCAGTTGCAGCACATCAGCAAGCGATAGAAAGACAAATCCCATGCCTCACTCGGCAAGACGCTTGAGGTCGTCGCCGAACTTGGTGTTGATCTTCTTGAGCGTTTTGCGCAGATCGGCCTGCCTGGCCTTATCCCGGATAGGCGAGATCATCAGCGCATCGCCGTCGGTCGAGACCTCCAGCGGTGTGCCCGCTTCGATTCGAAGGAGCTCCAGGATCGGCTTGTCGATGACAAGGGCAAGACTGTTGCCGTGCTTGATCAGCGTCTTTCTCAATGCGTTGGCCATGATGTGCTCCTTCGAGGTCGTATACACGAAGTGTATACCGTGGTATCGGCTCGGTCCACGAATCATCTGAAGGAAGATCGGGCCTGAATGCCCGTTTGGAGGCGGTTCTACCGGGCTGAAGGGGGGCAGGGCATGGATTGACGCGGCGAAACACCGCGAAACACCGGACACCCATCAACTGCACCGCGAAACACCGCGAAACACCGGACACCCATCAACTGCAGCGAGTCGCCTCTGAAGGATCCATTTGGTCGGTTTGATGGGTGTCCAGCCTTGTCCTACA
>CAYYGU010000030.1:5835-13291 GCA_964471525.1 uncultured Isosphaeraceae bacterium
TCGCCTCTGAAGGATCCATTTGGTCGGTTTGATGGGTGTCCAGCCTTGTCCTACAGCCTTGTCCTTACCAGCATTTCTAGGCCAGAATTGATGGGTGTCCAGCCTTGTCCGGACTCAAGAAGCGATCATCGATCCCTTGAAGTCGTCCAGCCGGTGGAGTTGTGCACGCTTGCTGGCCACTTGGGCTGGCGTGCTTGCCCAGCAGAGCAGGTGAAGCGGCGAGCGGATGGCACTGGCTGCGGCTTACTCTGGCTGCGGCTTACTTCCGAAACTCATCACCCCATACCTCCGAGAGCGGACATGATCCCTCCAGGAGCGTGAGGCTGTCGGACCAGTAGAGCGCCCACCGGAGGCCCTGCTCGGGATCGCGTTCGATGACCCATCGCTCGCCAACATCGGCCATCAGGCGATGCCCGGTCCGGGTGACGGTGGCCCCCCAGCGAACGGTGCCGCGGGCGAGCACGCGGTGCGGACGCTCGCACAGGGGGTCTACCTTGAGCGTGAGCCATTCATGGGACTCATCGCAGAGGGGTTCGTGCATTGTTTGATGCGCCGCAAGGCTGACCCAAGCACCGTCGGGCAAGAGAATCTGGGGCGTACCGAACATGCCCGCAGCCTCATGCCCGTCGCCACCGAGTCCGACGATCGTCCAGAATCGATGAGCGAGTTCTTTGATCTCGTCGGCGGTGATCATCAGGGGGTAGATGCGGGCATGAAGTATCGTCTGCGAATCCATAATGCCACGCCCACGAGTCCGATCAGCACCGGTACTTCCACGAGCGGTCCGATGACAGCGGCGAAGGCGGCGCCGTTGCTGATGCCGAAGACGCCAACGGCCACAGCGATCGCGAGTTCGAAGTTGTTGCTCGCCGCGGTGAAGGAGAGCGTGGCGGATTGCGGGTAATTCGCTCCGGCGAGTTTGCTCATGGCGAAACTCAGAAAGAACATCACGACGAAGTAGATCAGCAGGGGGATGGCGATCAGCACGACATCGACAGGGCGGTCGATGATCTTCTCGCCCTGCATCGAGAACATCACGATGATGGTAAAGAGGAGGGCGATCAGTGTGAGCGGCGAAATCGTCGGAATGAACACCGTGTGATACCAGTTCTTGCCGCGGGATTTCACCAGAATCAGTCGCGTCAGACCGCCTGCGATGAACGGGATGCCCAGATAGATGAACACTGTGATCGCGATCTCACCCATGCTGATGGCGACTTCGGTGCCGGTGAGTCCGAAGAGTGGAGGCAGCACGGTGACGAACACCCAGGCGTAGACGCTGTAGAAGATCACTTGGAAGATCGAGTTGAAGGCAACAAGGCCTGCGGCATACTCGGAGTCGCCCTCGGCCAGATCATTCCACACGATCACCATGGCGATACAGCGGGCGAGCCCGATCATGATGAGGCCGACCATGAACTCCGGGTGATCCCGCAAGAAGATGATCGCAAGTACGAACATCAGAATCGGGCCGATGACCCAGTTCTGAATGAGAGAGAGGCCGAGGATCTTGACGTTGCGAAGGACGTCGCCGAGTTCTTCGTACTTCACCTTCGCCAGCGGCGGGTACATCATGACGATGAGTCCGATGGCGATTGGTACGCTGGTGTTGGAGCCCTCGCCGTGGAGCGATCCGATCCAGTCGCCAAAGGCAGGGGTGAAATAGCCAAGCCCCACACCGATTCCCATCGCAGCGAAGATCCACAGCGTCAGGAAGCGGTCGAGGAATCCAAGTCGTTTGGGGGTTGGGGTGCTCATTCGGGTAGCGGACGATATCGCTTTCGGGAGGAAGTCCCTTCGCTCATCTGCCCTCTTTCTTACTCGAATCGACTCCGGCACCGATCGCAATACCGATGGCGACTCCAATGCCGATTCCCAGCGCGATGTGATCCATAGCGACCCCGATGCCGGCACCGATGGAAACGCCAATGGCAAGCCATACTCCTAGAACGCTACTCGTGTTGGGCTTGCGGCACATTGGTACTCGGCCCCAATTCACTTTCGGCGTTTCTTGAAGCCTTTGCGTGGCGACTTTGTTTTTGTGGACCCTTTGCGGGTTTCGTTCGGTTCGTTGCCGCGGGCGTTGCCGTGTTCGGAGCTTCTGGTCTTCGGGCCCTTGGTGAACCGCTCGGTGACACCTCGGCTTCCGGGCTTTCGTTCGGTGGTCATTGAAGTGTTCCGTGGCTGGGCAGGGGGAGTTGAGTTTGAACTACGAGTCGTGCAGTGTAGGTCAAGGCGTCGTGGTTGTGGGTGCGATTACTCGACGACGACGTTTGCGCTCTGCTGCGCCGCAGCGACCAGTTCTTCGAGTGGGTACTCTCGAATGTGCAGACCGAACAGCGGGCAGAGAACGGTCTCTCCGGCAAGCAGCAGTTCTTTGGATTTGTTGAATGCCCACTCATGTACGTTGAAGTCTGGGTCGTAGCCGCTTTCCCCGGGCCCCTGGCCGAACGGCCACGTGATCAGGTGGACGGTGCGGCCGCCCGCCTCGTGAATCTCATCGACCGTGTACCAGATGTCTGGATACTGGGTGAAGTTGTCCCAGACGCGGTTCTCGGCCACGACGTTGTAACCGAGTAGGTGAGGGTGAGTGCGTTTGGGGAGAGACTCGATGAAGATGTCGATGCCGCGACGCTTGAGTTCCGGCACCATATTGTTCAGCCAAGGCGAGTCCTCAGGCTGATGGACCGAGGCGTCGTGTCCGATTCCGGCGAACTCCATTTCGGCAAATTCGCCGTAGTACATGTCGAATGCTTCGACATTGCCGTGTTCCCACTCAGTGTCGAAAGGCATACCACCGGGTGTGGTGTCTCGTTCATAGGATCGTGGCTGGCCGATGTACCCGTAGAGTTCCATGTCATGCTGGCTTGTGAAGTTCCGCAATACCGTGAAATCCGCGAGCGAAGGGATTGACTGCCTGGCAAACATGAGTTGGTCAAACGTCATGTTCTCCGCGACTTCATCGCTTGCCCAGTAGTAGTCATGGTCTTGCCAGTAGCCGCAGATGTTGTGTCCCCAAAAGTCAAAGGTGCCGTCGCCCAGCGATGCCACCAAGGGATCAAGTTTGGTATCGACGATGCGTTGCCACCCATCCTCCATTGTGAAGTTCATGGGGTGAATCCTCTGGACGCCCTCATCAGAGTAGGACCCGCCGATGAGAAAGAGACCGATGAGCCGCTTGGGTTGCTCGCGGGCCTCCAAGGGCCACTCGCTATTGAAGTTCCCGATGACGGCGAGCAGATCACCAACATCGACCGTGCCGTTGTCATTGACATCGGCAGGCAGCGATTCGCCCTCGTCGGCGACATCACCGAACTGGATCGTGACATTGATCAGGTCTGGAACTTGAACTCTGTCGTCTTGGTCGGTGTCTCCAGCAATGATGGCGCGATAGACGTAGATCTCATAATCGGTATCCGGTTCGTCGCTGATGACCTCTGCTTCGAGGTTGATGGCGAAGTCGGTATCGATGACCAAGTAGGGATACCAGTCCGATTGGACATCTTCGGCAAGGAGTTCACGGTTGTTGTCGCCATCAACGCGATAGAGCCTCAGATCGACGTTCTCCCGCCCCGGGGCGACGACGGCAATCATGTACCGGCCATAGGAATCGATGGAAATGGGTTCGTTGCCGTAGAAGCGGGTGCCCGGTGAGCTCGAGCCTGTGGAGGCCATCGCGTGGAGCCCTCCCGAGTCTCGAACACTGGTTCCCCATTGCGTGTTGAGGTCGTCCCGCCACTGATCTCGGGCCAGACGCAGCACATTGTCCGGCACGGAGATGGTCGAATCACCTTCTTCGATGGCGTAGACGACTTGGCTTGCACCGTCGGATTCGATGAGTCCGGTGACTTGCCCGGCCTGTTGACCACGAAATGCGACACCTTGTACGCCGTCGCCAAGCGGGATGTAGTTGATGCCTGTCGCGACGGCATCAGGGTCGTCGATGTCGGCGGTGACCGCTCCATCGGACTCGACAACGAAGAGATACCAGCCACCTTCATCAACGTCGATTGGCACTTCGGTGATGAAGCCCGTGTCGTCGTTGCCGCCCGCATCACGTCCTGCCTCCAATGATGAGAGGGGGAAGAACTCCAATGCTCGCCTCTTGGTCAGCACGATCTGGTCAGGACCGGCCGCATCTTGAACCTGCCGCCGCCAGACAGCGACGACGGTATCGAGCCCACCCGTGCCTCGCACGAGTCGATTGGATTGGTACAGGGACTGAACCGCCTGGCTCCACCCAGCCAACCGATCGACGAGTCGGGTGGCGGCTTGCCCCTGGAGGAGTTCCTCCAGCAGGGTAGACCGCTGCGCGAAATTCACGCCGACACCGGTTGGAATACGTTGTCCATCGACGAGCGCGAAATTGACTGCGCTGAGCACGCCGACGACTTCGCCTGCCCCATTCATGATGGGGCTGCCGCTGGCACCGCCGCTTCCGGGAATGGAGTGCTGCAGGAGGATGTTTCGCTGCCCCGGCCCCGCCTCGGATTCATCTTCGGACGTATTGAAGAAGGTGGTCAGGGCGGTGACGCGGCCAATCTGTGACTGCGGAACTGGCCGCCCTACATTGACGCCTTCCATGGCCATGCCTTCCATCGGGAATCCGACAGAGGCGACGGCGTGTCCGGGGGCCAGCGATTCCTGATGTGGAAGACTTGCCATGGGGAGTGGTGGGCCCAGTTGGGTGGCAGCGGGCACACGCAGCAGTGCAAGATCGCACGCAGATCCAGCACTTCGAACCGGGTCGATGCCCTTCGAGGCATTCAGCCGCACCGGAACGTAGTGACGCCACAATTTGCTGAATGCGGCGTACCCCGGGTGGGGGTCGGTTCCTGACACGATGATGTCGACGGGGTCGGCCCCCTCTTCGGCGCCGCTTCGGAGCAGCAGGGTCTCGCCGTCATCAAGGCGATCATGCCAGGCCGCCACGTGCGCATTGGTTGCGAGGGTGTCTGGAGCGACGACGAAGGCGGTTCCAATGCCGGTTTCCCCGCCTTCGGGGCCGCGGAAGACGACCAGATATACCGATTCGCGCGCCGTCGCCATGATCTCGGGCAGATTGGCGCCCAAGACGACCAAATCGTCCTCAATCTCGTCGGTTCGTCCTTCGAGGTCATCGAGCGCCTCGTCCTGCTGCGTATCGGCGACGTGCAACTCCTCGACATCGCCTCGCATGACGAAGAAGACGATGCCAGCGGCAATGACCGCCAACACTGCGAGAAGGCCAGCAATGGCGCCGATGCGTCGTGAGCTACCCGCCTGCTCGGCGACCTCCTGCACGTCCAGTTCGCTTGCCGCGCGGGATGCCCTTCTGGCGATCTCCACATCGTCGATCTGCTGGTCCGAAGTCGAGGCCATCTTCGAGTGGCGTGTCGTCAGCAGTTTGAGCCTCGGCCCGCCGGGGCCGATTTGTACGACACAGGAATCCGGCAGCGGGGTACCCCGCTCAAGCATCTGGCCGTCATCGAGGCTGACGCGGCGATCGGCATCCATATCGATCAGGTATTTGCTTCGTACCCGAGCAAGCGTGCAATGCTCGCGGCCAGCCATCCTCGCATCGGGCGGCAGCACAATGTGGCACGTCTCCGGGTCCCGCCCGATCAGGATCGACTCGATGTCATCATCAAACGTCTGAGTCCGATCTTCAAATGGGCCATCCAAATGTCGAACCGTCAGTGGCACGGAGTGTGTTCCTTTCGCCTGGGCTCATCCGGCCGCTGCGATCAACTGGCCGGGGAGAGGATCGCTGATCAGTCGATTCTACTCGGAAGATCTGCAAAAGGACCGCAATTTCAGAGTGCGAGACAGCATGGCGGCCTGGGATCGCCACGAGTGAGCCGCAGGCGAGGTGTCATACGATGGATGGATCGGCCGCGTATTCAGAGATTCATCACGTGGCCTCAGACACCGCTTCATCGCATTGGGAAGCCGTGTATCGAGCGAAGCCGGATTCGGAGTTGCGTTGGCATCAGGAGGAGCCTGCCGGCTCGCGGGAACTCATCGGCGAGTGCAGCTCCGCTGGTGCTGCCCTGATCGACGTCGGTGGGGGTTCATCGATGCTGGCAGGGCGGCTTGCGGAGGATGGGCTTTCCGTGATCGTCTTGGATATCTCAGCGTCGGCGATTGAACGGGCCAAACGGCAAGAACGCCGTGGTCAGTGCGCAGATCACCTGGCTGGGTGGCAACGTGACGAAGCTCGATGAGGTTGGTCGGTTCGACGTGCGGCACGACCGTGGCGTCTTTCACTTCTTGAAAGGCGCCAAGGATCGGCGCGCCTCTGTCCGATTGCTGGAGTGGTCCGTTCGCGGTGGGGGGCATGTGGTTCTTGCGACCGTCGCCCTGGATGGACCTCCGCAGTGCAGTGGCCTCCCGGTTGAACGGTATGACGCAGCGACACTCCTGGCGACCCTCGGTTCGAGGTTCTCGCTTGTTCGTCCATTCCAGCACACGCACACGACACCCTAGGGAAAGCCCCAGTCGTTCACGTGGGACGTACTCCGGGTGGCGATTCCGTCAGGGTCTGAGAGATCGCAGCGTCAGAGGCACTCCCCCCACCTCCCCAGCAGCAACGCCGTGGGATTACCAGTTGCGGCGACCACCACCACCGCCACCGCGGTCGGTCTTGGGTCGGGCTTCGTTGACGTTGAGGGTTCGGCCGTCAAGGTCTGTTCCATTCAACGCCTCGATGGCATCGCGGGCGGCGCTGTCGGGCATGGTGACAAACCCAAAACCGCGGGGGCGGCCGGTGTCACGGTCGGTGATAACGGCGACGTCTTCGACGTTGCCGTGGGCGGCGAAGGCGGCACGAAGGCCGTCCTCGGTGGTATCGAAACTCATGTTTCCTACGAAGATTTTCAAACCAAATACTCCAGGCTTGGACTGCTCACGAATAGCGGGCTTGGCCGCCGCGGGGCTGTCTTTGGGATTCAGAATTCGCGACGTCCGCGGACCCGAGCGGGCATGCTACAGGAAGCCACGCGTTGGTATCAGGCAACGGCCTGTTTTCGTCGCTTTGATTGACGTTTCCACCCTCCCCCCGGTTTCGCGCCGCGGCCGCTCTTGGAGCGACGTGTGTTCCAGTGCGGGGGTGTGCCCTTGCTGGAGTTGTCGCGGTTCTGGGTGCGTGTCTTGCGGGTTTTTGATGGATTGAACTGCAGATCAGACTCATCTTCTCGGACTTCGATCTCCATGCGGATCAGCCGCTCGATGGCCTTGAGGTGCTTGAGTTCCTCGTGGTCACAGAAAGAAAGGGCCACGCCGGAGGCGCCAGCCCGCGCTGTTCGGCCGATGCGGTGAACGTACGTGTCTGGAAGATTGGGCAGGTCGTAGTTGATCACATGCGTGATCTCATCAACATCGATGCCTCGGGAGGCAATATCGGTCGCCACCAACACCTGTACCTGACCCGACTTGAAGCCCTTGAGCGCCTGGGTTCGAGCGTTCTGGCTCTTGT
>CAYYGU010000031.1:0-12874 GCA_964471525.1 uncultured Isosphaeraceae bacterium
CCGCCCTGCTCGCACCCTTTGTGTGGCGGCTCCGCACCGGGCTGCCTTGGATCACCGCAAAGTGGGCGCAGACCATCGATGGCCGAATCGCCACCCGGACCGGCCACAGCCGGTGGATCTCCGGCGAGCAGAGCCGCAGGCTGGTCCACCGAGAACGCGGACGCGTTGATGCAATCCTCACCGGCATCGGCACGGTCACAACCGACGACCCACTGCTCACCGCGCGAGGCGTCACGATCCGACGAACGGCCACCCGCGTCGTCGTTGACCCCCACGCCGAACTCCCATGCGACTCGGCGCTCGTTCGCACAGCCGGTGAGGCTCCGGTCATCGCCCTCTGCCTGCCCACCGCCCCATCAGCTCGCATCGAGTCGCTCCGAGACCACGGCGTACACGTCCAGCGTGGCAACGAGACAGCAGATCGCCTCGCCCTCACCGACCATCTCACACATCTCAGCTGCGAGCACGGCATCGCCACGATGCTCGTCGAGGCCGGACCCGGCCTGCTCTCATCGCTGCTTGAAGCGAACCTCATCAACGACGTTGCGGTGTTCGTCGCCCCGATGCTGATGGCCGATGAACAGGCCACGCCGCCGCTCCACGGCAGCCTCCCGGCCACCATCGCCGATACGCATCACCTCACGCTCCTAGCCCACCATCGGCGGGGCGATGATGTCCTCGTGCGCTATTCGGTAGGCAGCCCGAAGTCGGCGCGCTGAAGCAAGATCTCCGTGTCCTCCGGCATCACACGCAGCACGCGATCGCCGTTTTCGAGCGCCCATCGTCCCTGACCGACCGGCGGGCGCAGTTCCCGCAGGACGCGAACGGTGTCCAGAGGGCCGCCCGATGCGTCGAGCAATGTGATGACGGCGACTTCGAGATCGGCCGGGTAGGTTTCATGCAGATTGACTTCCGAGGCCCGCACATCGATCAGGATCGACAGCAACGCGTCGATCCGCGAGCCGACCGCCTCTTCGCCACCTGCGGAAAACCATGAATCCAACCGTCGCTCCAGGAGCAACTCGCCCTCGTCGGTCACGATGCGAATGCCACTCACATCAGATCGGGACACATCGGTTCCGGTGTGATCGACCAGCACCGCCGGATCGCCAAGCAGGCGGGCAACATCACGCTCGCCGATCCTCACAATCGACGGGACACCCTCCACCATCGCGTACCGGGCTTGACTTGTTCCGCCGACACGGTCACCCACGAGGAGTGTGCGGCGACGACCCTGCTGCTGCGTACTCACGCGAGCAACCGGAGGGTCGAGCCCGAACGCATCGAGGCTCGCAGGCTCGTCGAGCATCACGCCCTCGCCGCGCGTGCCGGCGATTTCGGAAATGTGCTGCAAGACCGAATCGCCGTCGGCTCGTGTCGGCAGCGGTGCTGTAATCCGCCATCGCCGCCCATCACGCACGAGGGTGAGCGTCTCGCCAGAAACCGTTCGGTCGATCTGCTCGGCATCCACAGTGAGACCCGGGAAGAACCGAAGATCGCGCCACGTTTCCGGGGGCTCCTGCTCGAGCACATCGTGCAAGGCGCCATCCACGACCAAGATCCGTCCGTCTTGTCTCGCCCACGCCCGGCCCGCCATGCCGCGCCGTCCGAGGTCGAGCGTTCGTGAGGGACCCGATTCCCCAGCTTGAAGCGTGAGCCGCGCTGCGGGGGGGTCCAATCCAAGCACGCTGAGGCTCGGAAGATCCGGCGCATCGGCCTTCATGGCATCAAGCACTTCCAGTGAGCGCGCCGTGGCAGGAAGGCTGGCGAGCAACTCGCCCCGCATTCGATGCCGGAACGGCACGGTCTGCCACCAGCCGTCTCCTTCTCGCTCGAACGACCATCGCCCGCCTTCATGATCCAACTCGATCCGCGTGATGTCATCGACCACCAGCGGCGCGTCTGCGAAAGTGCCTCCGGAAACACGTTGCTGCGAACGCGGGACCTCCGTAGGCCACCACCATGCAGCGCACACGCTGCCGATCGCCAGCACCCACACAATGAGGACCATCGACCAACGCATCAATGACGCCTCCATGCCCAGATGCCCAGCCCCGCGCCAAGTGAGCCGGCGGGCAGCAGGCCCAGCAGCACCCAGCCCCAGAATCCGCGCGAGTCGCTGTTGATGCTCCGAAGCCGCGCGACCTCCTGACTGAGGGCGCCTCGCGCAATGCGATCGTCCAGTCCCGAAAGCCACGCCGTGCCAGCGAGCATCAATTCATGATTGCCTGGATGCACGAGGGTGACGCGATCGCCGCCTGCATTCGTCGCCGCATCGGCCACGGCGGTTCGCATCCAGTTCCCGCTGCCCACGAGCAGTACCCGGCCCCCACCCGGAGGTTCACAGGCCGCGATAACCGCCGCCGGGTGCGTGAGTACCGCGTCCCTGTCGAATTGCGGCGGGTGTCTGCGAAGCCGCGCATCAGCCGAAACCAGCGCCCGCCAGTCGTCCTCCACCCACACATCTGCTGCCGGCTCGATCGAGCCGAGCGTCATGGCGGTGTCTCCGTCCGCCCGCAGCGGAATCGGCATTGGCAGCAAGAGCGACTGCCCGTGCAGGGCCGCCGCCACCGGATGCGGCGCGGGGAATTCCGCAAGTTCCAGCGCCGCCTCGGGGGGGCGTTGCTGCCCGGGCGTGGATGGATCTCGCAGCAGGATCTCTCCGGTCGAGACCGTCACGCCCAGTTCCGCCGCAAGTTTCGCCCACGGGTCCACCTGACCGATCTTCGGCCCCGTACTCGGGAAGAAACTCAGCAGTACCCCTTCCCCGTCCAGCAGCAGTTCACGTGTGGCGGTCAGCATCGCCGCCTCGCTCGACTCCATCTGCACGCCGCCCCGCCGGGTTGGCGGCAGGATGACCCACGCGGTTGGACCGCCGTCCCACGGCGGCGGTGAGGAATCGACGTGTGGTCGCCACTGCTGCACCGCCACACGGCCGGCCCGAAGCATGGAAGCAACGCCCGACACATCGGTATCGGGGCGGCCGGGCATCAGCACCGAGTCCTCGCCATCGTGAACGAATACGACCCGCGGTGCCACACCGTCCACAATGGACTGCACCGCGGCAGCCAAGAGTTGCTCGCCCCGAAACCGCTGATCGAAGGCGATTCGGCCGCTGTCCAGGCGAGAAAACGTGCTCGGAATGAGTTGCGAGGCCGGAATGACCCGCCCGCCGCCAGGGCCGACGACCACGGCGGACTCGCCCTCCATGAGGTATTGGCCGAGGTCATCCGTCGGCATGGCTTCAAGCCGCGCCAGATGGTCCGCGGCGACCGCAAGCGATGCCGCCTGCGCCGCGCACGCCTTGGCATTGGCCGCGGGCGGCAGATCGCCATCGACACCTCGCAAGGCGCGACCGAGCGCATCAAGTTCGGTCGCCCACTGCGTCAGGCCCTGCTGCAGCACCGCGCGGGCCGTGGCCCAGTCGGGCAGCGGGCGGTGGTCGCCGGTTGTGAGGACCTTTCGAACTTCACGAACGATGCGGTGTCCCTGCGCGGCCAAGACGGCGAGCGCCGAAGCACCGGAATCCAGCACATCGGCAGAGGCGGTGTGAGACTGCACTCCTCGAATCGGCCCGGCCGCCTGCTGGGCGAATACGATCAGCACTTCGAAGGCCTCGATGCCCGCTTCCACCGCATCACGCCACTGCTCGGTGATCTCTGGATCGAGGGCGCTCAGGTCCGCCAGGACCGACTCCCAACCGATGACGCTGCCCGGGTCGGTCGGGTCCAGACGCTGCACCGACAGATTCGATGCGGTCGAAGCGAACTGGTCGAGGACCTCATCGACCTGCCGAAGAATGGCTGGGTCGGCCTGTTGTTCGGCGAGCATGATGGAGATTCGCCAGTCGCCCTCCAACGCCTCCAGAAGCGAGACGGTTCGAGGGCTCAGCGAGTACTCACGCGACTTGGTCGCGTCGATATGCCAGCGAACGACCGGCTGCAACGCCACGGCGTTGAACCCAATGAGCAGTACAAACAGACCACACAGCCCAGCGATCGAGGCGCTCCGGGAGCGATCAATACGCAGCACGACACCAGCGGCGATGAGCATGGCGAGGGTGATGCTCACGAAGTACGCACCATTCGCCGAATCGACCAGCCCCATCGTGAAGTCGGACAGCCGCTGCAGCGGATTGAGTTCAACGAGCGCTCCTCGCCAAGTCGGCCCGAGCACTTTCGGCAGCGCCAGTTCCAACACAACCGACACCAGAATCCAGCCGATGCAGGTCGCGAGGAACGCGACGGCCTGACTGGACACGAGCGAACTGGCGAGGATTCCCGATGCCAGCACGGCGCCGCCGAGAAGCAACAGCCCCAGATACCCGCTGCCGACCTCGCCCAGATCGGGTCTGCCGTACACCTCCAGCAAAATCACCTGAAGAAGCGTCGGAACCAGCAGCACAAGCAGAATGCCCATCGCCCCAAGCCACTTGCCTGCGATGACATCCCAACCGCTGCACGGACTTGACTGCAAGAGCGACAGCGTGCCGCGGCGACGTTCCTCGCAGATACTGCCCATGACAATCGCAGGCAATGCCAGCAGCAGGAAGATCGCATTGAAGCCAACAACGGCCCGCACGCTCGCGGGATAGCCGGCATGAAACACGGACTGCATGAAAACGAGCCCTGAGCCAAACAAGAAGAGCGCGGGCACGATCCAGCCCGCAGGCGCGAGGTAGAAGGCGCGAAGATCCCGCCACGCAATCGTCAGCACTCGGTTCATGGCGACTCCTTTGCCAGGACGCCGCGAACCCACTGATCCAGTGATCGCGTTTCAAGACCAAGCGAGCGAAGTGTTCCGCCCGACCGCGAGACGCTCGCAAAGATCGCCTCGCGGGGATCGCCCACAACGTCGCATCGCAGGCGGGTCCACGGCGATTGACTTGAGAGAGATTCAATGGACACCACGCCATCAATCTTGCCGAGTACCGCCATTGCATCGACACCGCGTGCTTCGACGACCAGGGTCTCGCCGCCGCTGCGAATTGACTGCACCGAGTCCGATGCCAAGAGCCGGCCGTTGCCGATGACGAGTAGATCGTCGCACACTTCGGCCGCTTCGCCGAGTTGGTGGGTCGAGAACAGAATCGCACGATCCTCAGCGAGCGATCGCAGCAGACCTCGAAAGAGCCGCTGCTGCACGGGGTCAAGCCCGGTCCCGGGCTCGTCCAAAATGAGGACGGCGGGGTCATGCACGATGGCCGCGGCGAGCGCCACGCGTTGGCGATACCCGCGGGAGAGCTGCCCCACCAGACGACGAGACACATCGAACAGCCCGCAGTCATCAAGGACCCGAGGAATCCGGCTTCTTGCGTCCCCTCCAAAGAGCCCCGCTCGGAACCGCAGGTACTCCACCACTCGAAGCTCATCGCATGCCGGCGCACCTTCAGGAAGCCACCCGAGCATGGCGTGAGCGGCCCGAGGATCGGTCGCCACATCGACACCGCCAATGGTCGCCGAACCCTCGCTCGGCGGCAGGACACCGCAGAGCATCCGCATGGTCGTGGTCTTCCCAGCACCATTTGGACCAAGGAATCCGGCGATTCGGCCACGCTGAATCTCGAAGCTCACATCCTCGACCGCGGTCAACATGCCGAATCGTTTTGTCAGATGGTGGGCTCGAATCATCCGATCAGGGGTACTCCCGGCGTTTCTGTTCGCTCAGACAGGGCATACGGGATCGTTTCAAGCCTTGTGCGCTGTGTCGCAGCGAATCGCTTGTCACGCCCACAGGATGGGGTAGGCTTCTCCGGGGTCGTTAGTGAGGGGTCCACACATGGACCAGAATGTTCGATCATCCAAACGCTCCGGGGAACCACATGGCGGTGACTACGCCGCCGAAGCCATCATCGCAGCCGTGGCCGATGCCGTGGTCATTATCGGGCAGGATAGTGAGATCGTGTGGGCGGACACCCGCTTCGCCGCCCTGCCCGTGTCGGTGCAGGATCGCTGCCGTCAATGGTGCGGCTCGATGAGCCAATCAGACCACCGGACGCATGTCGAGGGGGCTGGCCGCTGCTTTGAGATCACCATTCGGACCACGGCTGACGGAATGCGATGCTGCCTGCTGAGCGAAACGACGACCGCGGAGGCCGCGGCCCTGCGGATGAGCGCCATCGACGCCTCGGGCATGATGCTGCTGCACTTCGACCGTGATGAAATCTCGCATCTCACGGTGGCAGATCGGCTGCAACTGCTTGAGCAGCGGATCATTACGAGCGTCAAACGCGAACTCAAGTTCGACAACTTCGAGATCAGACTGCGGGCGCCTGGCTCGGATCGCCTGGAACTCGTCATCTCGGAGAACCTCTCGCCCCTTCGAATCGGTGAGTCGATCTCGGCCAGCGAAACCGGCAACGGGATTTCTGGGTGGGTCGCCGCCACGGGACGCTCCTATGTGTGCGGCGATGTTCGGAAGGATCCGCTGTACCGCGAGGGTCTGGACGATGCGCGAAGTTCGCTCACCGTTCCGCTGCGTATTCAGGACAAGGTCATCGGCGTCTTCAACATCGAATCTGGCACCGAGAATGTCTTCGACGAACAGGACCGCCAACTCGCCGAACGATTCGGCTGCTACATCGCCAATGTGCTGCATCTGCTGGATCTTCTGGTCGTCGAACGGATTTCGACCAGTGAGCAAGTCGCGCTGAATATGACCTCGGAACTGGAACGGCCGATTGCCGATCTTCAGGAACTTGCCGCGACGCTGCTCGGTGGCGGCAGTCACGATCCTGCCGATCAGTTGCAGCGAATCGTGGCCGAGATCACCAACCGCGTCGAAGCCTGCGCAGCGGGTCCACGCTCGATTATCGATGCCGAACACGAGATGCACACCATCGAACGCGAGTCGGCCTTCGAGGGAGTACGGATGCTCGTCGTCGATGATGAGGACCGCATCCGCAGCGAAGTGACGCAGGTCCTTGAGCATCTCGGATGTGAGGTCACTGCCTGCGCCAACGGCACCGAAGCCTTCGCCGCCCTCGAGACCGCTCAGAGTGGCGATGGCTTTGCCTTGGTCGTCTCGGACATCCGACTTCCAAACGCGAGTGGCTACGAGGTCTTCACCAAGAGCCGAGAGGTGCTACCGGATGTTCCTGTGATTCTGATGACCGGCTTCGGCTACGACCCCAACCACACCATCGTTCGCGCCAGCGCCGATGGCGTGCAGGGCATCCTGCTCAAGCCCTTCCGAACCTCGCAACTCATCGATGCGGTCCGCAACGCGATCATGGCACCAGCGAGCCGCGAGAGCTAAAGGCATTCCCCTCCCCGGTACGCGCTCACAAACCGCGCCTCGCCAAATTCATCTTTCAACACCCGGCAGCCGCTCAACAATCCGGAGGCCTCGGCCAGACGGCAGGCATCGCTCGCGTGGACATCATCGACCTCGACGGTCAGCAGACCACCGGGCATGAGATGCTGCGGTGCCGTTTCAAACAGCGGCCGCACGATGTCCAAGCCATCGCCGCCGCCACGAAGCGCCGCGGCGGGCTCGAATGACTTGACATTCGGCTGCAACTGCTCGTACCGAGCGTCGCTGATATAGGGAGGGTTGCTCACGATCACGTGGAAGCGACCGTCCACGCCGCGAGTACGCAGCGGCTGGCACAGATCGCCTTGCACACGTTCGACCCGATCCTGAACACCATGCCGAGCGATATTGCGCGAGGCGTAGGCCACCGCATCCGGAGACGAATCCACCGCCACCACCCGGGCGGTCGGCAATTGCAAGGCCAGCGTCACCCCGATACAACCGCTGCCGGTCCCGATATCGGCGATCCAAAGGGGATCGGGCCTGGTCGTGGGGTCAATTCCCCGATGCCATGTCAGGATGTGCTGCACAATCCCTTCGGTCGCGGTCCGCGGTATCAGCACCCCCGGGCCGACTTCGAATGGTCGCCCAAGAAACCCCCCCTCCCCGAGCAGGTACTGCACCGGTTCATGCATCGCCGCTCGCCGGACAAGATCCCGCAGGGTGGCTCGTTCGTCGGCCGATGCCGGGCGATCGAGATCCGTGTAGAGATGAATCGGATCGGTACCGATCGATCTGGCGACGAGCCACCGCGACACAAGATCCGCCCCCTCGACGCCCCGTTCGGTGAGATGCCCCTCCACCCATTCCAGCAGGGATCGGGTTGACCAGACGGTGCCAGAGGTTGGATGTCGAGGGCCTGCCACCGGTCCAAGGTACCATGCCCAGTTCGGCACGGAACGATATGGATTGATCGGATGCGCGTCTTCATGCTCGGGTGGGAATTCCCTCCCTTCATCACAGGTGGACTTGGCACGGCCTGCCACGGATTGACCAAGGCCATGGATGCGCGCGGGCTTGAGATCATCTTCGTCATGCCCGGCGCCACCGATCCAAGCGCCTCGTCTCATGTCGATCTGCTGAGTCCGGAGTCGATCGACACGCCGGGGCCGGGGGCGGCGTCGCCACCGGTGATTGAACTCGACGAAAACTTCGACCCCATCGTTCCAGTACCGCCGAGCGTCGCTGGCGAAGTTCACGCCGCTGGCCTCCCAGCACCAACCAGCAACCAAGGCTTTTCGGCGGGTGTCGAGTTCGTCCATGTCCCGGTGCAGATGAGCCACCCCTACGACCCTGATGCAGTCGATGTGCCGATCGGCGAGATTGGCATTGCCCCAATCGCCGGTGCGGCGAAGGATGTGGCTCGCACGACTGCATCGCCCGCAGGCTCGGCCGATGTCATGACGCCACCGCCCTTGCCGAACCCATCCCACACGATGCCGCCGCCCACTGCCGAGCCACCGGCACCACAGAAAACCACCGACTACGGCGGCGACATCATGACCGATGTCCGCCGATTCGCAGCCTTTGCCGTGCAAGCGGCAACGACCCGCGACTTCGATGTCATTCACGCCCACGACTGGATGACCTATCCGGCTGGCCTGGCCGTCGCTCGCCGCACCGGCAAGCCGCTTGTCGTACACGTCCACTCGACCGAGTTCGATCGCAGTGGCGAGCAGGTGAACCAGCGGGTCTACGACATCGAGCGACGCGGAATGCACGGCGCCATCCGCGTCATCACCGTCTCTCGCCTCACCCGCAACATCGTCATCCGTCGGTACGGCGTCAACCCCGACAAAGTCACCGTCGTGTACAACGGCGTGGCGATCGATCCGATCGCCACCGGTGTGCGACCCATTGGCCGCCGAGAAAAAATCGTGCTCTACTTCGGACGCATCACGCGGCAGAAGGGTCCGGAGTATTTCATTCGCGCCGCCGCTCGCGTGCTCCAGGTTGAGCCCAATGTCCGCTTCATCGTCGCTGGCTCTGGCGATCTCTACCGCCGGTGCATTGAGTTGGCCGCGGAACTGGGCATCGGGCAGCACTTCTTGTTCACCGGCTTTCTCCGTGGCGCCGACATCGACAAGATCTTCGCCATGGCGGATCTCTTTGTCATGCCATCGGTCTCGGAACCATTCGGCATCGCTCCGCTCGAAGCGATGGGGCATGATGTGCCGGTCCTGATCTCCAAGTCATCGGGCGCGAGTGAAGTCATCTCACATGCCCTCAAGGTCGACTTCTGGGACACCGAAGCCATGGCCGACAAGATCGTCGCCGTGCTTCGCCATCCGCCGCTTGGGCAGACCCTCCGCCGGCACGGGGTCATCGACATCCGCAGGCTCACCTGGGGTGATGCCGGCGCCCGGTGCGAGAAGGTCTACGACGAGGTTGTCCAGGCCATGGGCTCGATCGTCTAGACCCGTGTGCTTCCTATACTGGCCGGTTCATGTCCTTCTTCACCCGTCGATCCAAGGCCGCGGCACCGCCGCCCGAAGGCACCGCGACCCCGCCCGCCGCAAGTCCGTTCTCGACCGAGGTTGAGCAAACCGCCACGCGAATCGGTACCGAACTGATCCAGGAAGCGGACCAGTACGCCAAGGGCCTGCTGTCGGCCGCCTTCTGGTCTGACAAATTGATGGACTGGGCCATGAAGGACGAAGCCTTCAAGGTGCAGTTGTTCCGCTTCGTGGACTGTTTCCCTGCGCTGGCGACCAAAGAGGACGTTCACACCCATCTCATGGACTACCTCACGCAGCCGGGCGTCTCGTTACCGGCGGGCATGGGGCTGGGTCTCAAGGCGGGCGGGCTGGCAAAGGGCGCCATGACCAAGACCGTCGCCGGACGCATCGAAGCGATGGCCAAACGCTTCATCGCGGGAACCGACGCCGCGTCGGCCTTGCCCATGCTCGAATCGCTGTGGAGAGAGGGCATGGCCTTTTCGGTGGATCTTCTTGGCGAGGCCTGCGTGAGCGATGCCGAGGCCGCCGAGTACCAGCGGCGGTATCTCGATCTGGTGGACAATCTCCCCGACTCCGTAGCGGCCTGGCCGAGCAACCCGGTTCTGGAGCACGACCACCTCGGTCCCATTCCACGGGCCAACGTCTCGATCAAAATCAGTTCGCTCTTCGCCCGCACCGATCCGATCGACCACACCGGGTCGCTCGATGGACTGGTCGAGGCCTTGCAACCAATTCTGGAGCGGGCCGCCGAGCGAAACGTCCTGGTGAACTTCGACATGGAACACTACGCGCTCAAGGATCTCACCCTTGATCTCTTCGAGCGGTGCTGCGAGACCGTGGATTTCACCGCCGGGCTCGCCATGCAGGCCTATCTGCGAAGCGGCGATGATGATGCCGCCCGCATGATCGACTGGGCGCAGCGATCCGGGCGGCAATTCACGGTGCGTCTGGTCAAGGGCGCCTACTGGGACGCCGAAACCATCGAGGCGGAGATGCACGGCTGGCCCGTGCCGGTCTGGTCGCGCAAACGCGACACGGATGCGTGCTTTGAGCGGATGACCGCAGCCTTCATCGAGGCCATCCCGATGCGTCAGGACGAGGGCGGCGTCAAGGTGGCGCTCGGCTCGCACAACCTCAGATCGATCGCCGTGGCACTGGCCCTCCTTGAGCAGCGTGGACTTCCAACCGAAGCGATCGAACTCCAGATGCTGCACGGCATGGCCGACCAACTCAAGGCCGTCGCCGTCAAACGCGGTCTGCGGCTGCGGGAGTATGTCCCGGTCGGCGAGATGATTCCGGGCATGGCCTACCTGGTGCGGCGCCTGCTTGAGAACACCTCCAACGAGTCGTGGCTGCGAGGAAGTTCGGCTGGCTCGATTCCCCCAGCGGTACAACTTGCGGCGCCCCACGGCGAAGATCCGACCACCGACCCGGGCATTGCGAGAATCGAGGAGGGGCCCGAGCGGCACGCACTCTCCGAGGCTGTGGATGGACTTGCCGACGGACGCCCGTTCTTCACCGAGCCATATCGAGACTTCGCCCAGCATGACCAGCGGACAGCCTTCGGGGCAGCGATTGAGTCGGCAACGGTGCCGAAGGTCGCCATCGATGCATCCATCGAGCAGGCCGATGCCGCCCTCGCGGCGGCGAGCAAGGCATTCCCCGCCTGGCGGGACACACCGGTCGCCGAGCGGGCCGCCATGCTGCACCGATGCGCGAACATCATGCGGTCGCAGCGAGACGGACTCGCCGCCGTCATGGTCCTCGAAGCGGGCAAGACCTGGCGTGAGGCCGATGGCGATGTCTGCGAAGCAATTGACTTCTGCGAGTACTACGCGAGGCAGGCCGTCGGCATGTTCGCGAGCAGCCGGCTCGGACAGTTCATCGGCGAACTCGACACCCAGTTCCACGAGCCCCGAGGCGTCGCCGTGGTCATTAGCCCGTGGAACTTCCCGCTGGCAATCTGCTGCGGCATGAGCGTCGCGGCCCTCGTCACCGGCAACACGACGATCATCAAGCCAGCCGAACAAACGCCCGGTATCGCCAAGTTGCTCACCGAGATGCTGCATGAAGCGGGCGTACCGAAGGACGTACTGCACTTCCTGCCCGGCGAAGGCGAGACCGTCGGCGCCCATCTGGTGCGAGACCGGCGAACATCGCTGATTGCCTTCACCGGATCCAAGGCGGTCGGACTCGACATCGTGAAAGCCTGCGGAACCGTCCCCGCGGAGCAGTCATGGGTCAAGCGGGTCGTCTGCGAAATGGGGGGCAAGAACGCGATCATCGTCGATACCTCGGCCGACCTCGACGAGGCTGTGCTCGGCGTTCGAAGCAGCGCCTTCAACTTCCAGGGGCAAAAGTGCTCGGCCTGCAGTCGTGTGATTGTCGTTGGGTCGGCCTATCAGGAATTCGTGAAACGACTGGTGCCCTCGGTGGAAACGCTGGTCATCGGAGATCCCCGGAACCCCGGTACCGATGTTGGTCCGGTCATCGACAACGAGGCGGCGGCAAAGATCCGCTCGTACATCGAGATCGGCATGGAAGAGGGCACGCTCGCCGCGAGTGTGCCGGTACCAGATGGATTGGAAGCAACTGTCGGCAAGCCTTTCGTCGGTCCACATGTCTTCACCGACATCGAGCAGCATCACCGACTGGCCCGCGAGGAGATCTTTGGTCCGGTCCTCGCCGTCATGCGCGCCGACACCTTCGAGCATGCCTTGGACATGGCAAACGACAGTGAGTACAAACTGACCGGCGCGGTCTACAGCCGGAAGCCATCGCATCTCGATCTCGCCCGCGAGCGGTTCCGAGTCGGCAACCTCTACCTCAACCGAAACAGCACCGGTGCGCTGGTCGGCCGCCAACCCTTTGGCGGCTTCGGCATGTCCGGCATCGGCGCCAAGGCCGGCGGCGACGAGTACCTCGCCCAGTTCACCGTACCGCGGGTCGTGTGCGAGAACACCATGCGCCGCGGCTTCGCGCCGGGGTTGTAGGACGCCCACGGGGTCCTCCCCCCCCCCGCCATCTCCGCTACAACGCCCGATCGAGCCAGCGGTACTGGATGGCTTCGGCGATGTGGGCTTCGGTGATGTCGGGGGACT
>CAYYGU010000032.1:0-12762 GCA_964471525.1 uncultured Isosphaeraceae bacterium
GCGAGGCTCCG
The DNA here is from genome assembly GCA_964471525.1 of uncultured Isosphaeraceae bacterium. Taxonomy (GTDB): domain Bacteria; phylum Planctomycetota; class Phycisphaerae; order Phycisphaerales; family SM1A02; genus UBA12567. The sequence goes on from CAYYGU010000032.1 coordinate 12, forward strand.
CTGCGTTGCTGGTTGGGCAAGCATCGTTGCATTCATCGATGGGGCGAGCAGCACTGGAACGTGCTGGCGATCAATGGCCGCGACCAGCAGCGACAGGGCATCACTGGCGAATCCAGAGGCGAACTTCGCAAGCGAATTCATGCTGCACGGGGCCACGATCACAGCATCGACTTGGCCTGCCAAAGCCACATGCTGGCTCGTCGCATCGCCCACCGAAGTCCACGGGTCCTGGTATACCGGCTTCCCAGAGAGGGCTTCGAAGGTGGCGACTCCCACGAAGCGGGTCGCGGCGTCCGTCATCGCCACGGTGACATCGTCACCCCGTTGCACGAGCAGGCTGACCAGTGCGGCCGTTTTGTATGCGGCGATTCCCCCGGTGACGCCAACGAGCACCCGGCTCACGCCGATTCGATCGGCCAGCCTGGCCCATGTTTGGCCGTGCTGTCGGTTGCATCGACCCACCGCGGCGCGATCTTGCCCTGCATGATCTCTTCGATGACGATTTCAAGGTCGGTTCGACCTTCACGCTCGATCAGGGGTCGCACGCTTTCGATCGACAACTCCTTGAGCCGACGCTGAATGAGCGCGCACAACTTGAAACGGCCGCCAACTATGTTCACAATTTCGTCGCTGCGGAGGGCTTCGATCATCTGATGGGTACTCCCTGAACGCCCCGGTGCGGGGGACTGGCCTGAATCAAGCCATCATATCGCAGCCATCGCTCGCTGTCGAGCGTGGCATCCGCCCGCAGGCTGGCCCTGCGGTAGACTCCCCCACCTCGCCCCCAGCGATCGGGGGAGGCCCCGGATCGGAGTTCTCGGCCATGCCAACCGCCATTCGAAGAATCCGACGGGTCGGGCTGCGGGTTGGCCTGCAAGGCGACTGGTATCTCTATCTCATCGCGGCCGGAATCGGTCTGCTGATGGGGGTTGTGGCGACGCTCTTCCTCGGGCCGCTTCGATCGCTCGAACGAATCGAGGACGCAAGCAGCGGCACGATCATCTGGATGCTCGTGCTGCTCGGCCCGGCCATCGGCGGCCTGCTTGTCGGCATCGCCCGGCTCGGCATCAACGCGCCGTACATCGGTCCAGGCGTCACGACCGTCATCTACGGCGTGCTGCGACAACGCGGCAAATTGCGTCTGCGGGTCGGTGTGCAAAAATGGATCTGCAGCACGCTGACCATCGGCTCGGGCGGATCGGCCGGGGCCGAAGGTCCAATCGTCACCATCGGCAGCGTACTCGGATCCACGATCGGGCGAATGCTCGGCGTGAACACGCAGCAGATGACAACGCTGCTCGGATGCGGCGCCGCGGCCGGGATTGCGGCCGTCTTCAATGCGCCCATCGCTGGCGTGCTCTTTGTCATGGAGATTCTTCTGCGGGACTTCTCCCTGAGAACCTTCACGCCGATCGTGATCGCCGCGGTCGTGGCATCTGCCTCGATTCAGGGCATCCTGCACGACACCGCCATCTTCCAACTCGGCCCCGACTTCCTCGCCTTAGAAGGCGCATTCCAAATGGCCTACATGCCAGCCTACATTCTGCTGGGTCTGGCATGCGGGGTTGTCGGAGCCGGGTTCATCCGGGGCCTCGATGTCTCAAGCCACCTCCTCGGACGCATGCCGGTTCCGGTATGGACCCGCCCAGCAATCGGCGGTCTGCTGCTGGCGATTCTCGGCCTCGCATTCATGCTGGTCATGGGACCGAAGTTGCCGGTCTTCTACGGCAATGGCTATTCCGAAATCACGAACCTTCTGAGCCCGGGGACCTATGTCGCGGACGCGGATGCCGCGCCCATCGGCCTGCTCATGCTGGGCCTGCTCGCCCTGCTGCTTCTGAAACTCGTCGGCACCTGCATCACGCTGGGTTCTGGTGGTGCTGGCGGCATGTTCGCGCCTTCGCTGATGATGGGCGCCATCATCGGCGGTCTGCTGGGTCTCTCGCTGGAGTGGGTCGGCCTCCTTGAACACGGAACACCGGCACGATTTGCCTTGGTGGGCATGGCGGCCATGGTCGCCTCGGTCACACATGCGCCGCTCACGGGCATCCTCATTGTGTACGAATTGACCCGCCACTATCAGATCATCCTTCCGCTCATGCTCGCCGCCGTCATTGCGACCATTGTCGCCCGCTGGCTGTGTCGCGATTCGATCTACTCCGCCCGGCTGCGAGAAGCTGGCATTCGCCTCGGTACTTCCGGGGATCTCACCATTCTGGCCAGACTGAACGTCAGCGATCTCATCCTGGAAACCCCGCGAACGGTGTCCTGCCATGACAACGCTGCCACACTTGTCGAGCAAGCCGAGCAGCGGGGTGCTGGCGACTTCATCGTACTTGGCGACGAAGGCGAGTACTGCGGCATGGTGACCAATCAGGATCTCAAGGCGGCGCTTGTCTTCCGTGAAGCGATCCCGCTCTTGCAAGTCAGCGAATTGCAACGAAGCGATCTGCCGACCATCGGCGAGAACGAAACGCTCGATGTCGTACTGGAGAAGTTCTCCCGCGCCGATGTGGATGCCCTGCCAGTGCTGTTGAGTGGAGGCGAACGGAAGGTCGCTGGGCTGGTCACCCGCGGCCGTCTGATGAAGCGGTATCAGGCCGCACTGGATCACGCCGATGACTAGACACCCACGCGGGCTCGGCAATCGCATTCGTCGCAGCAAAGAGTTTCGGGCCGTCTTCGAACATGGACGCGTCAGCACATCGGGACCGCTTCGCGTACATACTCGGGCGAGCGAACACGACCAATCACGGCTTGGACTCGCGGTCGGTCGCCGCGTCGGAAACGCGGTTCGCCGCAACCGTATCAAACGGCTTCTTCGGGTCGCCTTCAGATCGACCTGTAGCGCGTGGAGTTCGCCGCTCGATGTCGTCGTTGTCGTCATGCCGCACAGTCCCCAGTCGCTGCAGCAGTACTGCGAACACCTCGATCGAGCCGCCCGGCGCGAAGACTCGGCCGGAGTTCAGCGTTGACTCGGCGACACTCACTCCTGGCGATGGCGATGCTCGCAGGCATCCGCGTGTATCAACTCACGCTCAGTGCCCTCATCGGGCAGCACTGCCGATTTCAACCAACCTGCTCGCGGTACTCTGCCGAGGCAATCAGAAGGTTTGGCGCCTTCCGCGGAGGATGGATGGCGGTGCGTCGCATCGGCCGATGCCATCCATGGGGAGGCAGCGGCTGGGATCCAGTGCCTGAGGATCGCGAGCCATGAAGCCCCCCCCCGCCATCTTCTGCATCGGGCGTAACTACGCCGACCACGCCGCCGAAATGCAGTCGCCTCTCCCTCAGCGGCCAACGGTCTTTATGAAAAACCCTGCCTCCGTCATCGGTCCCCACGACGACATCATCATCCCGCCGATCTGCCAAGAACACGGTCCCCAGGTCGATTTCGAAGGTGAACTCGCCGCCATCATTGGGCGGAACTGTCGCGATGTGAGTGAGGCCGACGCACTTGGCTACGTTTCCGGCTGGTCGGTCGCCAATGATGTCACCGCCCGCTGGTGGCAGAAAGAAGGCAGCGGCGGTCAGTGGATTCGCGGCAAGAGCTTCGACACGTTCTGCCCGCTTACGCCGCCAGTACCTGCGTCGTCGGTTCCCGATCCACAGAATCTCCGACTGAGGACGAGTCTTTGCGGAGCCATCATGCAGGAGGCGAGTACCGCAGACATGATCTTCTCGGTCGCCGCCTTGATCGCCGAGCTGTCGCGAGGAATAACGCTCCTCCGAGGCACAGTCATACTCACAGGCACGCCATCCGGCGTCGGCGCCGCCCGCACGCCGCCTCGATTCCTGAAGGAGGGTGACATCGTTGAGATCACGATCGAAGGAGTGGGCACCCTCCGGAATCCGATTCGATAGATTGAGGCAGCGGTTTGCCTAGGATCGGCGACTACTTCCGTTCGACTCCGGCCCCCTGCTTCGCATCCGCTCCCTCCGCTTCACGAACAGCTCTCGCCGCGATCGCCGCGCGGAAGGCCTCTATTCCAGGTGGCTCCGGGAGAAACTCATCGATACTGACCCGTCCGGCCAAGGGTCCCATCTGCAATTCACGCTCAACCAACGGGCGAATCCGATCGGAAGTGCGGAGTCGGAGTTCTGGTTCAAACTCATCGACCTGAGCCCAGATTTGCGCCCGCTCCTCATATGAAACAGTTGGGTCGATCATGAGTTGCAAGAAGGCGATTTCCGCCGACTTGCCCAGTACCGCCACGAGATCGCGCATGCGACCCGTGCCCATCTTGGTATCAAAGTCGATGCCTTCGTGGGTACGAAAATACTGCGTCACTTCGTTCGCGAATTTGATTGCTTCCTTGTACACATCAGGGCGGCGTTGCCCAATGCCAACGCGGAGCCCGTATCGCAGCGACGCAATCACGTCATTGGGAGCCATATGTGGCTGACGGTCATATTCCCCCTTGGTCTTGTTCATAACGAATACATCGAGATCTTCGTTGTACTTATGATTGGGGGGGCTCGCACCTCGACCAAAGAGGCCATCCAGACGATCCAGCATCGCGCGGGCGCGGTCCAACTCGCCTGCACGGTAGGCCTCTCGAATAGCCGACGACATGAAGTTCTCCATGAAGGGCATGAACGTCTCACCCCCAGCACCCCTCGCATCGATGTACTTGATGTACAACTTCTCGAACATACGATCGATGGTGTCGATAAACCTCGGCTCCGGAATTCGACCGGGCATGGACGGGGAATATGGGTCGTAAGTAACACGCCCAGAGCGGGCAAGCGCCTGAAGTGAATGAAGTTGTTGCCGATCTATGTTGATCGCGTGGTGCTCGTTCTCGTGCGTCACGCGATGGTTCCCCAGTTGTGAACCCAACCGAGCGAAATACAAGGCGTGCGCTTGCGGATGCCGCCAATCAAGCGGACCGAGGTCTCGCGTGTATTCGTACATCTTGTCCGGCTTCATGTTGTACTCATCCAACAACACTCGGTACCGGACATGCTCCAGCAACGTTTTCCATGCCTCTTCAAGCGATTCATCAGCCATCAACTCATCGAGTACGACGAACAGACCGTCGTCCTGATCTTCGAGCATCGAAGCCGCCTCGAGTTGCCGAGCAATCCACGACTGCTCACGAATGGACTGCCACCACGCGATCTTCCGAAGGAACTCGGAGTCCAACACGACATCGTCGTCCCCAGTAAACGGCATCAGACCCTCCCCGAGCCGGGCAAGCAATTCCCGCACCTTTGGTGTCCGCTCGACGGCAGCCTCCCGCGTTTCGGGAGCATCGGCGATCGCCTTGATCCATGCGATTCTCGCATCGAGATCGGGGGGAGGCTCGCCAAGCAGTTCTTGCCACTCCTTGGCGAATTTCTGCTTGTAGTAGGGGTGGGCGTCATCGGTCACGCCATCGACTTTGTGGCCGAGCCAGAAGGCGAGGTCTTTGTACAGAAGCGTCTCATTTGGGTTGTATCGCAACCCCTCGTCTCGAATGAGCCGAATGCCCTTGTTGACCCAATCCCACCGTTCCTCGGGCGTATTGGTCAATACGGAGATGTTGTAGGCCATGTTGTGCCCGTGGAAGATCCAGACCTGCGGGAACCGGGGCTGCAACTTGGTGATGAGCCTGGCATCCTCAAGCATGTCGTAGTACAGACCCTTGTCCTGCATGAGGTTGAGTTTGATCCAAAGGTAGTCCACAACAAGCCCACGAAGCGCGCCGATCGCCGTTCCGATCGCAACGATGGGCGGCGCGTTCTCGACCGTGACATCCGTGTACCGCAGGCTATGTCGCTCGGCTCGATCTGCAATACCGGGCAACATCGAGCCTCCCACACCCAAACCAGCAACAGCCAAGGCCACCGCGCCGAGCTGAATCACCCTGTCTCGCATCATTCGTCTGCCATCACAATCATTGATCGCCGCTGTACAGAGAGAGTTGCCGTTTGCTCAGAATGAACCAGCCGACGAGCAAGCCACCGCCGCCCCAAGAAAGCACCAAGACGATGCCCGAGCCAATCCGCTCCCACGAAATCAGACGGCCCTGTACGAGCCGATCGACGGGCTGGATTTCGCCGAAGGCACGCAGTGCATACACCATGATCGAAGCGACGGTTCGCACCGAATCCTCGATTACTGACTGAATCACCGCCCCCACGCCTTCACCCTGCATCGGCCCGCCGCCATACGCGTTGAGTGTCGTGGCCAACCACGGCGCGATGCTGGCGGCTGCATACAACGAAAAAACAACCAAGCACGCCACAGGAAAACTGAGGAAGGTGGAAACCGCACAGGCGACGGCAGCGAGGATCATCAGTTTCAAGAACAGCATGCCCATCCCCCGAGCAAAGTTCGCCCCGAACGTGCCGGCTGGGTATTCAAGTTCCAGTTCATCCGGCTGCCAGAAAATGGCGAAGGGTTCCTTCGTCCCCGCTCCCAATGCCATCGCCTCAAGGTCGAGCGGCCACCGCCAGTCGGTACCCGAGGGAGGCGGCACATGCGTGAGATTGACGATCGATACGTCGAGTGTCCCGTCATCGGTAATCGCGGTCACAGGCAAGTCGATGGTCTGAAAGACGGTAGGAATAAACGCACCGACCGCGCCGCTGGATCGATCCTCACCCACTGCAAACCCGACGGCCCGCCGATCGTGCTCATCAGAGGCCCCGCCAACGAGCCTGAACTTCAAACGAATCGGCAAACCAAGTTGCTTGGCCTCGGTGAGACCTTCGAAGTGGAGTGTCTCCCATGGGCGCCCTGACCGGTCCAACACAGTCTCTACGAGCCTCCGCTGCTGATCGAATTCATCCCGAACTCGTTTGCGAAGCAATCGATGAAGTCCCAGTGGAGCTTCCCCGTCGGCGAACTCCTGATACTCGGGGTCTTCGAGCAGAATCTGATCGACACGGCTCCGAATAGCCGACTCATCAAGTTCCTCGTACACCGGTGGCATGCTCCGCCTGGCGACCAGCACGTCCTCCATCAGCGCGGCCTGTTCGGCAAATTCCACACGAGTCCGAGGCATGTACGAATTCCGCGTGTATTGCACCCAGCCGAAGGACCAACCTCCTGCGATCGCCAGCATGACACCGCCGAGCAGGACTACCCCGATCCACTTTCCGAATAAATAACTCGCACGACCAAGCGGCTTGGTCACCAGATGCCAGATGTGGCGATCACGAATATCAAAACAGATGGAACTACATCCGACAAGCAGCACTAAGAGGGCCGCAATCGAAAACGCGAACCCGAGACTACGTGCAAGATAGGCCTGCACGATGTGCCCGATCGGTGCCGACTCGTCGAGCGTGAGCGGCAACAACGGCAGAACCAGCAGCAGGATCACGACGAAGCCCATGGCCAGCCGTGTTCGCGATACCTCTCGGAGCAAGGTGTGCGCCACCGCCATCCAACCATGCCGCCCGGCCAGCATCATTTGAAGCCCCCGAATCGCCATCAAGAAGGTTGACAGCAGGAAGGCCATCGCAATCGGCACGCCCACCCATCGATCCCACGCCAGAAGCCAGAAAGCCCACGAGACTCCGCTGCCCCCAACCAAGAGTACCCCGACCTGGACCATCAGCCCCGACCAGATCACGCCTACGCCGATCGCCATGCACAGGAACATCATCGCCCATGCGATTTCTGTCTCGAGCAAGAGCCACCGCGGCGCCCATCCCGGGATCCAGTCACGAAGCAGCACGAAGACGATCCGCTGAACGTCCGTAGGTGTACCGTCTTCATCGATCAGCGTCTGGAGTACCTCAACCGGTCCGGCGTACTCCTGCCCTTCGACCACCACAGTGCCGCTCTCACGCAGCAGCGTTCCGTAGACCGCAGCCTCATCACTGGTCAGGGACTGGCCGAGGGATCGAGCTGCTTGATCCCATTCGTGCCTGATTGACACGACGGATCCGAAGAAACCCGCCGATGCCGCGACAACCACAACAGTCGCCAACACCCGGAGCCATGATCTTCGTTGCAGCAGATCGAGTCTGCCCCACAACGCGATGAGTCCGTTCACGCTTGGTCACCCGAATCTTCACTGTCCCCGCCGCCGGTGAGACGATCGATCATCGACTGATCCACATCCGAAGGAGTCGGTTCGGCCGACGGGCTGGTCTTGGCCTTGGTTGGCGCGGCTTCTTGTTCGCTCAGCAGTGACTCCAGTACCTCTTCTGAGGGGCCCGGTGCCGCCGCTTCGGTCTCGACCACGACGCGGGCTGCCCCGCTGGCCACGTCCGATCGCTGGAGTCGATCCACCAGATCCACGGCGTCTTCCTTCTCCTCACGGAGGAAGTCCGCCGTATGCCCGCCCTCGGTCGCGCCAGATGTCGCGATCCGCTCCAGCCGCGCCTTCTCGACGATCTCAAGAAACAGGTCTTCGAGCCGCTGCCTCGGGCTCTCTACCTGCTCGATCGCGATACCGCTGGCCTGAAGCACTTCCTCAATCCGATCGATGGCCTTCTGATTGAGTCGCCCCGTCCGGATGACCGTGTGCTCGGTGTCCTGAAGCAAGCCGTCGACCGTGCCTTCTGCCCGAATGCGACCCCCATACAGCATCACCATGTGATCGCACACATCCTGAACATCACCCAGCAAATGCGAACTGAGCAGGATCGTTTTGCCGCGTCCCCGCAGGTCCAGGATGAGTTCCTTGACCAACTTGGTGCCAATCGGATCCAGGCCCGATGTCGGCTCGTCGAGAATGAGAAACTCCGGGTCGTTCACAAGTGCCTGCGCAAGCCCGATGCGGCGCATCATGCCCTTTGAGAACTCGCCGACGTGCCGGTGGGCCACGCCCGAGAGCCCCACCATGTCCAGCAGTTGCTCGCTTCGATGCCGTCGCTCGACCCGCCGCAGCCCAAAGAGCCGCCCGTAATAGTCCAGAGTTTCCAGCGGTGTCAGGTATCGGTAGAGGTAGGATTCCTCCGGCAAGAAGCCGATGTGCCGCTTGACCGACACATCGGTCGGAGGCCGACCAAAAACGGCAAGACGGCCCGCAGTCGGGCGGAGAAGACCGAGGATCATCTTGATCGTGGTGCTCTTCCCCGACCCATTCGGGCCAAGTAAGCCGAACACCTCACCCGAGCGGATATCAAGATCGATGTGATCGACGGCAAGGGCCCGGGTTCGCATCCAGAAGTCTCGAAAGGCGCGGGTCAGCCCTCTTGCCTCTACGACGGACTCACCCCGCTGTGTCTTCGTCACCATCGAACTCACCGCTCCTCCCGCATGCCACGGAGTCGGCCTTCTTCGTCAATCATCAACTGCCGGGCAGCGGCGTCACCCTTGAGTTCATCCACCCGGCGAAACACATCCAGCGCCGTGCCGAGCCGCGTGCCCCACGTGTCCTCTTCTCGCCGCTTCAAGTCGCTGCGGCGCCGGGCATCGCGGACATGCTGCTGCCCAGAGATATCCAGCCGCAGTGAACCCAGTGCCAGCGGAACATACAGCAGTTCGGCATCCTCAGCAGACAGCACATTGCGCTTGGCTCGAAGAAGCCGCTCAGCGACGACGAGGTCCGGATGTTCGTGCCAACTCGGAAGAAGGCTCTGGAACCTACGCGATTCACTTCCGATTGTCTTCTCGATTTCGGTCCTGTAGCGATGCGCACCGCTCATGGCACGAAACACATCCCCGCTGGCATCATCGCCCTCAAGCCAGTGATCGATCTTTGCAAGCGCGTCGTCGCCAGTGCGACCGGCATTCCATTCCGACTCATACTCGTCGATCAAACCCGCAAGATCGCCGTACCGCTCGCCCGCGACTCCGATCAACTGCTCTTGGGCCGCCTGCCGAGCACCCTCGATGTCCGCTTCAACCTGCTGGCTGACTCGAGAAAAATCCTCAAACGACTTCTGGAGGTACAGCGGCGGCTTCGGCTCATTTTGAAGCGTGACATCCACAATCCGAATACCGCACTCGGCTTCGTCGAGTACGGATTGAGCCCGCTCCTTCAACAACGAACGCAACGCATCCGACGTGAGCGTCTCACGCAACTCTCGCAGCGTATGACGAGCCGCGACTGAGACGGTCGCCTTTTGCAGGGCAAGCCGAACGAGGCCATTCGCCTCGGTATCCGCCAAGGCTTCTAGGAATCTCTGTGGATCCACGATCTCGAATCTCGCCACTGAGGCAACATGCCCGATCTCACGATCACTGGTCAGGAATGAACCGTCTCGCTCTGGCTTGATGCGATCGGTAGCCTTGGCTTGTTGTACAGATCGCTCGCGTCCCTGCACACCAACCCCCCGAGTGACAAAGGCATCACCGTCATCCACGGACCGCCCTTCCGCCTGAAAGACGACGAACTCGCCGACCGGCGGGGGCCAGTTCATTTGGAGACCCGAGTCAAGCCCGTCCCGGTCAACGATGGCGCCCCACAACGTGGCTACGCCACTCTGGTTTGCCTCGACCGTCTTGAAACCGGAAAAGAGATACAACACCAGTAGGCACAAAATAGTGATCTGGAGCAGGCGAAAGCTCAGTTGGAGCGCATCGGCAAGCGACCGATTCGCAGGGTCCATCGCCTCTCGAAGTTGGGCGGCATCCCCAACACCCTGCGCAACCTCAAGTCGAGCCGATGCGGCGCGATGCGACTCGTGGTCTTCCTGATCGTGGCGGTCGGGCGTATCGTTCACTTGCTCGCTCCACCGTCCCCGGAGGACAGCACATCCCCGGTCCCCTTGGCCTCAAGAAGATGCCACGGCTTCATGTCGGTATCGATCACGAAGGTCGTATTCTCTGAAAGCGATTGTTCAAGGGCATCGACCCACAGCAGGAATATCGCCAACTGCTCGTCCTTTCCCATCTCCGTGAGGTATCGCGCAGCCAACTCCTCGCCTTCGGTGCGAATCTCCTGAGCCCGCTGCGAGGCGAATGCGAGAATCTTCTCGGCAACGCCAGCGGCCTGCGAACGAATCCGCTCGGCTTCTGCGGAGCCTCGTGCCCGCTCGCTGTCGGCCAGCGTGTCGCGACTGGCCCGCATCCGCCGCACAACCTCGCTGGTGGTCGACTCTTTGAACGCGATACGACTGATTCCAACACTGACCGGCTTGACGCCCTCGGAGACCACCGAATCCATACGGGCCAGAACGGCCTCCTCGGCCTCTGCCAGGCGGCTCTCCTTACCGAGCAAGTCGTCAAAGGAGTACTTGGAGAGGATCGTGATCGCGTCGCGAAATTGACTCCGCAATGAGTCGCGGGCTGCTGTCAGGTCTGGAAAAGAACGATAAAACTGAAGCGGCCCCTCGGCTTCGCGGTCCACGCGCCAAAGCATGAATCCACGAACAACAATCTGTTGCCCGTCAGTGGTCTGGATATTCTCAAGCGGCGATTCGAGAATCTGCAGCCGCGTGTCATACAGGCTGACCGAATCGGCAAAGAACGGAAGCCGAAAATGCAATCCAGGCTCGCGAATGATGCTGGTCTCATCAACCTTGCCGAACGTACTTCGAATCGCGACCTGATTGTAGGCCACGGTAAAGGTCATGCTGAAGAGAATCAGCACTCCCAGAATGACCAGTCCGACGATTATTGCTGTTGCCTTCTTCATAACCACTATTCCTCGCGCTCGGTTCCGTCGAGCAGCGACTCCGAAAATACGGTGTTGGGAGATGCCAGTTCACGCAACTCGACACTGAGGTCGAGTTTCGAAGGATCGATGCCCATCACGTACTTCCGCATTTCCGGCAGGTACTGGGCGTACAGTTTCATGATTGAACGTTGCCTGAAGAGTTCGGGAGCCGCCACCCATGCCGCCTGCTGCCCGCGAACTCGAGCGGCCTGACCTCGCCTCCCGAGCATGCCTAACAGGCGGCTACGCTCAGCGGCGGCAATAATCTGATACGCGGCGCCTCCACCCTGTCGCGAGACTGTCTCCGCCTCGTTGACGGCTTCTTGCAGGGCTGCCTGCAGAGGGGCGAGATCTGTATCGTCAGCGGCGGCACCGATGGCTGCTCTGGCCACCTCGACCTTGTTCACCGCATCTACCAGCGGCTCGACAAACGCAGGATTGCCGACTGCAGAGTTGAGGACATTCGTCCGCTCTCGCTCGGCGTCCCGCGTCGTTCGAAGGTGCTGCTGGAAGGCCACCGGGAGATCTTCAAAACTCTGGACCGCTTTCTCCGGCGGCGCCACAATCGGAACATTCACCGACACGATCTCAATACCGGATTCAAGCGTGTCAAGTCTGCCTTGGATCAAGCCCCGAAGCGACTCGCCCAACTTTCCGCGATCAGTTGTCAACGCATCATCCAAATTGAGCGTTGCGAAATACCGCGTGGCCTCCGCCACGGAGATCGATCGAACAATTCGCTCCCGGTCCGTCAACCGCTGCCGTCTCGCACGGTGATCGGTCCCAAAGTCGAGGTACTGCAGCAATCCGCCGCCTTCCGACGCCTCCTCGACACCGCGGACCCGCCACATGAGCGTTATCCGGGCTCGCACGAGCGCCCATCCGACATCATCTACGATGGGGTCGCCAGTCGCCTCGAGATCAGCAACCAATGCATCGGCTGCTTCCTGACCAAGTGAGGAGGGCCGAACGATGAACTGGTAGTCCTTGGCCTTGTTCTCGAGTTCGACCGGCTTGCTCCAATTGTCATATCCCGACACACCGCTCTCCGGAGGAGTCACCGCAAGCGATCGCACCTCGGTGACATCATGCAGCGTGGAATACTCGAACGGCCAGGGTAGTTTCCAGAATGCGCCAGGCGACTGAACTTCGCCTTGGCTGGTCGGGATGATTCGGCCTGCGCGAAGCCGAAGTCCTTCCTG
>CAYYGU010000033.1:0-12752 GCA_964471525.1 uncultured Isosphaeraceae bacterium
TTTAAAAAAAGCGGCGACCTTCTTCGCCAAGGAAAGCGACGGAGGTACGAATTCATGATGCAGCACCGCAAGCAGTGGCCACTGCGAGTCATGGCCCGCGTTTTGAGAGTTTCAGTCAGCGGCTACTACGGCTGGCGCCATCGGACACCGTCTGCTCGAGCCCAGCGGCGAGCAATGATTGATGGCGAAGTCGTACGCATCTTCGAGGCAAGTCACAGTGTTTACGGAAGTCGTAAAATCACACAGTCACTGGACGGCACACCGCATCAATCGTGTCGAAGCACCGTCCTGCAATCCATGAAACGCCTTGGTTTACAGGCGTTTTCGCAGCGAAAGAAGCGTGTCCGAACGACGTACGCTGATCAATCGCGATCATGCGCGCCAAACACGCTTGACCGCAACTTCTCTCCCCGAAAGCCTGATCTTGCCTGGGCCGCGGACATCACCTATGTCCGCACCAAGACTGGCTGGGCGTATGTGTCGGTCATCCTCGATCTCTTCTCACGCAAAGTCATCGGATGGCATGTCGATCAGTCACTTGAGACAAGTCTCGTTGAGCGGGCGCTGGACAAGGCGCTTGCCACACGATCGCCCAATGATGGCATGATCCATCACTCCGACCGCGGCATTCAATACACCAGCAATCGTTATCGCGAGATTCTTGAGAAGCGAAAGATCGTCTGCAGCATGAGCCGCACTGGGGAGTGCTACGACAACGCCGTGGCGGAGCGATTCTTTGCCTCGCTCAAGTGTGAGTGGACCAATCGGCATTCCTATCGAAACCTCGAAGAGCTCAATACGAGCCTCTTCTGGTACATCGAAATCTTCTACAATCGCAAGCGGATACATCAGACGCTCGGCTACACCAGCCCAGAAGCCTATGAGGCCTCATTTGCCTCACAAGAGGTGGCCTAAATCATCAAATGAGCGCACGAAAAACGTAGACCGCCTCACCCATCAACACAGCGGAAAACCGCTGAGAAAGGGGCGTCAGCCCGGTTTGGTGGGTGTCCAGCATTTCCCACGGTTTGGTGGGTGTCCAGCATTTCCTTCTTGGTGGGTGTCCAGCATTTCCTTCTCCCACGGTCTGGTGGGTGTCCAGCATTTCCCAGCAGAGAACCGCTCAGAAAGGGGCGCCAGCCCGGTTTGGTGGGTGTCCAGCATTTCCCGGTTTGGTGGGTGTCCAGCATTTCCTCGCAGCAACGGTTCAGCTGGTTTGAACCTCAACTGCGCGGCAGTGCGAGCAACCCTCGTTGATCATCCTCGGCGGATCACCGCCTGCGCCGCGGCCAGCCGCGCTGTAGGCACGCGGAACGGTGAACACGACACGTAGTCCAACCCGAAACCCTCGAAGAAGTCCACGCTTGCCGGGTCGCCGCCGTGCTCGCCGTACACGCCGAGCTTGAGGTTGGACTTGGTGACGCGGCCATTGCGACAGCCCACGTCCACCAGCGCGCCCACACCATCGACATCGATCGACTGGAACGGGGCATTCTCGAGAATGCCTCGGTGCAGGTAGTCCGGCAGGAAGCCATTGACATCGCCGCGGCTATACCTAAGGGTCAACTGCGCCAAGTCATTCGTGCCGGACGAGAAGAATTCGGCCACTTCGGCGATGTCATCGGGGACGACGGCCGCACGCAGAATCTCGATCATCGTGCCGATGGGGATGTTCAGCGTGCCGGCGGAGTGTTGGACACCCATCAACTCAGCGGCGGAGTGTTGGCCACACATCAACTCAGCGGAAAACCGCTCAGAAAGGGGCGTCAGCCCGGTTTGGTGGGTGTCCAGCATTTCCCACAGCATTTCCCAGCATTTCCCAGCGGAAAACCGTTCAGAAAGGGGCGTCAGCCCGGTTTGGTGGGTGTCCAGCATTTCCCAGCATTTCCCGAAGGCCAAGGTCCCCTGATCAGTCCGGAGTGTTGGACACGGAGTGTTGGACACCCATCAACTCAGCGGGAAACCGCTCAGAAAGGGCCGTCAGAGCTATTTTGGCGGCCTGCTAGACTGGCCAGAAACAATGCCACGCGCAGGGAGTGCAGCGTGGCTCTGAGAGGGTGACATCCATGAATATGCTCGCAACCGCACTGACCCCGATCGTGTTGCTGTCCGCCGCAGCACTGCAGGCTGGTGAATTCTCGGACGACCACTTCTTTGGCGGTGCCGAGCGATCTTCGGCGCTCAAGGCGCTCGAAGGCAAGCCTGCCGCGGAACTCCAACTCGATGCGTGGATCGGCGATGAGACATCGCTTGAGGAACTCCAAGGGAATGTGATCATCGTCGACTTCTGGGCGACCTGGTGCGGGCCGTGCATGGCGGCTATACCCAAGAACATTGCGCTCGTTGAGAAGTACAAGGAACAAGGACTTCAATTCATCGGCGTTCATGACTCGGGCGGCGGATGGGACAAAGCGGCGGGTGTCGTTGCCGATAAGAAGATCAACTACCCGGTGGCCCGCGACGCAGATGGCAAAAGCGTCAAAGCCTACGGGCTGAGTTTCTGGCCTACCTACGTGGCGATTGATCGCAGCGGCGTCGTTCGCGCTGCGGGACTCCTCCCCGGCAAGGTTGAAGACGTCGCCAAGGTTCTCCTCGCAGAACCGGGCGGTCCAGCGACGGCAGCCGCCGGCGAGTTCCCCGCGGACTGGTATGTCGGAGGCGAACACCGCCCGGCTCGCCTTGCATCACTCGAAGGCGCCCCAGCTCCGGCTATCGACGTTGTCGATGAGTCCGAATGGATCGGCAAACCGCTGACTCCGGAAGACCGCGAAGGGCACATCACGATCGTTCGCTTCATTTCACCGGCCACTGCCGACATCCAAGACAAGATGGCAGGCTGGGCCGACGCCGCTCGGTCGCTCTCGCCGCATGGCGTTCGCGTACTTGGTGTGTGCGATCCACTCTGTGACTGGGACGCGATGCAGGCCCTTGTAGACACAACGCCAGCGTTTCCAATCGTCCGCGACCAGGCCCCCGAGGAGGGATCCGCCCCACTTGGGCGGACGGCCGCAGCCTACGGCGTCAGACTCTGGCCGACAGCCGTCGTGATCGATCGAAACGGTCGGCTTCGAGCTGCGGGCATTGATGACACCCATCTGACGGCGGTCATTGAGAAGTTGATGGTGGAACCTATGGACACGCTGGCGCCCTCGGATGCCGAAGAAGGAACGCAAGACTCATGAATGACAGCATTGTCGATGCAGTTACCTCCAATACAGGTGGCGGCACATCATTTGCCGAGACCATCCGCACCAGCGTCGCGCGAACGGTTGTCGGTCAAGGGGTCGTCGTCGAGCGCATTCTCATTGCGTTGTTGACCGGCGGACATCTGCTCCTCGAGGGAGTCCCTGGGATCGCCAAGACGCTGCTCGTCCAGTCCGTCGGCAAGGCGGTTGATCTGCAGTTCAAACGCATTCAGTTCACGATCGATCTGCTCCCTTCAGACATCGTTGGTTCCGAGATCCTGGATGCAGAGACCGGAACGTTTCGTGTTCACCGCGGTCCGATCTTCACGAACCTGCTGCTTGCTGATGAAATCAACCGAGCCAGCCCCAAGGTGCAATCGGCCTTGCTGGAAG
Source organism: uncultured Isosphaeraceae bacterium (assembly GCA_964471525.1). GTDB lineage: Bacteria > Planctomycetota > Phycisphaerae > Phycisphaerales > SM1A02 > UBA12567. Next base: position 3,579 of record CAYYGU010000033.1, read on the forward strand.
CGATGCAGGAACGCAAGGCCTCGATCGGCGACGAGACGCACGAACTCCCAGCACCGTTTCTCGTCATCGCCACCCAGAACCCAGTCGAGCAGGCGGGCACGTTTGAACTTCCCGAAGCCCAACTCGACCGGTTCATGCTGAGGCACCGTCTGACGTATCCGACGCAGGAGCAAGAGACCGAAGTCGTGCGCCGCGGACTCAATCTCAAGTTGAAACGGCAAGGAGACGGCGCAGTTCCAATGACCGCGTTCGACGCTATTGACGAGGCCAGCCCGTTCCACATTGCCGATTTGACCGCCGCCATGGAGTCCGTTCTGAATGTTCACGTAAGCGATGTCTTCATGCGGGACTGTGTCGAACTCGTCACGATGACCCGCAACCATCCAGACATCGACTTGGGATGTTCTCCGCGGGCGGCCATCGCGCTGGTTCAGGCATCGCGGGCAAGAGCATTCGTGCACGGCCGAGATTATGCGATCCCGGAAGACTTTCTGGCACTCGCAGAGGATGTGGTACTCCATCGAATGCGGCTCACGTACGAAGCGCTCGCCGAGGGACGACGAGGCGAGGATGTCCTGGCTGATCTCCTCACCGCGCTTGCCTGATGCAGACGCAGCACCCCGAACTCGTTCCACCGGATGAACTCGCGCGCGGCGACTTTGAGATGGTGGTCCGCCGACTCGCGGATGACCTCGCATTCGGCACCGATGCCTCGCTCTTTACCGGAAGCGGTCTGGAGTACGCACAGTCCCGCAAGTACGAGCCCGGAGATTCGATCAAACAGATTGATTGGCGATTGACCGCGAGATCGCCAGGAACTTGGGTGAAGGAGTACGAAGCACTCAAGCGTACTGCCGTGTATCTCGTCCTCGACACATCGGCTTCGATGGCAGTTTCGTCGTCACCGCTCTCCAAACATGATCTGGCTGTGTGGATCGCCGCTGCGGTAGGCCTGATCGCGCAGCGCCGCTTGAGCCCGTGCGCCGTCATCGGGGCGGGTGAGCGCTCACCGCGATTTCAACCGAGCCTCATTCGGACCGATCTATGGCGGTCGCTCGAGCCGATGCGAAGGCTGGACCATGGCGAACCGACCAATCTGGGCGGCCGCCTGGAGAAGTTGACGACTCGCGCTGGCCGGTCGAGCGTCATCGTGATCTTGTCCGACCTGCATGATCCCGGCGCGCTGCCGGCGATTCGGCATGCGGCGCAGCGTCACGACGTCATCGTCATGGAACTGCGCGACCCGGCGGAATTCGGTCGGCTCTCGGCGGGATACTTCCGCGGCCGCGAGGCCGAAACCGGACGGCACTTTCTCGGCCATGGCCGCTCACACTGGCAAACCGAGAAGCAGGACGATGTCGGCCGCATGCTCGCTCGATGCGGGGCCAGTTGGCTCCGGCTCGTCACCGACCAACCCTTCATGCCTCCCCTACGGCACTTTCTGGCAAGGCGCGCCAGCACTGCGCGGGGCCGTACATGAAACTTCTGTGCCTGCTCGTCATGTTGGCCTCAGCACAGGCCACGCCTAAGCCACTCGCGACGGCAACGCGAGGCATCACTGGCACGGTCACAATCACAACGGACGCGGGTGTCGTCCGCGGAAGACCCGACCTTGATCTGGACGCCCCGCTTCTCGTCCGTGTCGCCGGCATGCGCGAGGGCGACGACGGGCAAACAACGTATGAGCTCGAGTTCATTGGAACCGACGCTGGCACCTTCGATCTCCGCGAGGTTCTCACGGTGGGCGATGCGGCAAACGCCGAGGCGCTCGCCGCAATCCCGATCGAAATCGTGACAAACCTTCAGACCGACGCAGCGAGTGATCTTGTGATCTCTATGCCACCGAGCATTGGACTCACTAGTGGATATGTGGACTGGCTGATCGCCATCGGAGTCGTATGGATCCTCATCCCTGTGGCCTTCATCATCCGAAGCGCGATGCGGCCAAGACCCAAAGAAGCGCCCCCTGAAGTCGAGCCGACGATCGCCGAGCAACTCGAACCACTCGTAACGGCCGCGGCAGCACGATCACTGAGTGTCTCAGAGAAAGGTCGCTTGGAACTCATGCTGTACTGGTTCTGGCAAGAGCGTCTCGGGCTCTGCGAGGCACGGCCAGCAGCGGTTGTAGCGCTTCGCAATCACGAGTCGGCCGGAAGTCTGCTTCGAGCGGTCGAGTCATGGCTGCACAACCCGGATGCTCCACAACCAAGTCGCGGCGACATCGCCCAACTTCTAGAGCCATACGCAGGAACCACCTCGGCACCATGACCTTCACGCACCCATCCATTCTTCTGCTCCTGGGTGTACCGGTGATTCTTATCGTGTGGGCGTGGCAACGGCGCGGGTTTGGGCTTGCCATGCCGTTTGATCACAAGGAACATCGGAAGCACCGGGTGCTTGGTGCCGCGATTCCAGTATTCGACATGGCGCCGGCGATCATCCTTGCCGCGGCAGTCATCATTCTGGCGGGTCCGCAAGTGCTTCGCCGACCACAGGACGAGCGCGTTCTCAAGAACATTCAGTTCTGCGTTGACGTCTCGGGCAGTATGACTTCGGACAACCGGTACAAGATGGCGACTGAGGCCATCACGTCCTTCATCGACGAGCGGCCAGATGATGCCTTCGGCATGACGCTCTTCGGCTCATATCCCATCCGCTGGGTCCCGTTGACCCGCGACCTCGATGCAATTCGAAACGCCCTGCCCTTTGCCGATCCGTCACACCAGCCCTCCCACATGGGAGGAACCGAAATCGGCAAAGCCCTTCTCTTCTGTGAAGCGAACATGACGGCTGAATCTGATGGCGGCGACCGGATGATAATTCTGGTCTCCGATGGATCGAGCGGGGATCTGCGAGATCCTGCGCAAGTTACGGAGGTCGTCGAGGCACTCGATTACTCGGGCATTACGCTCTATCACGTGCATGTTGCCAAGCAGGGTGTTCCGGTAGTTGTTCAAGATCTCGCTCGCGGTAGCGGTGGTGAAGCATTCGTCGCAACGGATCGAAAGAGTCTGGCAAAGGTGTTTGCGCACATCGACGCGCTCGAGCCAGATCGATTCACGCGTGGTGGCACGGTCCCCATGGACTGGTTCAGGCCATTTGCCGTAGTCGGTTTGATTGCAATTGCCATGCACTTCGTCGGGTTGTTCTGGATGAGGTACACCCCATGGTGATTTCGCCATCGACTGCCATGATGATCGCGCTTGCAGCGGCGCTGCTCGTCGCAGTGGCCCAGTGGCTTCACCGCCGCAGAGTCGCCCGCATCTCCCACCTGGCCTTTGGCCCAGCCGATCGGCCCGCCGCATGGGTTCCGGCCGCCGCGCCACTCCGAGTCGCTGGGATGGCCCTCGTCGTCTGGGGCCTAATCATACTCGCGGTACTCGACCCGAAGCCCAAGAACGACCAGACTCCCCGAGAGACATCCAAACACCTGCTGATTGCCTTTGATGTATCGCCATCGATGCTTCTTGAAGACGCGGGGCCCGCGCACAACAAGATGACTCGTTCGCGCTGGGCCGGGGAACTTGTCCAAGGGGTCTTGGATCGATTGGACCCAGCAACAACTCGCATTTCAATGGTGGCGATCTACACCGACGCGCTTCCGATTTTCAAAGAGACCTTCGATAAGGAAGTCATCCGCAATGCCATGGACGGGCTTCCGCTCTATGCCGCATTCCAATCCGGACCGACGAAACTTGAGGAAGGTGTGGTCAAGGCGTTTGATGTCGCCAAGCCTTGGCTCAAGGGATCTGCGACGCTCCTGGTCGTCAGTGATGGGGACTCCACGCCCGGAGGCCAGCGTCCTCGACCTCCCGCCTCGATCGCGGACACCATTGTGATTGGTGTGGGTGACCCCCACCACCCATCGCCGGTCGCAGGGCACCAATCCAAGCAGAACACAACCTCGCTGAAACAACTGGCGGCGCGGCTCGGCGGATCATTCCACCAAGGCAACACGCACCATCTCCCCAGCGAGATGCTTGATGCACTCACCATGATCCAACCGCAACTGGGCGACTCAACCGGCCTGCGCGAACTCGCAATCCTGAGCACAGTTGTCGGTGCACTCCTGCTCGCAGGGATTCCACCGGCCCTGTCGGCATTCGGCGTGTCCCGCTCATGGGCGCGCAGCCGCCGCGGCGTCATGGCGCGAGGTGCCGCATGAGGGTCACTTCACGCATCGCATGGACGATCTGGGCGCTCGTTCCAGTTGGCGTCGTCGCATTTCACTTTGAAGCAGGCCAGCGGCTCATGGCGCGTGAGACTGCCACAACGACGCTCTCTACAGCAGTGGATCTGGATGAGCACGCGACAGCTCTGCAAGCAATCGCCTACGAACACAACGTGTCCACAATCGCCGCGCGCCGCGCAACATTTCTCCCAACAGCAAGTGAAGCAGAAACCCTTCATTTGGAACAGTCGCTCGAAGCCGAACGCGGCGCCTATGCAGCGGCAGCGGAAGCCTGGGATGCGGCGGCCGAAGCATGGGAACACCTCGAGTCGCAACTCGATGAGGTCGAGTCGGATCTTGCGGCCCGCATTCGTTGGTCGAAGGGCCGCGCCATGGTCCGCGCAGGTTCCATTTGGGAAGGAGCGATGGTCATGGAATCGCTCGTCATGGACCTTGACGACTCGCCGGGATCCGCAGATCACGAACTTGCGCGCGCGGCCCGGCAAGAGCTTGGCGTGGCCCACTACTTCGCGGCGAGCCTGATGCGACTTCAGGGGAAACCGGCCACGAGCTGGCGGCCCGAGGTCATCAAGGCCAGACAGCACTTTCGATATCTCGCAGAATCAGCCAGTGACGAAGGGGCCTCGCCCGAAGTCGTTGGAGCACTTGAAGACAACGTAGAACGAGCGATCAACCTCGAACAGATGGATCACTCAGAGTTGGAAGGACGCCCGCTGCCACAACAGAGCCCCAAGATGGCTCGCCCAGGCCGGGGCAAGATACCGAGACCAGGCCGAGGCAACCGCCCCGGCGAAGAAGATGGCCGTGGCGCTGGATTGGCGATGCCCTTCGGGCCTGGATGGTAGGACAGAACACCATGATGACAAGAATGTATGTGTCGCTCATTGCAACTGGCCTGCTCATTGTGAGTGCCTCGGCGCTTGCGCAGAAGGCGATACCGTTGACTCCAAGCTCGGCCGCGCCGCTACCGGCCGCCGATGTCGAGCCTGCGTCGAGTCCCGAAAGCGACGCGCCGGGGTCAGAGGCTGAAGGCAGTCCCGAAGATGCGGAGGCCTTGCGAATCGTCAACCTCTATGAGTCCCTGCCGCCTGACGAGCAGGAACAGATGCGACTCCTGTACGAAACTCAAGAAATCGATCTGCTCGAACTCGTCGCCAAAGTACGGGGCGATGCTGAACAGAAGCCAGTAATGCCGAAGCTGGGACGCAAGGACTTCAAGAGGACGCCCAAGAACGTGCTCGCCGCTCGCACAAAGCTGGCAGTAGAGGAAGACACGCAACTGGCAAGCGACGCATCGCCGGCCAACATCGCCAAATGGCTTCACTTGCACGTCATGGCTGGGCAGTGGGATGAACTGACATGGTTTCTCGGCGAGCGCGCCGGAGAAGAAGGCGAGGCCATCTACTCGCACATTCTCCAGTCAACCAATCAGGGTGATCCCATGCTGCTGCCAGAGGAAGTCCTGACGCTCGCCAACGCTGCGCCCGAGGGCGACGCAGAGAACCCGAGCCCCACCGCGTGGCAAGTCGACATTCTGGGCAAGCTGCTCAAGCGGGCATCCGCTCGTTCATCCATCGGGCCGATGCTCTCGCAGTTGAAGGCGGGCACACGGCTGTTCGGGGGCGATGCGCCAGACAATCAGGCTCGCACCGCAGCACTGCTGACCCGCGCCGGCCTGTCTGATGAGGCACTTGCCTATCTCCCTTCGCTCGAATCCGCCCGAGAATCCGGCAATGGCCGGGACATCCTTATCCACGGCCTGTACCACGCCGATCGGGATGAGACCATTCGATCGTGGCAACTCATGGGTGAAGCCGCGCTGCTGAGTGACGAGGAGTTCGAACTTCGCCAAGAGGCACTGCGCGCCGCCCTGTCGGCGCTTCCTGAAATCCCGGAAACTGAGGCGACTGCCTGGCTCAATGAGGTCTTTGCAGATGAACGGCTCGCACCTGCAGCCCTGGAAGTCATCGCTCTGGACGCGATCACACTCGACGAGCGGAAACTCTCCGACGCCGATCGAGCCAGCGCCGTGCTGGTCATGAAGTCGGCGGTTCAAACGCTGCTCGACTCGGGGCGGGTTGACTCCGACTCCATCAAAGTTCCGCTTCGCATGTTGACAACCGGGCTGGTCGCCGAGGCCGAAGCCGCAGCCAAGCCAACGAAGAAGGGAGGCGGTTCTTCTCGTCGCGCCACGGTATTGATGCGTGCCCTTCCAGACGAATCGTGGCTTGATTCGCTTGAGCCGAGTCTGGCTGCGCGCGCCTACCGCGCCTTTGTCGGTGTCGCCACCATGGCGGACGAGGTTGACACCGCGCTTGAGATTCTCGACCGTGGCGTTGAGAGGCATCCCGACGATGCAGCCGCCATGGGCGAAGACTTTCTCACGCTCTGGGTCAAACGCCTCCGCCCGGATGCCAGCGACGGTCGAGATGCCGCCATGCGAGGCATCTACATGCTGTATGGCAGCAGCAACATGACCGCGGCGCCGCTGACACGAGGCCGCCAGGCGCGGAACCTCGACCGGCTCGTCTCCGTGCTGGACATGTTGGACCACAGCGGTGTGGACGCCCGCGCGGTCCCCGGCGTCGTCGAGGCGTTCCGCGCCTGCCACAGCCGCTCCGAAGCCTTTTCGGAGCCCGACATCACTCGTGTTCTCGGTCCAATCGACGAACTTCCGAGTGAAACCGCCGCCGATCTCGCATCGGCAATGCGATCCGGGTTGAGTGGCGACTGGCGGTCACGCCAGGTACAGCAGCGATTTGGAATGCGCCGCAACTCGACCGAGATGGCCCACGTCATTGAAGATGGGTATGCGACGTCGATGAAACTGATCGAACGTGCACTCGCCGAGGACCCGGAATCGTGGAAGTACGCCATTGCGAGAGCGCAGCTTGCGTCCGAACGCCTGGAACATCGACGATCTCAATCAGATGAGGAACTGGCGGACTACGAGCAGTTGCGGGAGGACAGTTTCAATGCGTTCCGCGACGCCGCGGTCGCCTACGCCGCCTCGGCAGGACGCGGAGAAGTCGATGCAAGCGCAGATGTTTTTCAGGCATGGTTCAATGCAGCCATCGGCGCCGCCGACCTCTCGCAGGTCACCCGTGACAACGTTCTGTACGAAGGCTCTGAGCGCGACACCCAGATTGAGCGTATCCGTGAAACCCTCCTCGCCATGCCCCCCGCGCTCGCCGAAGAACATCTGGACCTCTTCGCCGGAGCATTGACGGATGCGGCAGGGAACCTCTCTCCAGAAGTCAAGCCGCGAGTCGTCAGGCATGCCCTGCGAATCATCGGCGATCACCCTTCCGGCGCGGGGCTTCGCAGACTCAACAGTCTGTATGACGATCTTGTTCAGGATGAGATCCATCTTCGGCTGACGATCGATGGACCCGATCGAGTCGGCACGGATGAGCCCTTTGGGGCGGTGTTGACGCTGCGGTACACCAATGCGGTCGATCGCGAAACGGACGGTTTCTCCAAGTACCTCATGTCTGGCTACTGGGTCAACATGGGTCGCTACAGCCGCGAGGTTGATTATCGCGATCGGCTTGAGCGAGCCATTCGAGATGCGCTCGCTGAGGGCTTTGAAATCGAGGGTCTCGGCTTCTTTCGATCGATGCATCCTTCACGCGAGGTTATTGAACTCGGGCAAACTGGATGGCAGGAGAAGCCTTTGGCCTACCTGATTCTGAAGGCAACCGACGAGAGCATCGAACGGATTCCGTCAATCGCGATGGATCTTGACTTCATGGACCAGCGGGGACCGGTCATACTTCCAGTTGAGTCGAACGCTCCGCTGATCGACGCCTCCGAACGAGGGGCTGATCGACCAGTCAAGAAACTGGTCATTGAGCAGATCGTCGATGTTCGCAACGCGGACTCTGAAGTCGTGCTGGATATCAAGGCTGCTGGCCGCGGTGTGCACGGCCAGCTTGATGAGATCCTGAGCGGTATCGACGACGCAATCCCCGGATTTGATATTGCTGAGGACGGAGTCATCACCCACCCGATCCAGATGATCGATGCGGCGGAGGAGGAAGACTATTGGTGGATGAGCGATGAAGACGACGACGAGTACGCAGGCGTCGATGATGACGGCATTCATCGGCAGATGATCGAGCGTAGTTGGACGGTGACGTACACCCCGACCGCGGCGGCTACGAGCGGTGAGTTTGTCATGCCGACCGTTCGCGCTGGCGTTGAGGCCACCTCGACGAATCGGACGTATTCAGACATGGATCTGGTTGAGGTTGCAGATGGAATCGTCCCCCTGGCCATCGGTTTCAATGTTTGGACTTGGGTGCTCGCGTTGGCTGTGCTGATCGTTGGCGCAATCGCCGCCACTGCCCTCTTCCGAAATCGCCCCGGCGACGACGAAGGGATCAATGAACTGGACCGCCTGATGCCAGGACGCCCAACACCGCTGGGCGTCGTTGCCGCGCTCGAACGCATCGAGCGAGACTACGGCGATGCCCTTCCACCCGATCGCCGATCCGCGCTGCACGCCGAGATCGGTGAACTTCAGGACCGCTACTTCGGCAGGCAGAGCGAGGCCCCCAACGGGCACCTGCAAGAGCGGGTCGAGTCCTGGGCCCGCGAAGCCGTCGCGACACACCCCCGCCCTAGCGGGTAACTGATCTCACTGCGGCACAACGACCTACAACTTCGACCGCCACTATGTCATTTGTGTCCGGCAGATACACTGCCGACCGGGTCAATTGCGGACATACCCTCACAATCTTGTCTAGATATCGAGTATTCTGGCGGCTCAATCCCCCGCTGGGCTACCTGCGATGGCTGCCCTGCCGGGGCTCCCCCATTGAGAGGTGACGCATGCCAGACCAAGCGGAAATGAAGAAGTACGAAGAGCTCAGCCCCTTCGAGATCAAGAACAAACTCATCGAGATGGCTGGCCACACACAGCTGCCACTGTTCAACGCGGGACGCGGTAACCCCAACTGGGTCGCCACCGAACCACG
>CAYYGU010000034.1:0-12574 GCA_964471525.1 uncultured Isosphaeraceae bacterium
GATCCACGACCCAGACATGCTTACAGTCACCTGCCCAGCTTGCCACGCCACGATCACCTCCCGGGATGCCCGGTTCATTTCCGAGTCCCCGACGCTCCTCGGAGACCCTGTTCTGGGTCCCGATGCCCCCCTTCGTTTTCGGCCAATGAGGTTTACCGCGGGAGGATTCCCCGTCGACCCGACAGGAACCGAAGCGACCCGGCCAGCATGCCCCAAGTGTCGAGCCGAGTGGCCCATCAGTATCTGGAGCGAGGGGACTCGAGCCGATCTGGACACAGGGAGTGATGAGGGGAAACCGGCGGATGCTTGAACTCATTCACACGTGGTCAGATCAGATGCCGGGGGGAGCCGGTTTCATGACGGTCTACCGAACCACCGGCATGAGTACGCGAACCACGCGAGCACTGGAGTTGCGATCAGGCATGGAACTCTCGTCGGCGGCGCCTGGTTTGCCAATACGAGGGCACCGCACCATGATGCTTGATGGAGTCAACTGCTCGGTGCTGAGCAGCATCACGCAGACCGCTGGCCCTTCCCCGGATCATCCTTGCCGCATCGCCCACCATCTGGTTCTCACTCCTGGGGAACGGCCGAGCATCAGCCCTGTTGGCCTGCTGATGTCCGGTTGGTTTCGCACCGACTGGGATGGCACGTCCCCATCAGGCGCGGACTCGCCGCCCTTGCCCGATCACGCCGAGTTCTCAGTTTGCCACAGCCTCGATCCAGAATGGCTCCGCATCCTCAATCACCGCGTCGCTGCCCACGCAGGCACTTCAATCATGGTTCCTCCGTCCACCCGCTGCATCGATGTGGTGGCCGCCATCGAACAGACGCTATCACCAGAGGCTCAGTGGGCCTTTACCTTCCTCACCAATACGGACCGCATGAGAGACGCCGCGATTCTGCTCGCTGTCCATGAGGGCAGCCCCCCAGCAAGGCGTATTGCTGCGGCGAACGAGGGCGTCGTCTTGCTGCTCAAGAACCCCCCCACACCCATCAGCCATGCCACCGCAATTGAGAACTCGGACACTGATCAAGCCGAACCAACACCAACGACGCTGCAACTTGATCCCGCACGCGTCTCCGGCTGCGTGATTGCGATGGCCGTCATTGCGGCGGCCGCACTGATGGCGGTCATTGTCGCCATCGCTGGGTGGTTCCCATGAACCAAGCTGAACGCCTGCTCCATGCCTTGGCACAGGGAGACGAGTCGGAACTCTCAGCAGCGTGTGAGGCCGCCTCACAAACACTCAACCGCTGCGTTTCGTGGCGGGCCAGCGGGGCGATCTGGGAAGCTGCTGGGCTGAACCTAGATGCGGGAAACATCATCGGTCTGGCTGTGAGGCTCTCTCGGCTCCCAAACGGCCCGCCAGCACAACTCCAGTTGCCCTCCCATGACGCGCTCGAAGCGATCTCCCGCCTGCCTGCAGATGCCTTGTCCCATCGGGAACTCGTCGAGCAGTGGATCGAACTCAACCTTCGCGGGGCCTCGCTCACTGATCGCATCGCTTCCAGCAGGAAACTGCGACTCAGTGAACCAAACAACCCCGCGTGGCGGCTGAATCACGACGAACTTGAGAGCGTCGTCGTGCGACTCTGGGACGAGGAGTCCGACCGATGCATCGCCGAGGGCAACTCCATCGCCATAGCGCGTCTCAGCGAACAGATCAACGCCATGGGTTTTCTGAGTCGATCCGGCCAACGACTTCTTCACAAACTCGACATCGAGCAGACCGAACAGGCTGCCATTGCCGCAGCAAAGGAACTCGGTGTGTTGGAGATGCAACTGCATCTCGCCTGGGCGGCCATGGATCTGCAACGCGCCCGTCGCCTTCGGGCCAACTGGCGGCGTGTCGCAGAGGTGGCGTTGGGCAATCACGAACATGAAGTCCATTCCGTCTTTCGGTGGATCGCCGAAGAAGATCGCCGAGAGGATGCTGAGTGCGATATTCAGGCCCGCATCGATGACCTTGTCCGGGCGCTCGATGAGTTGAAGCCGGTCCGCTCCATCGAACGCCGGTACTCCTCGCTCCGAAACGATGAGGCCATCATCCCTTCAGCCGTCGAAAGCCGTGTCACGCACTATGTCGCGCAAGAACGCAAGAAACGCACCCGTCGCTTCGTGGTAGTGCTCTCCTCGATCATTGCAATCGCAAGTGTTCTGGTCGGCCTGATCCTCATCAACCACTACAGCACCACACGGCAGAACCTGATTGAGAGCCTGAGCCGCTGTATCAAGCAGAATCTCGATGCTGGCGACATCTTGGCCGCGCAGGACTGTTGGTCGCAGGCAATGAAGGAGGGCCTTGGTCAATCGCCCCTTATCGCCGCGCATAGGGCGGGGATCGATCGCGGCAGAATCACACTCGAAGAACGGCGGAAACAGGCCGAACTCGATGTCGCTGCGGCAGTTTCCCTGCTCGAGTCCAATGATGCCTCGCTCGCCCAGATTGAGGAGGCGACCGCGCTGCTACGCGGCGCAGAGCCAGTCGCCCGCGTTGAGCTGCTCGCCAAGTTGAAGAGTCAACTTCGACGCGCTGCAACTCTTCACAGTGCACGCATCACCGAAGCACGCGCCGAACGGCTCGCCGAGTTCGCCGCCATCGAAAGGCTGCTTGAAGCCAGCCAACCAGCGATTGACGATTTCTCAGGATGGAAAAGCCGCGAGGAAGCCCTTCAACGCGCTGAACACATGTTGCTCCAGCTGCGAAAGCGACCGGCGGCCGAAGAAACAGATCTCCGCGCAAGAGCCGATGTTCTTGAAAGCCGAATCGATCGGCTTTGGAAGGTTGCCAAGAAGCGAACCGGCAGTATTCACGAAGCGAATCGTCTCATGAGCGAACTCCATCGCATCCCCAGTGGTGGCTGCAACTGGTACAACATTTGGGATGATCTTCTGAGCCATCACGCCGATGAATTGATCGCCCTCAATTCCAGTGCCAAGTGGGCCGAGGGACGCAGCCGCGCTCAGGCAGCCTGCGCAACCGAGAATTGGCGTAAGGTTGTGCTTCCGGAACTGAGGATGCATGGCATCCTTGGTACTACAACCGACACGCCCAACCCGAGATCCGCCGTACGAACACTCAAGAGCCACTTGGAGTCCTTTCCTGACAATCAATCACCGTACGCCGATGCGGCCAAACGGCTCATCGAGTATGCGGGGCACTTCAAGGACATTGGTGGGCAGGGCGTTCTCCGACGGAAGCTCGAATCGACCGGGTTCCTTGAGTTGTATGTCGCAGACACAGAACTCGGTTACCGGTATCTGCGACCGTTTGAAGGAGGCCTGCGGCGAATCGACTCACGGCAGGATCTATCGACCGATCCACAGATGTTGAAGGAACTGACCAACTCTGAAAAGGCGGATCTCTGGTCCTCCGAACATCCCGCTGCCATCGCATCCGCGCTCCAGGGAGCGATCGATGCATACGAAGCGAATAGCACAGTGACAGTCGATGCCGTCTGCGACTTCTTGGAGGCCGTGCAGGACTGTCCCGAGCCCGACGCGATGCTCCACTTTGCCGTCCTTCAGACGCTGTGGGAACTCATTCTGGAACTCAATCTTCCGCTGCCCAAGCAAACACGAGATGATGCGGCCGAGTGGCTTGACGCACTCCGCACCAGCGCTCCGGACGCTCATCATGCCGACTGGGCACAGCGGGCACCAACGGCGAACAGTTCCACCCAAATACACCCACGCCGCCACGCCACATCGGTGCGTGCCAAGAGCCCGAGACACTACGACATTCGGGCCCTGCACGCTGGGGACCAGGGGCTGGAAGAAATACAGTCAATGGCCGCAGCACGTTTGGTTCAAGGCTTGCTGGTCCCGGACCCCGCATCACCCTCCGGAATGATGCGTGCTCAATTGCTTGAATCGGACCTTCAGAGGCCCGAGGTACTGCTCCGCCAAGGAAACCGCTGGAATTTCTTCCAATTCGATACCCATCTGTCGCACGACGATCTTGTCGAAGCCCCACAGGGAATCAGCACGCTCCCGGTTATCATCTTCGGCAAACCATGACCCCCCCGGAACAACCCACTCCCCCGGAACAACCCACCTCCCCCGCGTGGAGCCAGGCGGCCCCGCAGGTTCTCATGTTTGGGTCCCTTGACCCTGAGCGGCGGCTCTCTCTTCCTTCGGGGCGGTTCACGACACCGAGTGGCCTCTCGTCATTCATTCTGGGCCTCATGTATATGGGGATTCTTTACGGCGTTGGATGGGCAGCACAAGGCATCTGGTTTGGCGAGGAGTTGTGGAGATACCTCACCGGCTTCTCTGGAATCCCCATTCCCATCTTTCTGCTCTCATGCTGGTCAGCCGCCATTTTGACGATCAAAGCAGCGAAGATCCGCGCGCAGCGAACCGCACTGCGGCTTCGCTTTATGCCTGGTGACCCCGGTTTCGTGCTGTCCGTGGCAACGGTTGACCGTGTGATCAATTCCATCGAGCAAGGGGTCGATGAGCCCCATCAATTCCTCCTTCTCGACCGCGTATTGACCGCGCTCAAGTCCATCCGAAACATCGGTCGCATTGGCGACCTCGATGAGATGCTCAACTCTGCCGCCGAAGCGGACGACGATGCCATGGATAGCGGATACACCGTGGTTCGCGGGTTCATTTGGGCGATTCCCGTACTTGGCTTCATTGGAACCATCGTTGGCCTCACCGAAGCGATCTCCGGGTTTGGGGCGGTCCTTCAGGCGAACGACGCAACCATCGATGTACTCACGAGCAGTCTGACCGAAGTGATCGCCGGATTGGATACCGCGTTCATCACAACCGGTGAAGGCCTGATCGCCGCATTGCTGCTGCACCTCTCGGTAACCTTCGTTCGACGAAATGACGAGCGACTGCTCGATGACTGCCGCCAATACGCCGCTCGCAATATCACCGCCCATGTCCGGATCTTGCCTGGCAGCACGGCATGAGTCGTCGCCGACACCGCGAGGCGCCGATCAGTTTCTTCTCGTTTCAGGATGTCATGATCGGAACGATCGGAATCGTGCTGATCATCACACTTGTCCTTCTACTGAACATCGGAAAGCACACGATCGATGCCGTCGCCCAAGCCGACCAGGTCGATGTTTCTGCGGAGAAGGATGCACTCGAAGAGCGGCTGGCCATCCTCACCGACCGGATCGGCAACGATGAATTGCGTGCCGCATACGCAGAGACGCAGCTGCAACTGATTGGGACACTGAACGAGAACGAGGAACGCGAACAGCACTGGCGGCAACTTCGGGAGGAGCGCGACGCACGATTCAATGCTCTGAGTCGCTCTTCGGAACGCCAGATGGCAGATCTTCTGGCAGTCGAACAGGACCGCCTCCGCGCTGAAATCGACACACAGCGTCGTCGTCGGCAGATCTCCTACCTGATCGACGAAGAAGAGAGCGACACCATTGTCGCGGAACTGATGTCGGACCGGCTCGTCATCTCCAGCGTACGCGCCAGCGATGTACCGATGGCTGCCAACTCAGGCGATCCCACGCTTCTGGCAATGGTTCTGCTGGAAAAATGGCTTGTGGACTCTGCAGAGCGAACGACTCATATCCTGCTGAGCGTGAAACCGTCCGGATTGCCCTTGTGGTCAGAGATCCATCGCATTTGTGACAGCGATCCGCGATTTGAGAAGCTGTCGATCGGGCTGGACCTTATCGGAGAGGATGCCACCACGACGAGGTTGTTCGATGCCGCGGACCCAGACCCATGAGACGCCGCTCATCACATGAATCGAGCCTCGACCTGCTTCTCGACACCATTTGCAACATGTTTGGCATGGTCATTTTCATCGCAGTGCTCGCGGCCGTACTCGCCCGAGCCGGTGGGGCTCACCGAATCGCCGAAGCCGCCGTTGCGTCAATTGATGTGTCTGAACTCGAGTCACTGCGACTGGCAATCCAAGAACTCGAGGTCAACGACGACGAGATGTTCCACGCGAAATGGCGCACTGCCACCGAAGAACTGGCACATGCCACGGACTATGCTGATCGGCTGAACTTGGCGATCTTGACTCTTGAACAACAACTGGAAGATGCCGAGCCAGCCATAGCACTAGAGCAGATGCGTATGGACATTCAAGCACTCAAGAATGAACTTGAGGACTTGCATTCGATCCGCGACGTCAAGTTGCGTACTCCTCGCCGGCGAGCACTCAAGGGGCGGGTTCCGGTGCAAGTCGTACTCACAGACGACCGTTTCTATATGGTCAACGACTGGAGTACGTGGAGGCGCACTCCCAACGCTGTGGATAAACGGTGTGAATTCTGGAGTAACTGGAACACCCAGGCCGTCGATCCCAGCCAATCAACCTTCGAAGATCTTGGCACTTGCGGTTTCCGCACGGGGGCGCTCACGATCGATCGTGAGATCGACCTGCGGGAAGATGGGGGAATTCCGCTCGGATCTCCCGCTGATGAAGCGGCTATTGCGGAACTGATTGACGCCCTCGTCAAGGGAAAACACGTTGTGTCGTTTCGGGTGACACCCGACTCCTTCGATCAATTCCACGCTGCCAGGCGGTTGGTCGTTGGACAGGGCATCGAATACGACGTCATCCCAATTCCCCCACTCGGCAGAGATTTGATCTATCGAGACAAGATCCGCGCCGGTACCGCGACCGGGCAGTAACTGCAAGAAGACGCCCGCGGGGGCTGTGTCCTCATCGCTGTCCCTAGTGTACCGAACGGTAGGTGCCGCCATGCTTCTCCGCGACCCGCTCAAGGAATGAGATGTCCGCATTGTCACCGAGACCGATCGTGTGAATCCTCGTGCGCGGATTGGATGCGTTGAGCCGGTTGAGTTGAGTCAGTACGTCACCTGCTCCGCCGCCCATGTTCCCATCTGTCATGAAGAAAATGGCGTCAGGTTGCGGCTTGAGTTTCTGAAATGCCCACGTGAACGCACCGGTTGGGTTTGTTCCGCCAGCAGCGCGAATGCCAGAGAGGCGATGCCCGATACTCCTCACCTTGCTGGCATTTGCGGAAGTCCACTGCGATTGCAGATCGCGGAGTGTGTCGCTGAAGGGCAACACCGAGAATCTCGTGCCGGGCGGAAGTGAGGCAAGTGACCGCTCCAGTTCGGTACGGAGCCTCAACATTCCGCCGTTCCCGGCCATTGAGGCAGATACATCCACGATGTAGCAGAAGTACTTGCCTTCGGCCTGTACACCAAAGAAATCCACCGTCGCTGCTGCCGGCCCGGCTCGCTCACCCTCGCCGCTCATCCCCGCGAAACCGCCACTCAGCACGTCGATCGGCTCAGGCTGGCTCAGCAATTCAATCATGGCGTCGGGGGCCACTGCCTGATACTCGCCGCCACCGATGGTGAGGCGGTCGCCGGTGCGGACCCACTGAAGTTCACAGGGCGGCTTCGAGATCGCCGGAACGAAGGTGCCGTCGCCGACCAATGGCCCGGGATCGGTGAATTTGGAAGGTGCATGCGGAACCGGTTGGATATCGACAATTCGAGGTCGGAAACCGACGTAGTACTCAGCCGCCACGGTAAACGCAAGATCTCCGTTCCAAGCCAGAATTGCACGAAGGACCTCCCCCTCTGGATCAATACCAATAAATCGCTGGCTCGCCCCGCCGGGAAGAAAGTCGAGGTGCGGGTCATGGATCGCAACAAGTTGCCAAGCACCCCGTACTTGTCGATACCAGGATTCGCTTCCCATCGGCTGCGGCGGCGAAGTCAGTTCCACCAGATCCGAAGGGCTCAGCGGGATTGATCCCCGCGGTGGCGATTCGACCTGTGGCAGACCGCGTTGCTCAACGGTTGGCGTGGCGGGCAGCGTCGGGGAACGCTCGTCTGGCTTGAGGACTTCCGCTCCGTTCGGTGAAGGCTCCTCGGAAGATCCGGGCGCTTCAAGAACTTCAGGCTGGGAGTGTGTTGGCAACTCATCCCGCGCCGCGGTCTCGTCCGTCTGGCCGCCGATCGAACCATCTTCTGGCTCATCCCCGTTTCCAGGCGTACCTGCCGCAGTCATGCTGGTTGGACCGGGCTGTTGCTCGACCATGTCGCCGTTGTCAGGGGCCTCAACTGCTTCTGTTGGTATTCCGCCACCTCCCTGCCCCTCGCCGCTGCCATCACTCCCACCACCGCTCGCCCCAGCAAGGCCACCGGTGCTGTCCCCTGCGAGCCCACCGCCGTGGCCCTCCTGTTCCACCTGCGTACCCCCGGCCTCTTCAATCGACTCTGGGTGGACCGCCCAGTCCGCATCCTTGGCTCGTTCTCCAGGTACGTTGAACGCATCGGCCGAACCGGCGATGACTGGCAGCGATTCACCCCCATCCTCGCTGCCCGAGTCAACACCCGAGGCCGCATGCTCACCCGCTGTGGATTCATCGGACCCCGGCTCGGCGTCGCTGGTTCCGCCTGCTCCGAGAGAGTCGGGCGATTGCTCATCAGAGGTACCGGTGCCTCCATCCCGAAAGACCGGTGGCTCGGCTGTGCCGCTCGGATTCTGGGAAGCATCGGACGATGTCATACCACCGGTTGGAACCGTCAACTCCGGCAACAACTGGGTTCCGCCAGCCCCTGCCTCGCCAGAGTGCCCTGCAGAAGCCGCGCCCTGACCCCCAGATGATTCTGCTCCCTGCTGCTGGGTCGCCCCGGATTTCTCCCCCTGACACTCCGCTGCTGATTGGGGTGACTGTTGGATTGGGTCTTGCTGCTGTGGTCGCGGATGCGTCAAAGACTCTTCCGGTTGCTCTTCGTGAGGAACCGGGGGCAAGGGCTCCATGGGGGCGGTCACCGCATCGACCGAGGTAACGAGTGGTGTTGAAGAACCATCGGCCGCCATCACGGTTGAATCCGTCGAACCCTCCGGTATGACACGAGCCGAGTTTGCCGATGCGACAGGGTTGCCTTTCCCTTCTGAGGCAGTCGACTCACCTGTGTGCTGGCCTGACAGCCCTGTCGGCGGCGAATCAGCGGAGAATTGCGAACTCGCCGGATGATCCAACACCCCGCCCTGGCCCTCGTTGCGATTGTCGGGACTGCTCTTGGTCTCGCCGGAAGACCTCGCGGGGTACCGAGTCCGCTCGGCGGACCGTGCAGACCGTTGGGGCCGGTCGACCGACGGCCGGACATCAGAAGTCCACACACCCGGGGTTGATGGTGGAAACTGAGACGAACTGCAGGCACTCAGCATGCCGCTCGCCACAAGAAACGCGACTGCCAAATGGATCTGCCGATTTGCCAGCTTCCTCATCAGCGATCTCCTTGGTCTGGCCTGCCGTCTCGTCTGGCCTTCAGCGCCTCAAGAGACAGATCAATCGCTCTTTGCGAGGAACGACCCGGCCAGTCGTTCCCAAGCCGATCCTCAACCAGACGCCGCGCTTGTTCGAGGTGCATCACACTCTGTGTCATGGCTTCAGCGTATCCAGAAGCAAACCACCGGCGGAGGACAAAACGACGAACATCATCAAACTCTTCATGCAACACCAATTCCCGAAGAGCATCGGCCGTTCGGCTGATTCGGGCAACCATCTTTGAGCAGCGATCCAATTCTCTCATTCGCCGACCGATCTGCACTTCATTTCGCCCTGCTGCCCGAAGCCATCGTTCCGTGGCTGGCCGGGTCCCCCAGTGCTTCACACCCTCTTCGCCGATCAGGCGTGACGCCTCCTCAAACTTGGCCTCCACGTTTGCGAGCACATCCAAGTATCCGAACGCATCTCTCCGATCCAGATCGCGATTCCACAGAGAGGCCAATCGTTGTCGAGCAAGTGCTTTGATCCTGCCGCGGCTCGGGGCACTCCTGTATATGGTCCCCACAGGACACACGACTTCCAAAACCGCGGCGTTCAACTGATCGAGTATCTCGGCGACGTTCGCGGGCTCTGTGACCGTCACCACAGGATCCAAACGCTCCAAGTTATCCATCGGAACCTGTTGGAACTGTAGTGGAATTGGAGATTCGGAGTTCTCCAGCTCACTCGGCGGCGAAGGCGTGCCAATTGGAACCGGAAGCAAGATCACCTGCGATTCCTGGGGCGGGTCTGGTGCAATCTCGACCTCGCGTGGTATTGGCGGCGTGGATCCGATCTTCGTGTTGGGTTCCACAGGCAATGCTGCGGGCGGGGCATGCTGCGGCTGCGGAAGACTGTCCCACCACCACTGCCCAGCAATCCATCCAGAGGCAAGAACAAGAATGACACCCACAACCATGGCGATTCGGTTGCGACTGACACCATCGCTGCCTTGGAACTGGCACGTGAGGCCGCCATCCTCCCGTTCATCGTCCATGAGTGGTTGCAGCGGTGGGAGCGAATGCGTCTGGTTTGCCGCGATGCCGTCGGCCAATGCCAGATCAATCTGCCGGATCGGTTGATCGATCCCCTGACCGCCAATCCCGAGGGTGGCAACATCCATGCCGGAAATGGCCCGCCCCAACCCCAAGCCCCAACACAGTTGAGCGGCATCCACATCAGAAAGCTGGGACACCATCGCCATGACGATTCCATTGGTGGCAGCATCCGCCCGAAGCAACACCGGTCGGGGTCCGTCTCGCAGCATGCAGGCCAACGCCAATGTAGCCCGTGACGGTGGCGAGCGGTCGACCAGGTTCGCCTCCACCACCAAGCATGTCCCCTGCTCGAATGCCCGATCCGCCCAGTACGCTGCCCCGACCAAACCCGACAGACCACACTTCGCCTCAAGGATCCACTCGGCGGCATGGAAGATCATCGTGCGGAACTGAATGGTTCTCCGGCCCGCATCGTCTAGGCCGCCCGCCACGCACCGGGTCAGCCCAATGCGTCCGCTCGGCAGTGGTCTGCACACAACAACGAGGAAACTCCCCAACCGATCTGCCCGGCCGCCCGCGGGTAGCCCGACATCCAGCCCGGCGATGGCCGCTCCCTCCGAATCTGACACGCCGGGTGAGGCCGCCAACTGGCGATACCCCCGATCGGACCCCATGAGATGTGTATCAACCCTCACGGGGGGAGTCCGGGGGATTGCGTTGGGGAGGGATACCGGGGGAGATTGGTTGTTGGCAGTGGCGATTCATCTGCCGCCGCCTGCGGCTCGAGCGACTCTCCCTGGATGGGAGGGAACACCTCCTCGATAACAGCAGGCTCCGGTGGTTGAGACGGCACTTCTTGCGGTGGATCGTCCGCCAAAGATCTGTTCCGAATCAGCAGGGCAACACCGACCAGGACGAGACACGCCACAGCGGCTCCGATCCAAAAAACGATCCATCGCCGCCGCATTTGCCGAGCCAATTCTCGGTCTTTTATCTCCGCATCACGCTGACGACCAAGACGGATCGCCTCGGCCCGTTGGTGCTGGGCGGCCTTGAGTTGTGGAGCCACATGCTTCATGCAGTACTTCACCACATCGATCAGTCCGTCGGGGTCATGCTGCGTATTCGGTACTGGCCTGCCAACTGCATCGAGTCTGGTCCGAACACCAGCGGTCGCAAACATCCGCATGCGTCCGCCGTAGCGAACAACATTCGGCAAGTACTTCTCCACGAAACCCCGGGCGCCACCAGCGTCCCGCACGATTCCAAGATGTTCATCACATTTCGTGAGCGCAACAGCAATGGGTATGTCTCCGCCGCCGGGGAGCCGGCGAATGCGTTCAACGGCCTGCACCATGCCGTAGTCATCGTCCACGATTTCGGATGCCTCGCCCATGTGTACATTGCAAGGATCGATCAGCAGGATGACAGCGGCGGCATGATCGACGTGGTCGATCAACAGATCCGACTGCTCATCACCACCGCCTTCCACGAATGCCCTGCGAAAGATCTCGCCCGGGTAATCAAGCAGTACCATTGTCGCTCGGTGTTCCTGCCAACTGACATCAACGCCGCTGGCAAGCGATCCGGCTGTCGCCGCGGGCCAGCGGCCGGCCTTCAACTGGTCGACCATGTCCATGCAGACCTCATGCAGCGATCCGTCCAACGCCCGCATGTGCAGCCCATGGGCTCCTCGCCACGCCTGCTCGTAGAGCCTTGAGAGGAAGACTGTCTTGCCCGCCTTCCGGCGACCAAGCAGAAGGATCCGATCTCGCACAGGCCATGCGTCCAATTCGGGAGGCTCGGGCATGTGGGTGTCAGCGTGCATGGTGGCCTCGGCGGAAGGTTCCCGGAGAGATCCCGAGCGACAGCGCAAGCCTACTCGCTGCGGGCTTGGGAGGCGGTGTAATTCGGGGCTTCCTTGGTGATCTGAATGTCATGGGCGTGCGATTCGACCAGCGAGGCATTGCTGACGCGGACAAACTGAGATCGTTGCTGCAGTTCTTCAATCGTTCGGCAGCCGCAATACCCCATGGCCGCCCGGAGCCCGCCGATCATTTGATGGACGAAGTCGCCGAGTGGTCCCCGATACGGAACCCGTCCTTCAACCCCCTCCGGAACGAACTTCGTCCGCTCGGTTCCGGCCTGTCCATATCGGTCCGCCGAACCCTGCCCCATCGCCCCAATGCTGCCCATGCCGCGGTACGTCTTATATCGCCGACCACCGTGCAGCACCAGTTCGCCAGGGCTCTCTTCAAGGCCGGCGAGCAGTGAGCCGAGCATGACCGAACTGGCACCAAAGCCAATCGCCTTGGGGA
>CAYYGU010000035.1:0-12285 GCA_964471525.1 uncultured Isosphaeraceae bacterium
GCCAGGACGACGACATCGAGCGGGTCGAGATCATTTTCCTGCTCACGCCGCGGGTCGTCAAAGACGAGGAACTCTACGAACTCGGGCAGGAGAGCCTTGAGATCATCGATACCGTTCGCGTGGGCGTTCGAAGCGGATTGCTTCCGTGGAGCCGCGACAAGATGACGGCCAATTACAACCGCGATGCGCTGACCGCCTACCGCAACGGCGAATTGGACTTGGCGCTCTACTACGCCAATGCCTCGCTGCGGCAGGATCTTGGGCAGCCCGAAATGCATCGCTTCCGCGAGCAACTGACCGGCGAGCGGACCAAGAACTGGGAGCGACACATTGGGCGCCGCATCCTGCTTCGGGAAATGAGCGTGATTCCGGCGGACGAACTTGATCCGATTGAACCGGTCGAACATTTCGATGGCGAACGCCCGGCGCCCGAATCGGCCTTGCCGCCTGGTTCGAGCAAGGCTGAAGAGGCCGCTGCTGTCCAAGCCCCCGCCAGCACGCTCGGTGCCAGCCTGTCCTCGGCCAGTTTCGGAGAGGGACACGCACAATGAACCACCGCACCATCATCACAGGCTTGACCCTGACGGCATGTCTCTGTAGCTGCGGTGGCCCGTCCAAGGTTGGCCTCGAGAACCGCGAGAAGGCTTACGACCGCATGGACGCGGTCAATGCCAGACTCGTTCATGAGCAGGCCAAGTCGGCCTTCGAGACCGGCCAGCTCGAGCGGTCGCGAACACTCATGGTAGAAGCCATCGAGCGGTATCCCAAGGAACCTTCCTGGTACGTGCTCATGGGCCGAATTCTGCTTGAGCAGCACACACTCGACGAGGCCAAGCGCATGTTCGAACACGCCATCACATTGGATGAGCAGTGCTCGGAATGCCACTATTACCTTGGCGTTCTGCATGAGCGGTGGTCGGATGACAAGGCGGCCGTCGAGCACTTTTTCAGCGCCTGCGAGATCGACTCCAATCGACCACAGTATGTTCTTGCTCACGCCGAAGCCTTGATTGCCACCGGGCAATTGGATGCTGCCGACGAACTGGTCGAATCGCACATGGATCACTTCGAGCATCACGCCGGATTGCGGCATCTGCTGGCCCAGATTGCAATGCTGCAGGGCGAGCACGGTCAGGCCGCGACGCACTGTGAGGCGGCGCGATTACTTGCTCCAGATGACGAAGGCATGGCCCACGACCTGGTGCACATGCGGTTTGCAGCTGGCGACTGGGCTGGCGCGCTCGAGGCCATCGATGAGATCAAGCTTGAGAGCGGGGGCGTTCCGGCGGTCGTGCAGCGGCTCGAAGCCCGGGCGCTGATGGCGCTCGGACGCAGTGTCGAGGCCCGTTCGATCCTCCGGTCCCTCTGCGATCAGAGTCCGGCGGACCCAGACCTTTGGCGTGAACTCGGCCTGCTTGGCTGGGATATCGGCGACTGGAATTCGGTCCGGCAGGCAGGGACGCATCTTGCGGGCCTCCAGGCATGGCCATACGAGGCCGGCCTTTTTGAGGCCCTGAGCAGCCGGCGGGACGGTGATCTGGAAGCCGCGAGAAAGCGGCTTGAAACGCTCACCAGCGAGTTCCCGGACCGTCCAGAGGCCTGGGCGGTGCTGTCGGGGGTACGGATGCGCCTGGGGGATGCTGCGGGAAGTTCCGAAGCAATGGGTCTTGCGGTGAAGTGGACTCCGAAACCGGCCGATGCATCGGCTGTGTCAGGAGTGTACGGCACCCACGGTCCCTGACGGACCGCACTCCTGACCTCCAGTCGAGGTCGGTATGCAGACCGTGATTCGATCCATAGTGGGCGGGTTCACCCTCGGGGCACTGGCGCTGGGCGTCGGTCTTGCGACGCTCGTTGCAGCGGAGTGGCTGGGCTTTGGCGGCGGTCTGTGGTTCGTCGTGGCGGGGGCCTGTCTGACTGTAACGATCATCGGGGTTGTGTCGGGGATGGCCATGAGCCGCGCGATTCGCAGCCTGAGCCGAGAGTTGGAACATCGCAGTGGCGGCAGGCTCGCAAGCGGCCCCAGGTGGCTTCGCTCGGTCTTGCGGGCACTCAATGAGTATCAGGTTCGTCACCAGCAGGGCGAGGCAGCTTGGCGAACCCGCGAGCAGGATCTTGAAATCCGTGCTCGCGTCGCCGATGACGGACGAATGCAGTCCGAAGCGGTGTTGGAAGTCATGGACGATGCCGTGATCGTGTGCAACACCTTGCAGGAAATCATCTTCAGTAATCATGCCGCTGGCAGTCTGCTTGGCTTCGACCCCGCCGATGCCGAAGGTCATCCGATCTCCGAGATCGTGAAAGACCACACCCTCCGGCGAATCATCACCGAAACACTCGAGGCCGGCGTCGATGTCGAGCCCCGACGAGGCGAATTGATGCTCGGTGAGGGCTCAAGAATGGGGGAGAATGCCTGCGAAGTCGTCTCGGCCTGCGCGGTTGATCGGCAGGGGCGGGCCAGTGCTGTTGTCACGGTGCTGCACGATCTGTCTCGCGAGCGAGAGATCTCCCAGATGAAGAGCGAGTTCGTCTCCAAGGCCAGCCACGAGTTGCGCACGCCGCTTTCGTCTATGCGTGCCTACGTCGAGATGCTTGTTGATGGCGAAGCCCGCGACGAGGACACCCGCCAAGAGTTCTACGGGATCATCCAGTCCGAAACCGACAGACTTGCACGGCTCGTTGACAACATGCTCAACATCAGCCGGATCGAGGCGGGCATCATCGAGGTTGACCGTGACGTTGTAAACATGCACGACTTGGTCGACCGCGCCGTGCAGACGCTCGAGCCACACGCTCGCGAGAAGCACATCACGTTGCACACCGAGATCGCGCCGGTCGGCACCATGGTGTGCGGCGACTCGGACATGCTGCAGCAGGTCATTGTCAATCTGCTCTCCAACGGGATCAAATACACGCCAGAGGGCGGTCGCGTCACGGTACGGGTTGATGCGGACACGCTCACTCGCAGCGTCCATGTTGCGGTTGCGGATACCGGCCTGGGCATCGCGCCGCACGACGCTGAGCATGTCTTTGAGAAGTTCTTCCGAGTCGAGAATTACAAACGCGTGGCAAAAGGGACGGGGCTCGGGCTCAATCTCTGCCGTCACATTATTGAAACAGTCCACCAGGGTCAGATTGGTCTCGAGTCCACGCTTGGCATGGGTTCGCGATTCTGGTTCTCGGTACCGATGGGTCAACTGCCCGCCCGTGTGGCGGCCTGAGGAACGCACCAACGATGTCACGACGCATTTTGATTGTGGACGATGAGTCCCACATCCGGCACGTACTCTCGCTGAAACTCCGCAACAGCGGGTTTATCGTGGACACTGCTGTTGATGGCGAAGATGCCATGCATCAGATTGCCGCGATGGCCCCGGATCTGGTCATCACCGATCTGCAGATGCCCTATGTCGATGGCGTGGAACTCTGCCGCAGTTTGACCGATGAAGCGGCGCTCGCTGACATCCCCGTCATCATCCTGACCGCACGCGGGTACAAGCTCGGTGACGAGGCAGCGGGGCTGACCAATGTTCGGCAGGTTGTGAACAAACCTTTCAGTCCTCGGACGATTCTGGAGCACGTGCATCGGGTTCTCGGAACGATGCACGAGGCGCGGGAGCAGGCGGCATGAGCATTCTTCCCGCACCCGGTATCCGTACGCACTGCGACGACCTCGAGGCCATGCTTCGCGAAATCGGCATGGTGTTGTGTTCCTGCGGAACCAGTGGCGAACTGGCCCCGTCTCGAAGGACCACCCGCCGTGACTGGCTGACCGATCTTGTTCGCACGCCGGGTATCGTCCGTCGTGGAATCGAGGATGCCTGCGCGGTGTGGAGCGATGAAACCACGCTGCAGCCACGCGAACTCGTACCCGGTCTCTGGTGCGCGGCGGTGCCGCTGCGTGATCGGCGAGACCGTGTGGGATACGCAATGCTCGCGATTCCCACCGTTGAACTTCTCGACAGCGAGCACCTCTCTGCCATGTGCCAGGCAACGCACTTCGACGTGCGAGTCTGCCGCGAACGTCTGCGACGGCTCTCCGTGCCGGGCGTGGCCGAGGTGCCGCGTCTTGCAGCGATGTTCTCGCGGCTGTGGCTCGATCGCCAGGCCCGCGATGGACGCGAACAAACGCTTGAGCAGGTCGGTCGTGAACTCGCGGAGACATGGGAAGAGATCAATCTGCTGTACTCCATTACCGACAAGATGACCGTTGAAGCGAGGCCGCACCGCTTTGCCGCGCAGGCCTGCCAGGAACTCCTGCAGACGCTGCCGTATCGTTGGGTCGCTGCCTACATCGACCGGGAAGGCACTGGCGAGGGTCGGTTGATCGTTTCGGGCGATGCGCCCCGCGATCGTGCCAGTCTTCGCTCGATGCTCTCGTCGATCGCCACCCGCGAAGACATCAGCGGGCCGCTCATGGCTGGAGCCATTGCTGGCGACGATCCTGAACTCGATGCGCTTGGCACCGCCGGCTTCGCCCATCCAATTGGCCGAGACGGTCGGGTGCTCGGCCTGCTCGTGGCTGGCGACAAGGAAGGTCCCGATGCCTCTCCGTCGTCTGTCGACATGAAACTGCTCGCTGCAGCCTCGGCGCACATCGCGATCCACCTTGAGAACGCTGGGCTGTTCGATGACATGAACACCATGTTCCTTGGCATGCTCGAAGCCATTACCGCGTCGATCGATGCCAAGGATCGCTATACCTGTGGTCACTCCCGCCGCGTTGCACTGCTGACCCGCCAACTCGCCGAGGCCGTGGGGCTCGATGCTGCAACCGTCAAGCGGATGCACATTGCTGGCTTGGTGCACGATGTCGGGAAGATCGGTGTGCCCGAGTCTGTGTTGTGCAAGACGGGCAAGTTGACCGATGCGGAATTCGCGCAGGTCAAGCGGCACCCCGAGATCGGCTGGGGCATTCTGAAGGACATTCCCAACTTCGGCGACATTCTTGACGGGGTGCGCCATCATCACGAGCGATTCGATGGCGGGGGCTATCCCTCCAATCTCTCTGGAGATGCGATCCCGCTGCCAGCGAGACTCATCGCCTTGGCCGATGCCTTCGATGCCATGTGCTCAAGCCGCACCTATCGCTCGGCCATGGACCGATCGGCAGTGCTGGCCGAGATCGAGCAAGGAGCGGGGACACAGTTTGATCCGGCCCTCGTGCCATGCTTCATGAAACTGGATTTCAGTGAGTGGGAGCAACTCATCGAGGCCCATGGCGGCACCAGCCCCGACATTCATCTGGAGGATGCGGCATGAAGATGCACTGGGAAGAACACCGAAGCGGAACCGTACTGTCGATCGCGGGCGAATTGCTCGCCGACGACACCGATGTGCTGCGTCGCCGATGTGACGAGCGGCTCGGCGCTGGTATCCGGTTGGTGCTGGATATCCGTGAACTTGATCGCATCGATTCGGCAGGTCTTGAGGCTGTGCTGTGGCTGCACGAATCGATTCAACGTTTCGGCGGACAGCTTCGGGTCGTCAGTGGCGAGGGGCAACCATCGGCGGCCATGTATGTCACGCGGATCGACCGCAAACTCGCCGTACACACCTCGCTCGAAGCGGCGGCGCGATCCTTTGCGAAGGGGCAAGCGGCATGATCGAGCATTGGAAATCAGATGGCGGCGGCAACGTCGCAACGGACATGCCTCTGGGGCAACTGCTCGTCGATCGGGGACTGATCAGCGAGGCCGATCTCGCCCACGCCCTGCAGTGGCAGGCCGAGCATGAGCACCAGCACCTGCTTGGCGAGGTCATTCAGCGGCTCGAACTTGCAAGCGAAGAGGATGTCGTCCGCACCCTTGCCGAGAGTTATGGCGTTCCATTCGTGTCGCAGGTTGCAAGAACCGCCGACCCAGCTGTTATCGAAGTACTCAGCCGGAAGTTCATCGAAGAGCATCGGGTTCTGCCGCTCTTCTTGGTCCGCGGCGTCTTGACTGTAGCCGTCATCGAACCGAGCAACCTCTTTCTTGCCGAGGAGATGGGTCGCATCACCGGGCATGAGGTTCGGATGGTGGCGGCGACTCGGAGCGAGATCGAAAACGCGATCCGCTCATGGTTGCCAGCGGCCAATGTGTTTGTCATTGACGACATCTACGAGGATATTGCCGAAGAGGACTTCTCGGTCATCGAGCGGGAAGCGACCGAACTGGCGGACCTCGAAGAAGTCGCCGGGCACGGTCCCGTCGTCAAACTCGTCAACTACATCATCTTCACTGCGGTGCAGGAAGGCGCGTCGGATATCCACATCGAGCCCGAGGACCATCGTCTTCGCGTTCGGTATCGCGTCGACGGTCGTTTGTATGAAAAACTCTCACCGCCGCACCGGATGCACGCCGCGATTGCCAGCCGCATCAAGATCATGTCGAGCCTCGACATCTCCGAGCGGCGTGTTCCGCAGGACGGTGACTTCAACGTGATGCTCGAAGGGCGTCCCATCGATCTGCGTGTGTCGATCATGCCGGGCAAGCACGGCGAGAAGGTCGTCATCCGTATCATCGACAGCCGCAACGCCAGCCTGACGCTCGATCAACTCGGCTTCGGACCGAAGACGCTGGAAGCATGGCGTGGCATCGTGACCTGTCCCAATGGTGTGGTACTCGTGACGGGTCCGACCGGATCGGGCAAATCGACCACGCTGTACTCGGTGCTCTCAGAGATCAACTCCGAGGACAAGAATCTCTCGACGATCGAAGACCCCGTGGAAGCACGCATTCCGGGTGTCAATCAGGCGCAGGTCAACACCAAGGCCGGATTCACCTTCGCAGGCGCTCTGCGATCCATGCTTCGCCAAGACCCTGACATCTTGATGGTCGGCGAAGTACGCGACAACGAAACAGCGGGCATCGTCACCCAGGCGGCGCTCACCGGACATCTTGTGTTCTCGACGCTCCACACCAACGACGCGCCCAGTGCCGTGACGCGTCTTGTCAATCTCGGTGTGGAGCCCTATCTCGTGGCGGCCACGCTGCGCGGCGTACTTGCGCAGCGGCTCGTCCGGAAGATCTGCTCGCACTGCAAGGCGAAGCAGGTTCCGGACGAGCGGCTGGCCGCGACGATCAAGGCGGCTGGCGGGGACCCCGACGCCGTATGGGAAGGGACTGGATGCAGTCACTGCCGCAACACGGGGTACGCTGGCCGGATTGGCGTCTTTGAGTTGCTCGTGCCCGATGCCGAGATGCTTGAAGCCATCGCCTCAGGCGAGAGCCTGCAATCACTGCGAATCAGACTCGCAGGCAGCGGCTTCCAGACGCTCCGCGAGGACGGCTGGGAGAAGGTGGCCGCCGGTCTGACGACGCCCGACGAGGTGCTGTACGCAGCGAGCCAAGGATGAATCTCCAGACCACCAATACCGATCGGACCTACTCGTACCGGGCCCGCGCCGAGGACGGCGAGGTTGTCACGGGGACCGTTTCTGGTTCGACACCCGATGACATCGCCGCCATCTTGCGAGCCGATGGACTTGTTCCGACGGCGATTCGAAATGCTGGCGCCGCCTTGCCGGACTTCGATGCCGACGAGATCCGCCGCGGCGAGGCGGCCAGGCGGATTCGGCGTGACGATGTGGCGGTGTTCTGCCAGCAGCTCGGCGTCATGCTCGATACCGGTGTGCCGTTGCCCGAAGCCCTCGATGCCTGTCGCGTGCAGTGCCGCCGCAAAGAATTCTCGCATCTCGTTGGCGAGATTCACATCGATGTCTGTGGTGGCACGCCGCTCTCACGATCGATGGCTCGGTGGCCCAAGGTCTTTCCGCCCATCGTCGTGAGCTTGGTCCGCGCTTCCGAGGCCTCGGGCACCATGGCGCTCATGCTTGGTCGCGTGGGTGAGTATCTCGTTCGCGAGGAGAGAACCCGCAAGAAAGTCAAAGGCGCGGCGACGTATCCGGCCTTCATGCTCGGAAGCGCCGTTC
This sequence comes from uncultured Isosphaeraceae bacterium, assembly GCA_964471525.1. GTDB lineage: Bacteria > Planctomycetota > Phycisphaerae > Phycisphaerales > SM1A02 > UBA12567. The sequence goes on from CAYYGU010000035.1 coordinate 7,916, forward strand.
TCATTACGGCCTTCATGCTCGTCGTGATTCTGCCGAAGTTCTCTGCGATCTATGAGCGCAAAGGCGCCGAACTTCCTGGCGCCACCAAGGTCATGATGGCCTTGGGCAACGCACTGCGGAACGGCTGGCCCATCTGGGTGCCAGCCATCGCGGCGATTGTCGTGGGGTTCTTCGTGTGGCGACGGAGCAACGCTGGCCGCCGCATTCTGGACTGGTGCAAACTCAGCACGCCCATCGTCGGTCGTTTGACCGTCACCCTCTACCTCGCCCGCGCGAGCCGCACGATGTCCACCTTGCTCGCAGGAGGGGTCGGTCTGATCGACGTGATCCGCATCTGCCGAGGCGTGACCGACAATGTGGTTTTCGACCGCATGTGGCAGGACATGGAAGCCCGCGTCCGCGACGGCAAGGAACTCACCGGCGCGGTGACAGACTCGAAGTGGATACCGGCGGGTGTCGGCGCGATGATGTCCTCCGGCGAGCGAAGCGGCCAACTTCCCGAGGTCATGGAAAAAATCGCCACCCAGTGCGACGAAGAACTCGAAAGCGGCATCAAGCAGGCCACCTCGATGATCGAGCCCATGCTCATCGTCTTCATGGGCCTCCTCGTCGGCGCCGTCGCGATGGCCTTGCTGCTGCCCATCTTCAAAATGAGCACCGTCGTCGCCGGCTAACCCGCTCCGCTGCGCTGCGCTTGACCGCCGGTCACTTTATCTGCCTTTGCAGCAGAGACTTATGAGATTGCCAATCTTCTAAGTCCCTGCTGCCGCCCGAGATAAAGTGACCGGCGGTCCATGCCGCGCAGCGACTGGATTGAGGGCTGCCTAGGCGGGTGCGCCACGCCGATCGGCCTTCAGAGCGTTGCAACGCGGATGCAACCCCGGGTCACTTTATGTGCTTATACTGCAGTCACTTACAAAACGGCAGTTTTGTAAGTACTTGTGGGCAAGGCAGATAAAGTGACCGGCGGTTGGTGCAGCTGGCGGGGGCAGGGGGCCGCGCCGATTGGAGTGCCTTCCGGATGTCGTCGGCACTGTTGGCGCTGCGGATCTGATCTTTGAGTTGCCACACGCCGTGCATGCCCTTGGCGTAGCGACTGATGCCGCTGCGGAGGCGGTGAATCGCCGCTCGCTCGTCGCGGTGCTCGAGAATGAGGTCCAGATGTCGTTCGATCATGGTTAGCCATTCCTGGCGGCTGGGGTCCGCAAGGTCTCCGCCATCGCGAAGTTTCGCTTGAATCTGCTTGAACAGCCACGGCTTTCGCAGTGCGCCGCGGGCGACCATGACGCCGTGGCATCCGGTGCGCTCAATCATCGCCGCGGCGTCTGCAGCGGTGTGGATGTCGCCGTTCCCAATAATGGGGATCGAATCCACCGCATCCACCACCGCCGCAATGCCTTCCAGCCGCACCTGGCCGCGAAACATCTGCTCGGTCGTTCGCCCGTGCACCGTGATGGCAGCAATGCCGACTTGTTCAAGTCGTCGCGCAAGTTCTGGTCCCACGATGCGACCATCATCCCAGCCGAGCCGGATCTTGGCCGTCACCGGCGCGCCAGTGCGCGGAGTGATCGCCTCCACCACCCGCTCGGCGAGCCGCACGGTGTCATCGACATCACACAGCAGCAGCGAGCCGCCGTGTTTCTTGGCCACCTTGTCGACCGGGCAGCCCATGTTGATGTCGACGATCGCCGCGCCGTGATCGACCGCCCACAAACCTGCTTCGGGAAGGGGGTCGCTGCTGTTTCCGTAGACCTGCATGCACAATGGCGCATCCGCTTCACACGTTGCCGCGAGTTTCATCGCCTTGGGCGCCCCCCGCAAGACGCTGTGTACATTCAGGAGATCCGTACTGGCAAGCCCCACCCCGCCAAACTCCCGGCACAGCAGCCGAAACGGCAGATCACAATGCCCCGCCATGGGGGCGAGCAGGGCGTTGGAGTCGAGCGTGAGACGGCCAATTTGCAGCATATGACATCACATCGTACGAAGATCATCCGCGGGGCTGTGCGCCGGTGGGATACCACATGTCTATGGACGGACAGATGAGCGTAAGCCACGATCGAAGCGACGAGGATGTCCTTGCAAAGGCGCGGTGGTTTTCACAATTCTCGCCAGAGGAGCGGCTCCAAATGCTGATCGACTGGGCGGACACCATGCTGGCGCTCAACCCCGCAATTGAGGAGGTCGGCCGTGCTCGCGCAGTTGCCGGACGTATTCAAGTCATTGAGCGACCCTGATGTTCGGTACGTCGTCATTGGCGATGTTGGTCCCTTGGGGCCGCCGGAAAGCTCAGAGACGCAGGGTTACCGGTCGCCCGCCAGCCCATCACAGTCTGCGATCTGTTGACCCATACCAGCGGTTGTTGGACACCACAGGGTGGGCAGTGTTGGATCATCCAAGAGATCTACGAGCTGGGCGCTCGCATCCTCAAGGATGGCGCGAGGCTCACGCGGCGGCATAGACCGGCACCTGGCACGCCTCGTGAATTGCCTGCCACGTCTTGTTGCGGATGCCGTGTTGGCTCATGACATCGACGTGGCGGCCGAAGATTCGCTGAGTGTCTGCGGAGAACCGGAGCATGCGTGCGCCGAGATCATCTGTGTAGTCCCCGAAATCTACAAGCAGATCGAGGTCACTCCGAATTGGGTCAAAGGCATCAGTACACGCAGAGCCAATGATCGAAACTGAGCGAATGCCACAATCGACTGCGAGCACGCGCAACTCATCAAGATGATTGGAGATCTCGGCAGGGAGGTTCATGCTGGTATCACGATACATCATTACATGGATCGGTTCCAACATTTCCCTCAAGCCGCACCCGCAGCCACGCCCGCGCAAAGGTCCAGTCCGCCCGCACGGTCGGCTCGCTGATTCCCAGTGCCTGCGCCGTTTCGTGGGTCGAAAGACCCGACACGTATCGCATCCGCACGACATCGGCCGCGCGGGCGTGTTCATGCTCGAGCGTTGCCACATGCGCGGCGAGTTCTTCCAGAATGCCTGCATTGTGATCGGGCAGCTCGGCGAGTTCGCCCGGAACCATTTCCAATGGGACCATTGCTGCTTGCCCGCCGCCGCGTTTGAGCGCCGTCCGGGCGCGGGCCCGATCGACCAGCAACTGCATGATGGCCCGGCCCACGGCGCCAAAGAAGTGAGCCCGCGTCCGCCACGCCGCATCTGATCGGCCCCCGTGCAGTTTCAGCCACACTTCGCTGGCCAGTTCGGTGGCCTCGAGCGTCGGGCCACCACCCTCGCGACCCAGCGCCGCCCCGGCCATTTGACGAACCTGCCCATGCACGCGTTGCCACAGCAGGCCAATCGCCTCGTCGTCGCCCCCTGTGAGCCGACCGAGCAGGGCGCCTGTTGTGTCCTCGTCCACCGGTTGCATGGCACCCAGCATAGACACTTTGCCACCATTCCAACAAAAATTCCATGTGACGCTTTCGCTGTGGCGATGCCTTTCGCATGAGGTGTATGTGGGGACCTGTGTGGTTCCACAGTTGGCAGCAGAGCAGGGGCACGCCACATTTCGTCAGCAGCCACCATTTCAGGCGAGCCCGGCAACGCCCACCGCTTGCGGCAGATGCTGCTCACGGTGCTCGGCCGCTCGCCCGAAACAAGAGAACGCTGGATCACCAGCCACGCCGCCACCCCAGGCGAGGCCGATGAACTCCGGGCGATGCTCCGCATCGCGGCCGCCGACGAAGCACCGGGCGCCACCGACCCATTGATTGGTGCTGCGTGCGGTCCATGGATACTCACGCAGCGACTCGGCGATGGCGGTCAGGGCGTCGTGTACGAAGCCGAGCGCGACGACGACCCAGCAGCAGTCAAAGTGTTGCGCGAAGGCGGCGACACCGAAACAGCATTCAAACTCGAGCGCGAGACCACCGCGCTGGCCGCCATCGACCACCCAGGCATTGCCGCGCTGCGGGGCTCGGGCGTTGCCGACATCGGCGGGCAGCGTCGAAGTTGGATTGCGATGGATCTCATTCCTGCCGCCGAGCCACTGCTCGATTGGGCGGCGCTGCACCAGCCATCAATGGACGAGCGCGTCGGCATCATTACGCAAATCGCAGTGGCGCTCGCCGCAGCGCACGAAGCCGGCGTCATCCACCGCGATCTCAAGAGCAGCAATGTGCTGGTGGGCGATGACAACCAACCTCGCATCATCGATCTGGGCATCGCCAGAGTGCTGGGTGAATCGCATCTTGCCCGCACGCACACGGCCGAGCGGCACGCGCTGGTGGGAACGCTGGAGAGTCTGGCGCCAGAGCAGGTCGACGGCCGACTTGGAAGCGTCAGCGAACAGACGGACATCTATGCGCTGGGCGTGCTGGCCTATCGTCTGCTTGCAGGCGAAGTGCCCTACG
>CAYYGU010000036.1:0-12244 GCA_964471525.1 uncultured Isosphaeraceae bacterium
CCGCCCACACCTTCGACTTGTCCCGGCGATTCAAGCCGTGGCTCTACACCATTGCGGTCAACAAGGCGAGAGACTGGCATCGTCGTCAGTCCCGCCGCCCCGCTGTGTCGCTGTCCACGCCGATCGGCAGCGACGGCGACGGAGCCGGCATCATCGATCTGATCGAAGGCGACTCACCGGTACCGACCGAGGGCATCGAGCAGGCTGAGTTGGCTGGCCGCGTTCGTGATGCCGTCGATCGTTTGCCCCACCATCTTCGCGAGATCATCCTGTTGAGTTACTTCCAGAAAATGAGTTACAACCAAATCGCCGAGACGCTTCAGGTGCCGCTGGGTACCGTCAAGAGCCGCCTGCATGCAGCGGTTGCCGCCTTCTCGCAGGCATGGACTCAATTCCAGAGCGGCGACGAGGAGGTATCGGCATGAGCGAAGCCCGAGACGATTCGGCCAAACTCTCCTCGCCCGATGCGGAAGCAGTGGATCACATTGCGGCCGATGGATTCGACGCCGAGCGTGTGCTGGATCTTGAGGAGGGTGAGCGAACTCGCGGTGAAGCGGTCGTGTCTCTGCTCTCGCTCCTCGACTCCTACCCGGTGGAATCGCTGAGCGAGGAAGAAGAGCAAACACTCATCGACGCCACAATGGCCCGCATTCGCCGCGCCGAAGACGACCGCCGCGACCGCATGCGGATGGACAACCAACCGGTCATGCTCGGCCGCGGTCTTCGCTTTCGTATCGCCGAAGCCCTTGCGGTCGCGGCCGTATTGGCCATGGCGACTGCAGCGATCTGGTCCTTCGGCACGACCGCCCGCTCGCGGGCCCTCTCCGCGAGGACACATCACAATCTTGGCGAGTTGCACGCTGGCATGTCCGGCTTCCAAGATGCCAATGATGGCGATCGGCCGCTGACAGATGCCTCCCGGCCGGTGGCGAAACTTTTCGATGGCCGTGACACGCAGTTGCTTGACATGCCGCGGATTGCAGATCAGGGCTATTGCAAGTCGGCCTTCCTGCGAAATCCTCGTAGGCCCAGGGCGGGCCGCCATGGATTCTCGTATGCGACCCTCTCACGTGAAGAGAAGCCCCATCTTGATCATGCCAAGGTCATTCTGGTTGGCGATCGGAACCCCGCCCTCGTTGGCCTGCTGGAGGGCAAGACCTATGAAGCGGCCATGCTGGGCAGCCCGGTCCACGCTCGCCTGACCAATCGCCCGAGCGTTCTCTTTTCCGACGGCCATACGGCCGATTTGAAAGACGCTTCGTGCGAAGGTGACTGTATCTGGGCTGTCGATCCAAGCCCTGGACCGGCTCCAATCGAGGTCTTCCTCGCTCACTGAGTGGTCCTTGCTCCGACCCCGCTGGTGCCGTAGACTACGCGGCTTGTCCCTTTGGAGGGGCAAAGACCTCAGGAGCCGTCCGATGCCAAAGAACAAGCCCAATAAGGGACTCCTCAAGCGAATCCGGATTACCAAATCCGGCCGCGTGAAGTCCAAACCTGCCTTCGGTCGGCATCTGCGAAGCCACAAGTCCGGCGAATTGATGCGTTCCTATCGCAAAGCCAAGTACGCCCATGCGTCCGATGTGAAGCGGGCTGCGGGCATGCTGCACTGCCGCATTGTTGCAGCAGACAGCGGCGCTTCCAAGAGCAAGAAGTCCGACGAGTCCTGATTCAACGAGACACCGATCCGATATCGGGTGAAGCGGTCGGATGAGCCGACCCCCCGACTCGGGCGAGGAGTATTGAGACATGCCACGCGTTCGCAAAGGTTCGGCCACCGTCAAGGCCAGAAAGCGCATTCTTCGCGCCGCCCGGGGGTACTGGGGTACAAAGCATCGTCATAAGCAGCAGGCCAAGGTGGCGCTGCTCCGGGCCGGACAATACGCCTATCGCGATCGTCGCAATCGCCGCCGCGATTTCCGCCGGTTGTGGATCACCCGCATTTCGGCGGCATGCCGCATGCGAGGGACGCGCTACAGCCGCTTCATGAATGGCCTCTCGCAGGCGGGCATTGTGCTGAATCGCAAGATGCTCAGCCAAATGGCGATCGAAGACCCTGCAACCTTCGATACGCTCGTCGAGAAATCCGAGGCCTCGACCACCTCGTGCAAGGCTTCGGCCTGAGCCGCGGGCGGTCCCTGACGTGGCTCGCTTTCTGATCGAAGCATTTCGAAACCGCAAGGAAGTCGGTGCTATTGCTGCATCGGGGCGCCATCTGGCCCGCGCGATGACCACCACAATCGGCGCGAACGACCATGTTGATCGTGTTCTTGAGGTTGGAGCCGGAACGGGTGCCTTCACCGGCAGCATTCTCGATCGCCTTGGACCTGGCGGATCGGCCGACATTGTCGAGCTCAATCCGAGTTTCTGCCGAAAACTGCGGCGCAAAGTAGTCCCCTGGTCAGCGATGAATGAAGATCGATCTGCTCAGGTGATCGAAGGGTGTATCGAAAACGCGGATCTGAAGGAGTCGTACACGACCATCGTGTGCGGGTTGCCCTTCAACTCATTTCCCCCGGATGTTGCTCGCCGAATCCTGCGTCAACTTGCCGATCTTCTTTCTCCCGGAGGCACGCTGACCTTCTTTGAGTATGCGGGCTTCCCCTCGCTTCGCTGTCTGTTGCCTGGCCCCTGGCAGAAACAGGCCAAGGCGCACCGCCTCTTCCTGCGACAGCTTTCGATGCCGATGACCCAACGCCGCACCTTCGTTCTCCGAAACATCATGCCCGCCTGGGCCGTTTCGCTGCACGCCCAAGGGACGACGTGCTGATGAGCGGTGTCACGGAGTTCCTCAAGGAACTGCATGACCTTCAGGCGCGATTTGATGCGCTCGAACCAGAACTCTGGCTGACCGTGCGAGACCCCGAGTGTGGCGTCGAAGGCTATGTGGTTGTCTGGAGTACGCTCAACGCCGCCGGCGGTCCGCTCGGTCGAGTCGGCAAGGGCGGCACTCGCATCACCCCGACGCTGACGATCGACGAGGTCGGTCGGCTCGCGCGAACACAGTCGCTCAAGAATGCGGCGGCAGGCTTGAAGATCGGCGGGGCCAAGTCCGGCCTTCGAGCCGACCCGCACGCGGAAGATTTCGAGCAGACCTATCGCCGATTCGTCGAGTTGGCAGCCCCGCTCCTGCATGAAAACGGCGGTCCGTGGGGCGGATTGGGCTATGACCTTGGTGGCGATCCCATTCACTGTCTTTGGGCCTGCGATGAACTTGGTTCGACTCGCGGGTTCACCGGGAAGCCAGTTGAGATGGGCGGCACCGACTACGACGCCGAAGGCATCGCCGGGCTCGGTGTGGCTGTCGCCGGGGCGACGCTGCTTGATGACCGAGGCGTGGGAATCGGCTCGACATGTGCTGCCGTGCAGGGGCTCGGCGCCATGGGGGCTGCCGTTGCCCGCTACTACACAGAACTTGGTGGCATGGTGACCACCATCAGCGACCCACGGATCGGCGGCACGTGGCGGCTCAAAGAACCGTTGGGTGCCGCGCTGCTTGACGATGTGCAGGTCATGGATTTCATGGCGATCAAGGAACACCTTGATCGTGACGGTCACGAACACCTCCCGCTCGACGCGGTGTTGTATGGCGACGAACCACTCCTCTTTCCGTGCGCCGTACAGGATGTCATCGACACCCACAATGTTCCGAGGCTCCACGCGAAATACGTCGTCGAAGGCGCCAACAATCCTTGCACCGCGGCGGCGAGGGCTGCGCTGCACGAGCGGGGCATCGATGTGATTCCGGACTTCATCGCCAATCCCGGCGGGGCGATCTCTGCCTATGTCGAGTTGACCAGCGATGTCAGCGATGAGGAAAACGCGCAGACCGGCGCGAAAGTCGAAGAAGCGAAACAGACGACCCGCGAGATGGTGGCCGACAACGTCCGGCAGGTACTCGAACTCGCTGCTTCTGCCGGCGCGTCCCCGACCGATGCGGCGACGGTTCTTGCGATTCGCCGCGTGTTTGGCGAGGCTTGATGTCTCAGCCGCCGTCCATGGACGATGTGCGGGCGGCCCACGATCGGATTCGCCCTTTCGTCCACAGGACACCGGTGATGACGTGCGCGACGCTTGACGCCATGAGCGGCCAGAGGCTGTTCTTCAAGTGCGAGAATCTTCAGCGGGTCGGCGCTTTCAAGTATCGCGGTGCCAGCAATGTTGTTCAGTCGCTCTCAGCCAGTGAGGCCGGTCGCGGCGTCTGCACACACTCCAGCGGCAATCATGCGCAGGCGCTTGCCCGCGCGGCCCGCGAGCGGGGCATTCCAGCATGGATTGTCATGCCGACACATGCGCCGAGTATCAAGCGAGATGCTGTGGTCGGATATGGGGCGACGGTCATTGACTGCGAACCCACGCTCAAGGCAAGAGAAACGACGGCGGCGGATGTTGTTGCAGACACCGGCGCGACGTTGGTGCATCCGTATGACGACCGTCAGATCATTGCCGGTCAGGCAACCGCCGCCGTGGAACTGCTTGAGGAGGTCGATGATCTCGACGCCGTCATCGCTCCGATCGGCGGCGGGGGGCTGATGTCTGGTACGTGCCTAGCGGCATCCGCGATTCGCCCGGGGATTCGATTGATCGGCGCCGAACCGACCGGCGCCGACGACGCGGCGCGTTCGCTTGAGTCTGGCACACTCATTCCGCAGACGAACCCGGACACCATGTGCGACGGCTTGCTGACCAGCCTGAGCGATCTGACCTGGTCTATTCTGAAGGGCCACGTCGAGACCATTCAGCGGGTTTCCGATGAGCAAGTCCGTGTGGCGATGCACCTCCTGTGGGAGCGAGCCAAGTGCGTGGTCGAGCCGAGCGCCGCCACCGTGCTTGCTGCAGTCTTGTCAGGTGAGTGCCCGCTTCCCTCAGCCAGCCGCATTGGGCTCATCCTCAGCGGCGGAAACCTCGCCCACCCGGGCCCTCTGATCAGTCCCTCTCGGCCCGGCGACGCTTGAGTTCAGCGTCAATGAAGCCATCGAGGTCGCCGTCAAGGACGGTTTGGGGGTTGCCGATTTCGTGGCCGGTGCGGTGGTCCTTCACGCGGTTGTCGTAGATCACGTAGGAGCGGATCTGCGAACCCCAGCCGCGATCGACTTTGCCTCCAGTGGCAGCATCGAGTTCGGCTTGACGGCGTTCCTCTTCGAGTTGATCGAGTTTGGCCTGCAGAATCCGCATGGCCTGTTTGCGGTTCTGAAGCTGCGCCTTGTGCGTGGAACTGACGACCATGATGCCGGTCGGCTTGTGCACGATGCGGACGGCGGATGCGACCTTGTTCACGTTTTGGCCGCCGGGACCGGAGGATCGGGCGAATGTCGTGAACTCGATGTCGTTGTCATCGATCTCGACATCTTCTTCATCGAATTCGGGCGTGACATCGACGGTGCAGAATGATGTCTGCCGTTTGCCCTGCGAGTTGAACGGACTGACACGGGCGAGTCGGTGTGTGCCGCGCTCACACGACATGTAGCCGTACGCCAGCGGTCCCTTCACCAGATAACTCACGCTGGAGATGCCTACTTCGGAGCCGTGGACCATGCTGATTTGCTCATGCTTCCATCCCTGCTTGTCCCACCAGTTGGTGTACATCCGATCGAGCATGGTGGCCCAGTCGTCGGCGTCGTTGCCGCCGTCACCAGCCTGAATGGCGACGAAGCAATTCCGATGGTCGTTTGGTCCACTCAGCAGCGACTGCAATTCAACCCGTTCCATCTTCCGGGTCAACCCGTACAGGCCCTGATCGGCCTCGGCGAGCAATTCCTGATCGCCAGCCTCCTTGGCAAGTTCATAGCCGACGACGGCGTCCTCGAAGCCCTCAATGATGGCTTCAAGCCCCTCGGTTTGGGCTTTCAGGAGTTTGTACTGGGCAATGACGCCCTGGGCGGCCTTCTGGTCGTTCCAGAAGTCGGCCTCGTTCATGCTCTCCTGGAGATTCTCACGCCGGCAGACCTTGGCGTCGTAGTCAAAGGGAGTCACGGATGGTCAAGATCCGCGCCTCAAGGTCATCGATGACAGGTTGGTGGGCGTCATAATGCATGGGGGCGTAGGGTAACGAACCGCAGGGTTTGGGTATCAGTATGGCGAGCGGTATCCTCTCAATTGAAGACCCGTTCATAGCGAGCACCCGACATGACACAGACCCTGTACAACCCAGTTTCGGACCGAGCCAGCGCCATCGCACCATCATCGACACTGGCGATCACAGCGCGGGTGCGTGCCATGAAGGCCGAAGGCCGCGATGTCATCGGCTTTGGCGCGGGCGAGCCCGACTTCACGACGCCCGACCCGATCTGCGAGTCGGCGATTGCCGCGATCCGTTCCGGGATGACCAAGTATGTGCCGGTTCCGGGAACGCCACAGGCACGCGAGGCCGTTGCCGCCAAATTGAAGCGAGAGAACGGGATCGACTGTACGTCCGAGCATGTCGTCATCTCAAACGGCGGCAAGTTCAGCCTCTACCTAGCGCTTCAGGCGATGGTGAACCCGGGCGACGAAGTTCTCATGCCCACGCCTGCATGGGTGTCCTACAAACCCATGACCGAATTGGCTGGCGGCACCTTCGTTGAGATTCCAACAACGGCCGAGTCGCAGTTCCTCGCGACACCAGCGCAGTTCGAAGCGGCCATCACGCCACACACGCGGGTCGTCATCTTGAACAGCCCAAGCAACCCGTGCGGGACGATGTACGACCCGGACACGATCCACGGCATTTGCGATGTACTCGCTCGACATGAGCACATCACGCTGATCAGCGACGAGATCTACGATCGATTGGTGTACGGCGGACGCGTGCATCTCTCCCCCGGATCGCTCGATTCCATGAAGGACCGCACGATCACCATCAATGGAATGAGCAAGGCATTCGCCGCAACCGGCTGGCGGGTCGGCTACGCCGCATCACCCGGGAACGACGGGGCCGTTGCCAAGGCGATGGCCACGTTGCAGAGTCAAATGACTTCATCGGTGACCGGCTTTACGCTGCCAGCCCTCGTGACGGCACTCGAGTCATGCCAGCGCGAAGTCGGCGATATGGCAGCGGCGTTCGAGCGGCGTTCGATGCTGATGTACGAATTGTTGTCCACGTGGCCTGGGGTGACCTGCCCGCCGCCGATGGGCGCCTTCTACGTGTTCCCGGATATCTCCTGTACATTTGGCCGCACCAGCCCCGGCGGTCGGGTGATCGAGAATGCCGGCACATTCGCCGAGGGCCTCCTTGAGGAAACAGGCGCGGCGGTGGTTCCCGGTGACGACTTCCTCGGCTGTGGACCTCGTCACGTCAGGCTCTCCTTTGCGCTCAGCGACGAAGCCATCGAAAATGGGTGTGCCCGCATCGGGGAGTGGATCAGCAGCCTGTCCTGAAGCTCATGCCATGAACATCCCTATTGGGGCTCTCAAGGCGGATTATCGGGCCTCCTGACCCCGTGAGGCTGGCATCTGAAGCGGCCTCCCTGTAGACTGCTCGATTCTCCGCAGGCATGGTGTCTGCGGTGGTTTGAACAGGACCATTCATGGCCCTCACAGTCAATCAGAAGACACAGATCGTTGGCGACTACCGCCGCGATGATGCTGACACCGGCTCGCCCGAAGTGCAGATCGCGCTGCTGACCTCCCGTATTGCGGAGATCAACGAGCATCTGCAGACGAACAAGAAGGATCACGCCGCCCGGCTTGGTCTGGTCAAACTCGTCGGCAAGCGAAACCGGTTGCTTCAGTACATCTCGCGAACGAGACCCGCCGACTACCGAGCCCTCATCAAGAGACTCGGCCTTCGTAAGTAGCGGGACTGTCCCGCACAGGAAGGATCCGGTGCCGCCAATGCAGGTGGCAGTGGACAGGCGGCAGTCACGGCACTGCACCCTGTCTTCTGCCCTCTGAGTCAAAGGCTCACTGGATCCCAAACAGTGGTGATGTGTCGCGCATGATGCGCGGTCGCCACAGGAGATTCAAAGATGGCACATGCCACAGTTCACTTCGTAGAACGCGAAATCGGCGGTCGGACCCTTCGTATCGAGACGGGCCGAATCGCCAAACTCGCCGACGGATGCGTCATGGTCACCCATGGCGACTCGGTCGTCATGGCGACCGCGGTGCGGGCCAATCCCCGTCCCGGTCTCGATTTCTTTCCAATGCAGTGCGACTACCGCGAGCGGTACAGCGCCGGCGGTGCATTCCCCGGCGGTTTCCGCAAGCGAGAGGGCGCGCCCAACGAGAAGGAAATCCTCACCATGCGGATGATCGACCGCCCGATTCGTCCGCTCTTCCCCGATGGCTTCATTGACGAGATCCAGATTCAGTGCTGGACGATGAGCCACGACGGCCAGAACGACACCGACGTCCTTGCCTGCACGGGCGGATCCGCCGCGCTGATGATGACCGACGCCCCCTTCGAGGGTCCCGTTGCCACCGTTCGGGTCGGCCGCATCCTGACCGACGACGGCGAGCAGTACGTCATCAACCCGACCCACGCACAGATGGAGTATTCCGATCTGGACATGGTGCTCTCGGGTCACTGCGACGGCATCAACATGATCGAAGTCGGTGCTGCCGAGGTTCCCGAAGAGGCCATCCTCGCCGCCATCGAGTATGGCTACGAGCACGGCTGCAAGCCGATCATCGAGATGCAGAACGAGCTTCGCGAGAAGGTCGGCTGCCCCGAGGTTCGCATGGGCAAGCTCGCCCTTCCCTCCGATGAGGTCACCGAACTGGTGAATCGAGTTGCTGGCGAGGACATGCTCACCTGCCGTCGCATTGGTGGCAAGGCCGAGCGGCACGCCGCGGTCGACGCCCTTCGCGAGAAGATGCTCGACGAACACTTCAAACTTCCCGAGGCAGGTACATACCAAGAGTACAAGGCCGCGGAGGATCGCCTTCGTCAGGCCCGCGAAGCGTTCAGAACGCTTGAGAAGAAGACCACCCGCAAGTTGATCGTGGATGAGAACACCCGCGCCGATGGACGGGCCTTCGCGCAGATTCGCGACCTCGACATCGAGGCTGGCATCTTCCCACGTACTCACGGCTCTTCCCTTTTCCAGCGAGGCGAAACGCAGGGTCTGCTGACGTGCGTTCTCGGCACCGGCCGCGACGAGCAAATCGTCGACGGTCTCATGCCCGAGTACGCCAAGAAGTTCTACCTGCACTACAACTTCCCGCCGTTCTGCGTCGGCGAAGCGCGGCGCATCATGGGTCCGGGACGACGCGAAATCGGCCATGGCGCCCTCGCCGAGCGATCGCTGCTGGCGATCCTGCCTGATGTCGAAGACTTCCCGTACACCGTGCGGCTGGTCAGTGATATCACCGAGTCCAATGGCTCGTCGTCGATGGCCTCAGTCTGCGGCGGGTGCATGGCGATGATGGACGCGGGCGTACCGATCAAGGCTACGTGTGCTGGCATTTCGGTTGGCCGCTTCAGCAATGCCGATGGCAAGATCGTCCGCGTCACCGACATTCTCGGCGAAGAGGACTTCTTCGGTGATATGGACTTCAAGGTCTGCGGCACCCGCAACGGCATCACCGGCATCCAACTCGACCTCAAGGCCCGCGGACTCTGGTTCGACGAGATCAAGGAGACCTTTGAGCAGGCCCGCGTTGGTCGCATCGAGATTATCGAGCAGATGGAAGCCTGCCTGCCAGAGCCGCGTGCAACGCTCAGCGAGCATGCCCCGCGCATCATTCAAGTGATGATCGATCCCGAGAAGATCGGCAAACTCATCGGACCTGGCGGCAAGATGATCCGCTCTATTCAAGAGCGGACCGGCGCTACAATCGACGTCGAGGATGACGGCACCGTCACCATCGCATCGACCGACGGCAAGGCCGGCGACGCCGCGAAGGCCGAGGTCGAAGCGCTTGGCGCCGAGATCAAGGTTGGCACCATCTATGAAGGAAAGGTCGTCTCGACCAAGGACTTCGGTGCCTTCATCGAACTGGTGCCCGGTACCGACGGCATGTGTCACATCTCCGAACTCGACAACGGCTTCGTCAAGAGCGTGTCGGACGTGGTGAGTGTGGGTGACACCATCAAGGTAAAGGTCATCAACGTCGATGCCACGGGCCGTATCAAGCTCTCGCGTAAGGCGCTGCTTGAGGCCGAAGAGCCCGCCGAGGCGACGTCCTGATCGCGGGGCAAGAAGGCCCATGCATGAAGCATTCTGGTTTTTGATCGGTGCCGGTACGACAGTCGTCGTGCTGGCACCGATCTTTTTTGTGCTGCTCCGCGCTGCTGAACGCCGCGCTCGGGCGGCCGAGGGTGAGGCCCGCCAGAGCCAGCGGCTTGCCGAACTTGGCTCGATGACGGGCGGGCTGGCCCACGAAATCAAGAACCCCCTCTCAACGGTTGGACTCAATGCGCAGCTTCTCATCGAAGACTTGCAGCAGGCTCCTCTCGATCCGGACGAGCGAGATCGCCTCGTTCGTCGCGTTGAAACGCTTCGCCGCGAAGTCGATCGCCTTGCGGGCATCCTCAGCGACTTCCTCCAGTTTGCCGGTCGTATCCACCTCTCGAGAGAGCGGCGAGATCTTCGGAAGATCATCGAAGAAGTGGGGGACTTCTACCATCCACAGTGTGATCAGTTGAGTGTCCGGATGCGTGTGCAGTTGCCCGATAAACCACTCACCGTGATGGTGGACGAGGACCACTTCAAGCAGGCCATGCTGAATCTCATGATCAATGCCGTGCAGGCAATGGGCCGCGAAGAAGACTCTTCCTCAGCGCCCGAACTGCTCATCACGGCCGGTCGCGTGGGTGAGCACGTGCATGTCGATGTCACCGACACCGGACCAGGCATCCCGGCGGATCAACTCGAAGAGATCTTCCACCCCTATGTCTCCCACCGCGCAGGTGGCACCGGTCTTGGCTTGCCCACCACCCGCCGAATCATCGAGGAACACGGCGGCCAACTCACAGTCAGATCCGAAGTCGGCCACGGCACCAAGTTCACCATCGTGCTGCCTGCAATTGACCCCTAGTCGTTCCCCCTCCGCCGCTTCGCGGCACTCCGCTCCCCCGCTTGCGGGGGAGAAGAAGCACGGTACTCCGCTCCCCCGCGTGCGGGGGAGCTCCCGGCGAAGCCGGGTGAGGGGGTGCGTTTCTTCACCCCGCCCCGCCGTCTAATCTCCCAGCAGGCTCTCGCTCTCAATCACCGCATGGGCTACTTCCACGAGTGGCCGCCGACCATTGCGAGCCCGCTTCTGCAGCATTCGCATCGCCTCCGGCTCTTCGACGTTCTTGCGTTTGACGATGATCCACTTCGCTTGCTCAATGATCTTGCGTTGTTCGAGTCGATCCTTGAGAGAATCGACTTCGACAGCGAGTTCAAGGTGCTGAAGAAATCGCGACCACGACACTTCAAGTCCGACCCGGAGTTGGTCGCGGTTCACTGGCTTGAGCAGGTATCCAAATACGCCGATGCGGTTGCCGCTGTTGACGTACTCGGGGTCGGAATAGGCAGACACCATCACGACCGGAATACGAAGTTCGTTATAGATTGTCTCGGCGGCGACAAGACCGTCGATACCCGGCATGCGGATATCGAGGATGGCAAGATCCGGTCGCTCCTTGCGAGCGTGCGCGATGGCCTCTTCGCCGTTGCTCGCTGGTCCGATCACCGTGTACCCCAGATCGGTCAGCGCCGCGACCATCCCGGCGGCCACCAAATGCTCATCATCGGCCACCAAGACCCGTGCGGGCGCTTCCGGGAGGGCTTGCTCATCTGCACCATGACCATTGTGTGTTGGCGTATTCGTCATCGGGGACGAGGTCCTCATTGTGCTCGGCAATCATTGCCGATCCTCGTGATTGTACAAGGACCCTCGCCGTGCGATGACGGGGAATGTGCGAACGATGCCCCGTTTTCGGTACGTGCAGCGGGCAATACGGGCGATTTTGTGTGGGCTAGGGTACGCGGAGGCCCGAATTGTGACTCAACACGAGTGATTGGAGACGATGAGTGGGGTGCGGGACCTCTCAGGCTTCACTCAGTCCAAGAAGTCCTTCGCCTTGAGCCTTGCCGGGACGTATTCCTCGGTGACGTAGGAGATGTCCTTGGTAATCAGGGACTCGACTTCCATCTTGAAACCATTGGCGAGCAGCTTCTTGATTTCCTTTTGCCATGGTCGTTTGTCTTTGAACCATGGGTAGTCGGCGATCTGTTTGGCGCGGGTGATGTCCCGTTCATTCAGCGCGATACGGACATCGGAGGAGAGTTCGCAGCGTTCGTAGTCCTCGGCGCGGATACCGATGAACTTCGCATCC
>CAYYGU010000037.1:0-12137 GCA_964471525.1 uncultured Isosphaeraceae bacterium
TGTGGGCCGGGGTGCCGCGAAGCGGCGGAGCGGAGCCCTGCGCTTCTTCTCCCCCGCTTGCGGGGGAGATGTCGCGCAGCGACAGAGGGGGTGCCCATTGAACTACACTACCGCCCATGACGTACCCAACTGCAACGATTGAAACAACCCACGGCACCCTGACTCTGGAACTCTGGGACGACATCGCCCCAAATCATGTCGAGAATTTCCAGAAACTCGCCAAGGATGGGTTCTATGACGGGCTCGGCTTTCACCGCATCATTGAGGACTTCATGATCCAAGGTGGCTGCCCGAGCGGGACCGGCACTGGTGGCCCTGGCTGGACGGTCGATGCCGAGTTCAATGACCGCGAGCACGATGAGGGTGTGCTGTCGATGGCTCGCTCAGCTGATCCGAACTCGGCCGGAAGTCAGTTCTTCATCTGCCTTGCCCGCTGCCCTCATCTCGACGGTCAGTACACCGCCTTTGGCAAAGTCACCGACGGTCTGGAGGCGGTCCGTTCGATTGGTCAGGCTGAGACGGACCCGAATGATCGACCCGTCGAACCCATTGGCATGGTGAGTGTGACGGTCTCCTAGACCCTACCGCAGCCGCTCCACGAGACGCGCCCGCACCTTGCCCGCGTCGGCCGCCCCGCCGCTGGCCTTCATCACACAGCCGATGATGCGGCCCGCCGCAGCATCCTTGCCTGCAGCAAAATCTTCTGCGGCCTGTGGTTGTTCGGCGAGGGCTTGGTCGATCCATTCATCAAGCGCACCAGCGTCGCTGATCTGCAGGAGGTTTCGTGACTCGGCAAGCGATCGCGGGTCATCATCACAGTCACACAACGCCTCGAACAGCTCCCCTGCTGCGCTGGATCCGACATCGCCGCAGTTCCGAAGCGAGATAATCCCGGCGAGTTGTTCTGGTGTGATGCCAGACTCATGCGGATCCAACCCTCGCGCTCGGGAGCGTTTCGCCGCCGCGTTGAGAATCCACTTTGCCGCTTCGCAGGCTGCGGCACCATCATCAAGATCGGTCGCGGAGGCGGTGGCTGCGGCGCAGGCATCGAAGTACATCGCTGTTGCGGGCACTTCGGTCAGCGCCGCCGCATCCTTGGCCGACAATCCCCACTGCGACTCATACCGGTCCCGCCGCTGCATCGGCAATTCTGGAAGGCGCATACGGACCTCATCACGCCACGCATCATCCACCTCCAAAGGAACCAGATCGGGCTCCGGGAAGTACCGGTAGTCGTGCGCATCTTCCTTTGATCGCTGTAGCACGGTGATCTGTTTGGAATCATCCCAGCCACGCGTGGACTTGGCGCCTGGTCCCATTTCGATGCCGTCCTGAAGCCACTGCTCGGCCTGCCGGGCGGACTCGTATTCGATCGCGCCATGGACAGCCTTGAAGGAGTTCAGGTTCTTGATCTCGGCAATTGGCGTCGCCACTTCTCGTCCATCATCGAGGGTCAGCACCACATTGATATTCGGCTCGAATCGCATATGCCCCCGCTGCATGATGCCCTCGGTCACACCGAGCGCCCGACAGATCGCTCGAAGTTCACGACCAAACGTCACGGCATCTTCGGCGCATGTCAGATCGGGCTCGGTCACGATTTCAAGGAGCGGCGTTCCGGACCGGTTGTAGTCGATGATCGAACCCGCAGCAGGCAAGCCACCGGGCAGTTCATGCCCCGACTTGCCGGTGTCTTCTTCGAGGTGGGCCCTTGTGATACGAACAGTCCCAGTTCCGCCGGCGGTGAGTGGAATCTCAATGGCTCCTTCTGCGCACAGTGGGTGCTCATACTGGCTGATCTGATAGCCCTTGGGAAGATCCGGGTAGAAGTAGTTCTTCCGATCCCAACTGCAACGATCGGGGATTCGGCAGTTCAGCGCCATGCCGACAAGCATCGACATCTCGATCGCCTCACGGTTCATGGTGGGCAACGCCCCGGGGAGCCCCAATGACACTGGGTCACAGAGCGTGTTCGGCGGCGCGTCGTAATTGTCTGGATGGGCGACGTTGGGCGAGCGAGAAAACATCTTGGTGCGGGTCGCCAACTCAACATGCACTTCCATGCCCACGATGGTTCGGCTGCTGACGATCTCCGCACTCATACCATCATGCCTCGCATCGCACACGAATATTGTCAAGCACGTTCATGAAGTTGATGTAGGCGTCGTATGGGCTGTCGTATGGGCTGAAGTACTTATGGACATCGCCGTCCGCCCAGTACTTGGTACACATGTAGTACAGGTGGTCGCTGGTTGTCAACTTCCGCCAGTCCTCCAGAATCCACTCATCGCCCGCATCGTGCTTTGCCCGCACCGGCCCCTCCAGTCGATAGAGTTCAGCCGCCGCGTTTTCCTGCATGGCATTTCCAAGCCACGCACTCAGATCTCGTTCTGAGTCGGCCCACGAGATCGGCTCAGGCGCCCGGTACACACCAACGGGATCGTTCTGCTCGACGGCCTCACGGACGGTCACAAAGTTGTTCTGCCCCGGATTCGCGTCGAAGATGGCCGCTGGAAGCGATTCAAGAAACCCAAAAATGCCACTGTCCGCCCACTGGTGTTCGCCGAAGGTCTCGTAGTCCATGAAGAGATTGCAGAGGTGTCCATCGCCATTGATCTGGTTCACCCACTTCGCAAATCGGCCAACATCCAGCGGCCACTCCGACCAGTTGCGGTCGGAGAACCGGAAGGCAATATCGTCGCTGAGCCGGTAGTTCTTGAGTAGGAGCCGAAGCGGGGCCGACGGCAGATGCTCACCGTTTCCATCCGGCGCATACACCCATGCAGGCGAACGATCGCCGAGGATCCGATCCACTCCCTCGCAGGTCATCCCCTTGAAGCGGCCCATCTCCGCGACAGACTCGGCAATGCGGTCGGAATAGATCAGTTCCGTATTGCGAAAGACAACGGGTTCGATGCCAAAGAGATCTCGAATGAGCTCGACATGCGTGTTCACTTGCGACTTGAATTCCGCCGGCGCGTACAACGCACTCAGTGAGTGGTGGCTGGTCTCGGCGAGGAAGTCGGCGCAGCCCGTTGCGGCGCACTGCTGGAGCAGATCGAGGACATCGGGAGCCCAGGCCTGCAACTGCTCGATGGCGGTTCCGGTGATCGAAAAGCTAAGTTTGAACCGGCCATCGTTCTTGCGGATCTGGTCGAGCAGCAGGGCCGTCGCTGGCCGATAGCACTTCCCCGCCACTTTCTCCATGATCGACTGGTTCGATTCGCTGTCAAAGTAGAACGGATCGGTCTGGAAGACCGAATACCGCCGCAGCCGGTAGGGCTGGTGGATCTGGAAGTAGAAGCAGACTGATGTCATGGGGGCGTAGGGTAGTCGGGGAGGGGGTGGTCGATGGGGTCTTGGGAAACCACTATTCTGCCCCCATGGACACCCAGACGCTTGCTGACCGGATTGCCGAGACCTCCGTGCTTCGTGGGCACTTCACCCTTCGCAGCGGTCGGACGAGTTCGTGGTACATCGATAAGTATCGCTTCTCGACGCAACCGGACATCTTGCGGGATCTTGGTGAGATGTTCGCTCGCTGCCTCCCGGAAGGCACCACGCTCCTCGCTGGTGCCGAACTCGGGGGCATTCCGCTGGTGACAGCGGCCGCGATGGCCTCTGGTCTTCAGTGCCTCTTTATTCGAAACCAGAAGAAGGACTACGGAACGGCCAAGAAGTTCGAAGGTCAGCTCGGCGCGGACGACCGGGTCGTCATCGTCGAGGATGTTGCGACCACCGGCGGGCAGGTACTGGAGGCCGCCAAGGAGATCGCCGCCAGTGGCGCCTCGGTCGCCATGATCATCGCCGTTGTGGACAGGCTTCAGGGTGCTCGCGAGCGGATTGAGAAGGCGGGCTACGCATTCGATTCACTCTTTACCGTTCGGGATCTTGGAATCGACCCCGCAGACGACTGAAGACGACGGTTGAGCCAGCGGAAGGCCACGATCCCACACGGCAGCATGACCAGCAACGTCGCGATTCGCACGAGAAGGTCCGCCATCACGCCAAGCACGAGCGCGTCTGGAAGGGAGGAGAGACGCTCGGTCATCCAGCCGATCGCCCATTCTCGGAGCCCCGGCCCACCGCCCACAAAGGGGACGCTTGAGGCGATCTCACTCGTCCCCGCCATGGCACCGGAATTCGCGCTGTCCAGATCGACACCAAGCAGTGAGAACGCCACCGCATACCGTGCCGCGATCAAGAGCAGATCGATCCACTTGACGATCACAACCCAGCCTGCGTCCCGAAGGGGCGACCAGATCGTCGCGGCCACCAGACCAACCAGCATCGCGAGCCAGACGATCACCGCCTCGGCCGGCCAGATCAGAACCGCCCCAAGCAGCACGATGCCCATGACCAGTCCGATCAAGCGAACCGCAACCACCGCCATCCCAGCCTGCATGGGCGAAACCCCGTGGACCACCTTGTGATAGCCGATTCGTCCGATGGCACCGGGCCACATCGGGAGCATATTCAGCAGCGTTGCCAGACTGACCAGCGCCGACATTTCGCCCAGTTCAACTGCCACGCCGGATGTGCGCCGAAGCATGAGCGACTGGGCTGCGGCCGACACTGGAATGAGCAGCAGCGTCAGCCCCAGCAGCGCCGCGATCATCGACGGGTCGGGCCTCTCAAGCGCCTCCCAAGCTCGCTGTGCCTCATTGGCATGTGATACGACCAGCCAGATGGCGGCGGCAAGAAGAACAACCCCCACGATGGCGCCAGCGAGACGCCAGCGATGCCAACGCCGCCCGGTTCGGACGACATCGCCACCAAACTGCTCAGGACCCGTCGATGGCATCGATGTCGGTTCCGAACTTCGTCTCGGCCTGCAACTGAAGGGTTGCCTCGATCCATTCGGCCAGCACACGGATCGGTCGCTCCGGCGAGCGAAGACCGGCGGCAACCGCAGGATCAGCAAGGGCCCGCGCCGGATCAGAAAACTCACCAACCACTCGCATGAGTGCCACCCGATTGACCAATGGCTCGGCGCTCGACTCAACAAGCGACCACAGTGATGAAAGACGATCCGCTCGTGGCAGCGTCGACACAAGCCACGCCTGCGAAAGCGGCCCAACTCGCGGCCAGGCTTCGCTGAGTGACGCGGCGATTTCGTTGGCTTGTTTGACGGTAATACGGCTGCCACCCTCGATGGCATCCTGTTGACTCACAATATGGGCCAGCAAGGCCATGTCGACGGCATCTCGGCTGGTGCTGCTCTCACGCAGCCGCTTGAGTGTGGCATCGATCCACGCATCCGAGACACGCTGCCCATCGACCCGCATTTCACCGGTCGTGTATTCGCCACCAAGCGGCCCTGGCACCGGGCTTGGCGTCATGGATGTCGGCGCCGTTGCTACGCGCACATTCAGCACCGCTTCTACGGTCACAACCACTCCGTGCAGCGGCATGCTGTCCAGCACCGTCCCCACCCACGTACTGCGAAGGTCCATCGACATATCAAGTTGTCCGTGGGGTGGAATCTGAAGGCCGCGGCCGATATCGATCAACACCGGAGCCCCGGGCTGCATGTCGCGATATGGCACATCAACCGACGGTTGAATGAGCAGCAGATCTCGTATCGGACCGGTCGGCCCAATGGGAAGCGGATCGGCGGTGTGGTTGGAAATTTGAAAATCGATCAACACCGGGTCGAAGACAGATACCACGCTTGAGCGGGGCGTGACCCGCATGGAGACTGCGAGACTTGGCTCGTTCGGGAACCGGTTGAACACGTTCGGAAGTGTGTCGATGACATCCGACATGGACGCAGCCGTCGCGTCCATCGGAAGTTCATCCACCCCGATCAACCGACTGAGTTGACGAGCGGAAAGAATGCCAATCAGGCTGCCGGGTGATCGTCGCCACAGCGCCAAGAATTCGCCTGCTGCCTCGCGTTTCTTTCCCTGAGACAGGAGCAATTGGGCAAGTTTGAGCTTGGCGAGATGGGAGTCCGCTGCCAATGTTCGCAGCGAGGACAGCCGGTCTGTGGGGGTGATGTCCGGACCTGTAAGCACATCAAGTACTGCCTGCTCCGACTCGTCGAGCGGGTGAATTCCGGCGATACGGTGGGCGGTGTCCTCTATGGAGCCTGGCGCGGCGTCCAGTGCCAGCAAGAGCCACAACAGCCGCTTGAGATTGGCGGCTCTCGCTGCCGCGGGAACTTGATCGGCCTCCCGAAGCTGGTCCAAATGATCGGTGGATCGAATTGCCTCACCGATGGCATCAGAAAGAACCGTCGGGTCAGATGCATCTGCAGCCATCATTGCCCGAAGTGCAGCCAGTTTGGGTGATGCTGGTGCGGTGAGCTGCGCAACCTCCAACGTGGATGTTCGATCGCCGGACTGCTGGGAGGATATTCGCTGAAAGAGTTTGTTGAGCAGATGCTGCCGCTCATCGAGCAGCCTCGTTGCCTGCTCGATTTCACCCGCCCCCCACCGAGCCATGACGAGATCGGCGTCGAGGTCCGAGCCCGCATCGCGGCCTGCCGCCTCCTCGATACTCCTAGCCATCAGCAACATACGGGCCGCTGAGTGGTAGGCGCCGTGTTCCAGCAGAGAGATCCCGAGTTCTGCGGCGATGGCTGAGTCGGTTGGATTGGCGCGGTACAAGCCAAGCAACACACCGGCCCACGCCGCGGGATCCTCGTGCTCAAGGTTCTGCTGAAGACCCGCCTTCATAGCGATTGCTTCAAGATTGGCCGGATCCCACACAATGGCTTGGTTGAGCAGTGTGTTGAAACGGTCAAGATTGCCTGCCTGGCGATGCAGAAGTGCCAGTCTCATGGCCAGCCTTGAAGCGACCGTCGAACCGATGGCTTCGCGGTTTTCGTCGCCGAGATACTTGCCGATCAGTTCCGACTTGGCTTCTAGGGTGTGCGCTGCGTCGATCGCAAGCCACACGCGCTTGAGCCTTGTGGCGGTGTCGCCGGGTGAGAGATTGACGATGGCCTGCAGCGATCGCTCCACGAGATCGTCCCGCTCGGTCAGAATCGCGGCGTCGAGCAGAAGCCTCCACGACTCCTCGGCATCCGGGTTCAGGGTTGTGGCATCGATCAGGAAGGATGTGCCTGCCGAAAGCCCCTGGACCGACAGCGGCTCGGTCCCAAACACCTCTCTGGCGTACCGAGTCAAGGTGGCAGAAAGTCGATCCCGCATCGAGCGGCTGCCCCCCTGCGTGGATGCCGAGATGTCAGCGGGTTCGGCCGCCACGATACCCGTGACCAGCGTGAGCAAGATGGCAAGATGAATGGGTCGAATCATGGTCCGGCAGATCAACATTAGGTCCCGACGATGGCCCTTTCCGGCCCTTTGACAGCGGTTCGCTCCACATTTCAGCACACCAGTTGGCGAGGGCCAGACTGGGTGATGGTACGCCGGGGGTAGACCCCTCGCCACCGTAGCCTTGGGGATGCTGGATCGGTGAGCATGTCCGTTGACAGCCCTCAGGCGCGGGTGCTACCGTCACCGATCAGCCTTGCATGGCATGCGGGCCGTATCCTGCACCTTTGATCACCATTTGGCCCCAAGAGGACAAGAGAACCACCCCACATGCAGTTATCCCGTGTTCCGTTCCATCACATGTTCTCGTCAACTGTGGTCATCTTGCTGGTGGCAGCCGCAGCCTTCGCGGGAGATGTCAGGGCGCCTGGAAATCTCTCGAGCCTCTCCAAGAAGGATCTCCTGAGCTCAACTGACGAAGAGGCCGTGGCCGCCTTCGTAGATCTCCATGCCTCACGGCTGAGGGACGGTGATGCCACCGAGCGTCCCAAGGCCCGAGCAAAGCTCTTGGCCGACGTCTACGGCATTTCGGGTCGCCGCGCTACGCCGCTGTTTCGTGAACTCTATGCGGCGCAGTTGATTCCCAAACTCAAGGCAATCATGACCACCTCCGACACGCCGCAACGGATCGCGGCGGCACAAGTCGCCGGTGGACTTGGAACCGATTCGGCAGTGAATTTCCTGATTCGGCACGTCGAGCCAGCCCAACAACCCACTGACGCTGTGCGGCTCTGGACTGCTGCAAGCATGCGGCCACTCATCGCCCACGCGAACGTCACACCATCGAGACTGAACCAGTCCATAGAGACTCTGGGACGCGCCGCGATGGCTGAACCAGGCTGGCCTGTATTGCGGCAGCAGCTTGAAACCATCGCCGCGGCGATGAGCAATCAGCGGGGCGAGGATGGTGGACAGGCCGATCTCATGGGGATCGCTCTCGCACAACAGTCCGCTGTTCTCCTGAAGGTGGTTGAGCGTCTCAAGGGCGGCGACCTCGATATGGTGTTGGTTCTCGAACCACACATGCAACACATCCAGCAGCAGTTCCTAGATCAGGGTGATCCAGACACACTTCGGGCGCTCTCGCTGAAAACGGTTCCTGCACTGAGCGGTCTTTACGATGCCATCCTGACCAACTGGGATGCCATCCGGAAAGACCAGCGGATTGCCCAAATCGCCGGCCGGACGCTCGAAAAAACCGAGGTCATGATCGTCCTCATGGATAATTTCCTCACCGACCAATCCAACGCCACGGCACCAGAGTATGAAGGTGCGCTCCTTGGAAACAACCGAGCGGCCATCGAAGCGGGCAAGGCGAAATGGGGCGGTATCGCAGAGGGTCGCATCTACCAGTAGCGGAATCGTCAACCGCGCGCCGCACTCCCATGCGGAGAAGATGAACCACCCTTGGTAGCCTTCCCTGCCATGGCCCGGCTGCTCATTCCACCACTGCTCTTCCTGCTGATTCTCTTGGGGCTGCTTTCGCTGGATCAGCGGCAGCGGGATGCCGATTTGGTGCTCGCCAGCGATAACGAGATCTTCACACTCGACCCCCAGCGAATGAGTTGGCTCGGCGACATGCGGATGGGCTACGCGCTCTTTGAGGGGCTGGTCCGGTGGAACCCGAAGGACTTCTCCCTACAGCCGGCGGCGGCGGCGGCGTGGTCCGTCTCGGATGACGGCCGCGTCTGGACCTTCCAGATCGATGAGAACGCGCGGTGGTCCAATGGGGCTCCAGTGACCGCGCACGACTTTGTGTGGTCATGGCAACGGTTATTGCTGCCCGACACGGCGGCCAATTACTCCAACCTCCTCTTCGCCGTCGAGGGCGCCAAGGCGTTCTGGGATTGGCGGAGTGCGGCACTGGCACACTTCACGCCCGGCCCAGACGCCGCCGAGAGACTCATGTCGCAGACCGAGGCTCGCTTCAGAGACACTGTTGGCATCAGGGCGGTCAATGACCAGACATTGGAACTCCGGCTCACCCATCCGGTCCCCTACCTCCTCGACCTGCTCGCCTTCGCCCCGCTCATGCCCGTCTACCGACCGGCCGTCGAAGGGTGGCCGGCCGCGGCGGAGTCGTGGCACGAGACCACGCCGCCACCGTGGTCCGAGCGGGAGTTCGTCACGCTCGTCCCCGAAACAGGAAGGATCCAACCGGATCACCGCTGGGCGAGGCCCGGATCGCTCGTGAGCAATGGGCCCTATCTGCTGGACCAGTGGCGATATCGCCGAGATTTGCGGCTGGTTCCGAACCCCTCGGCGCATTCACCTGGTCACATCGACACCGTACTGGTGCGGTCTTTCCCCGATCCCAACACCGCCCTGCTTGCCTTTCGCAGTGGCGAGGTGGATTGGCTGACCGGAGTCTCGGCCGATGTGCGTCGAGATCTCCTGGAAACCAAGACCGCCGAGCCACAGAACGATGACATCCTCGTCCGCTCCATCCACGCAGTCCCCGCCTTTGGCACCGAGTTCTTCAGTTTCAACTGCAGCGACACCCTCGCAAACGGCACGCGAAACCCATTCGGTGATGCGAGGGTTCGCCGGGCTTTCGCGCAGGCCACCGACAAGCAGACGATCGTGGACCATGTGACCGGGCTTCATGAGCCCATCAGCGGTTCGTTCACGCCCAAGGGATCGATCACGGGCTACCAACCACCGAACGGTTTGGAGTACAACCCCGAGCGTGCGGTGCAGTTGCTTGCAGATGCTGGATGGCACCGGCGTGATGATGGGCTGCTCGTGGATTCCTCCGGCGATCCGTTTCCAAGCGTTGAACTCAAGTACACCACTTCCTCGCCAAGGAATCGCCGCATCGCAACAGCGCTGCGAGGTCAGTGGCAAGCGCAGCTTGGTGTCGATGTCTCATTGAGCGGCCAAGACAGCAAGTCCTTCGACGCAGACCTGAGTTCTGGCGACTTCATGGTGGCCAGGGGCCGCTGGTATGGAGACTGGGGCGATCCAACGACATTCCTAGAACTCTTCCGAAGCACCAGCGGCAACAACGATCGCCGTTTCAAAGATGCCGACATCGACGCCCAACTCAACGACGCGGCGGCCGAGACTGACCCGGCCACGCGAATGGCGATGCTCGCCAAGATCGAGCGAGAGCTCTTTGAAGTCCACATGCCGCTGCTTCCAATCTGCCAACTTGTAGAGGTCACCATGCATGATCCTGACGTGCTTGGTGGCATGACGAGCCACCCCAGGCTCATCCAGTACATCGGTGATATCTACAAACGATCTGGGGCCGCGCCTTGAGCCCGATGACGCGAATGATTCTCTCCCGGTTGGCGCAGGTTCCGGTCATTCTGCTCGCGGTGTACACGCTGACGTTCATGCTCGCCTGGCTCATTCCCGGAAACCCCTTGGAGAAAGGTGAGGGGCGACGCCCGCCCGCCGCCATTGCCGAAGCCATGCAAACGCAGTGGAACCTCGATGATCCGTGGACCTTCTACTGGTCGTATCTGGGTGACATCACCGGGGTGAGTTGGGTGTTGGGCGATCACACTGGGCCCATCATCGACTTTGGCCCGAGTTTGCGGCACGAGAATTGGGCGGTGGGCGAGATCATCACCGGGCAGTTGCCGGTTTCCATGATGGTCGGCGTCTCGGCCATCCTGCTCGCCCTTGTCATTGGTGTGGGGGCTGGCACCCTTGGTGGATTGCGGCCGGGCAGTTGGCTTGACCGCGCGACCGGCTCGATCAGCATCATCGGTGTGAGCATTCCGGCCTTTGTGATTGGAACGGCCCTGCTGCTGGTCGGCGGAGTATGGCTTCAGTGGTTTCCTGTCGGTGGTTGGGGTTCGCTGCACCACTTGCTGTTGCCGGCCGTCGCGCTCAGCCTGCCGTTCGCTGCATGGATCGCACGACTCACCCGGCAGGGCGTCATTGAGGAAATGCAGGCCGACTACATCCGAACGGTCCGCGCAAAGGGCGTGTCTGAGCGTGTCGTTGTCGTGAACCACGTTCTCCCCAATGCGTTGCTGCCCGTGCTGTCCTACCTCGGACCGGCCACCGCGGCGGCGCTGACTGGATCCTTCGTCATCGAAAAGGTCTTCGCCGTGCCAGGGCTTGGCATGCACTTTGTCGATGCGGTTCTCAGCAAGGATCTCACCATGATCATGGGTGTGGTGCTCGTGTACTCGGCCCTGTTGGTCCTTCTGAATCTCGCCGTTGATGTTATGTATGCCTGGGTGGACCCTCGTATTCGTGTCGGAAGCCGCGGATAGCAAAGGGGTCATGTACCACCCCGAACCAGCAGTCCATCTCAACCCACCCCGAGACGATACCCGACCCCTTACGCTGCACACATGGCCGCCACGCCCCGCCGAACGGTTCTTCAACGTATGACTTCCATCCTGGTCATCCTTCTGCTGGTGTGGGTCGCATGGATCGCCGTAGCGTGGTTCTTTCAGGGCGTCATCATCTTCCCGCGAGGCATGGCCGCTGGTCGAACCATGCTGGGGCCGCCGGTTGGTGTGACATCGTGGTCGCTGGACATCGGCGAAGACAAGCCGGTCGAAGCGTGGTATGTGCCATCGACCTCCGAGGGTCCCTGCCCCGCTGTGGTCATTCTGCATGGCAATGGTGAGTTGATCGATGACTTGATCGCGACGGCGCAGACGATGGCCGCCCGCGGCTTCCATGTGCTGCTTCCGGAATACCGCGGCTACGGCCGAAGCGGTGGAACGCCCAGCGAGCGAGCGATCGTTGGCGATGCCGTGGCCTTCGTAAGACGGCTCCAAACGCAGCCCGATGTTGATTCGAACCACATTGCCTTCATCGGCCGGTCCATCGGCTGCGGCGTCGCCGCTGGTGTGGCGGCGACCGAGCCTCCTGCTTCGATGA
>CAYYGU010000038.1:0-12021 GCA_964471525.1 uncultured Isosphaeraceae bacterium
GGACTTGCCCCCGAGCCCGATACGGGTACAATCCCCGCTTCCGTCCCTGTCGGGACGGTTTTTCGTCGGCGCGGGTGCGTCGGGGAAGATCCAAGTTGAGGTGGGTCAGGACGATCCCCGCCACCGTAGCTCAGTGGTAGAGCACACCCTTGGTAAGGGTGAGGTCACGAGTTCAACTCTCGTCGGTGGCTTGGAACACACAACGTCGTCGCGGACGGTCTGCGGCGAGCCTCGCACCGGCGAGGCGTTCAAACGAGTCTCACACGTGTGAGACGATCAACGAAGGTCGGTCCATGGTGGGCCGGGGTCTTCTGCTCACCGAGCCGAAGGCCGACATGAGATGGCTGCGAGGCGTGGCGAACCACAAGGGCACGAAGCCCGGACCGCAACGCCCCGAGCAGGAGTATCCAACCGATGGCGAAGGACACATTTGTTCGCAACAAGCCGCACGTCAATGTCGGCACGATCGGACACATCGATCACGGCAAGACGACGCTGACCGCGGCGATCACCACTCGACAGTCGGCGAAGGGCTTGGGCGATGCCCGCGCCTTCGACGACATCGATAACGCGCCCGAAGAGAAGGCTCGTGGCATTACGATCGCGACCAGTCATCAGGAGTACGAGTCGGATGCCCGGCACTACGCCCATGTTGACTGCCCCGGCCACGCCGATTACGTCAAGAACATGATCACGGGTGCCGCCCAGATGGACGGTGCCATCCTCGTGGTCGCCGCCACCGACGGTCCCATGCCGCAGACGCGTGAGCACATCCTGCTTGCCCGTCAGGTCGGCGTGCCGAAGATCGTGGTCTACATGAATAAGTGCGACATGGTCGACGACGAAGAGTTGCTTGATCTGGTCGAAATGGAAGTTCGTGAACTCCTTTCCGCCTACGACTTCCCCGGCGATGACATCCCGGTCATTCGCGGTTCGGCCCTCAAGGCTCTTGAGAGCGAAGGCAAGGACGACGAGGTGTGCGGCTCCATCGATGAACTGATGACGGCACTGGATGACTACATTCCCGAGCCAGAGCGTGAAGTCGACAAGGACTTCCTCATGGCCATCGAGGATGTGTTCTCGATCAAGGGCCGTGGCACGGTCGTGACCGGTCGTATCGAGACCGGTGCTGTCCATGTTGGCGATCCCATCGAGATCGTCGGCCTCACCGACGACCCGACCAAGACGACCTGCACCGGCGTCGAGATGTTCAACAAGATCCTCGAAGATGCCCAGGCAGGCGACAACGTCGGTTGCCTTCTCCGTGGTATCGAGAAGGATGATGTCGAGCGTGGTCAGGTACTCGCCAAGCCTGGCAGCATCAATCCGCACACCGAGTTCGAGTCAGAGGTCTATGTGCTGACCAAGGAAGAGGGTGGCCGTCACACGCCGTTCTTCTCCGGCTACAAACCGCAGTTCTACTTCCGAACGACGGACGTGACCGGCGGCCTCGATCTCGTCGGTGCCGAAATGTGCATGCCTGGCGACAACATCAAGATGAAGGTATCGCTTGGCAAGAAGATCGCCATGGTCGAAGGCCTCCGCTTCGCTGTCCGCGAAGGCGGCCGAACGGTCGGCTCCGGCGTCGTGACCAAGATCCTCGAGTGACCCCGCGGGTTGCTTGACACCCGGCCCGTCCCCTCGCCGAACGATCGGCGGGGGGACAGGTACGGGGAAAGGCAGGAATAAGCAATGGCCAAGAAGGCTGCGGATCGTGAATATGTGTGGCTCCAATGCACGGAGTGTGGTGATCTCAATTACCGCACGAGCATTCGAGTCAAGGGTGGCATCGACGAGAAGGTCAAGGCTGGCATGAAGAAGTACAGCCCGCGCCTTCGCAAGCACACCCTGCACAAGATCAAGCGTAGGTGACCGACACATGCCGCGGAGATGTCCGCGGATCGAACGCCGGTAGCTCAATTGGCAGAGCAGCGGATTCCAAATCCGCAGGTTGAGTGTTCGAGTCACTCCCGGCGTGTTACAGCCCGGCACGGGCAATGGAGATCAAGAATGTCCGCGATCTACAAGGCAGGACAGGGATACTGGGTGCGATTGATGTCGGCCTACGGGCTCGGCGCGATCGTCGCCCTCGGACTGGTATGGCTCTGGAAGGAAATGGAGGGCGTGACGCTCTTCGGATTCGAGCCGACCTATGTCCGCGTTGTCATCATGCTGATCGCGGCGGTGGTCTTCGCGTGGTTCGGATGGATGATCATCGGAACCCGCCGCAAGACGGTCGAGTTCTTGATCGCCACCGAGGGTGAGATGCGGAAGGTCAACTGGTCGAGTCGACGCGAATTGGAACTCTCGACCCGCGCGGTCATCGGCCTGACGATCATCATCGCCTTGTACTGCTGGGCCTTCGACGTCGGCTTCGCAAGCATCTTCCGGTGGATGACCGTGCTTCGAACCGGCTAGGTAGGTGAACTGAAGAAGATTGGTGGGGCTCCAGACATGACGACCGAACACGAAGAGATCAAGGATGCTGACATGACGACTGCAGAAGTCGAAGCCGTCCCAACACCCCCGGAACCCCCGGAACCCCCGGAACCCCCGGAACCCCCGGAAACGCCGAAATCCCCGGAAGCCACCACCTCGGAAGAGGTCGGCGAGTTTGACCCCGCCGTCGATATGCCCATGTACCGACAGGGCATGGACTGGTTCGTTCTGCGTGTGGCATCCAATAAGGAAGGCTCGGTTCGAGACACCTTGCAGCGAAAGGTCGAGATCGAAGGCCTGACCGATCGCATCGGGCGCATCATGATGCCCACCGAGAAGACCCGCACCCTCAAGGGTGGCAAGCACAAGATCACCGAAACGAAGCTCTACCCCGGCTACATCTTCGTCGAGATGATGCTTGAGAAGAGCCGTATCCCGCAGGATGTCTTCTTCCTCATCAAGGAAACAACCGGCGTGGGCGACTTCGTCGGTACCGCCGGGAAGCCAACACCCATGTCACCGGCCGAAGTTGAGAAGATGCTTTTCGACTCGAAGATGCCCGATGCCGAACCCGAAGTCAAACTCGAATTCGTTTCTGGCGACCATGTCACGATCAACGAAGGCCCCTTCGAGAACTACGAAGGCACCATCGATGAGGTGATGCCCGACAAGGGAATGGTCCGCGTCCTCGTCACCATCTTTGGTCGCCAGGCCCCGGTCGAACTCGAATACTGGCAGGTCGAAAAAAGCGAAGACTGAGCCCCGCGGGGGCGTGCGTACACCCGAATGAGACCCGCCAAGGCTTTGCGGCGTGGCTGTCGCTGCGCAGAGTTCGATCAAGATGGAACCGCCACCTTCGCCTATGCTGCCTGCCTGAAACGGGAGATCCACAATGTCGACGACCACTCTCTTGATGATGCTCAGCATGACCTCGCAGCCACACGGGGCCTGGACCGCCCCCCTGACCTTTGCCGCGCCAGCCGCGAGCGAGCAGGAAGTCGCGCCGCTTGGGCAGTCCGACGAGCAGTCGGCATCGCTTTCAGTAGAGGGTGGCTGGGCGTGGCAACTCCGAACCGATCTGACCGACACAGCGGCGGGACGGTTTACCCATGACCGCGGACACCTGCGGGTGCGTGGCCGTGTTCCACTGCGGGACGATCTTGAACTCCTGCTCGGCGCGCGCCAGCAGCGGGACAACTTCGGCTTCAGCGATATGGTCGCGCCGTGGAGCAGCATCAACACGACGCAATTCGACGCGGCACTTCAGTGGCAGGCCACCGAACGATGGCAGATCTATGGCGGCGGCATGGCTCGCTGGGCAGCCGAACAGGGTGGATCGCTCGGTGATGGCTTTGAGGGTGGCGGCGCGATCGGCGGGGCCTATGCCTTCTCGAAGGACCTGATACTCGGCGGTGGCGTGGGCGTGCAGACCCAGATCGAGGACGACCTCTTGGTGTACCCGATCATCGTGGCCGAGTGGAAGATCGCCGAGCGGCTGCGGCTCTCAACACAACTGACCACCGGCTGGGCCAATCAGACCGGCGGTGAAGTTGTATACGCCGCAAGCGACACCGTTGACATCGGCGTCTCGGCCGTGTTTGACTACCAACGGTTCCGACTCTCGGACGATGCGCCAGTTGCTGGCGGCGCCGGCGTGACCGAGGCCCTCCCCGTGAGTTTTTTCGTGTCGATCGATCTCGGCCCGCAGGCTCGGGTGACCGCGTTCATTGGCATCAACGCGTATGGGCGGCTCAAGACGACCGATTCGGCGAGCAATGACGTTTGGGCAAGCGATCACGACCCAGCCCCGGTGCTGGGCGTTCAGGGCACGATTCGGTTCTGACTCCGCCTCCTCGGCCTGCTAGGCTGCCCCCCATGAGCACACCCTTTGCGCAGGATTGGGACCGCCTTCACGCGGAACTCGCCAAGGCCATCGTCGGCCACGAGGACATCATCGATGGTGTGCTGACGAGCCTCTTCGCTGGCGGCCATGTGCTCCTGGAGGGTGTTCCCGGCCTCGGGAAGACCCTCCTGGTGCGATCGCTCTCACAGGCATTGTCACTGGACTTCTCAAGAATCCAGTTCACGCCCGATCTGATGCCCGCGGATGTCACCGGCACGACCGTCGTGGAGGAAGACGAGAAGGGACGAAGATTCGTGTTCCGACCCGGACCCGTCTTTGCGCAGATCTTGCTTGCCGACGAAATCAACCGCGCGACGCCCAAGACGCAGTCTGCCATGCTTGAAGCCATGCAAGAGCGGGCCGTGACCGTCGGCGGTGAAACACGCCCCCTTGGCCCACCATTCTTGGTGATGGCCACGCAGAACCCCATCGAACAGGAAGGCACCTACCCGCTTCCAGAGGCACAACTCGATCGCTTCTTCTACAAGTTGATCGTGGGCTATTCCAGCCGCGAGGAGTTGTGTGAGATTCTTGAGCGAACGACTGCGGCGGAGCATGCTGAGATTCAGCCCATACTCAATACCGAATCCATCCTCGCCCACCAGACCGCCGTGCGATCGGTGTCGATTCCAGACGGCGTTCGCACCGGCATGGCGAGCCTTGTGCTTGCGACACATCCGGGTCGTGAGTTCGCGCCGTCACGCATCGACCGATATGTCAGGCTCGGGGCCTCGCCGCGTGCCGGGCAGGCGCTTTCGCTTGCCTCCAAAGTGTCTGCCCTTCGTGCAGGTCGCGATGCAGTCAGTGCGGATGACCTGCGAGGCGTGGTGATTCCCGCCATGCGACACCGACTCGTCCTCAACTTCGAAGCGCAGGCCGATGGCGTGAGTAGTGACGATCTTCTGCGGGATATTCTCGAGACGGTTCCGCTGACTCAGGGCGCGGCCGTCGGGACATCCTGATCCCACGCCGACAGATTGAGCGGTGTCGGGTCGAATTCAATCCGCCACGGCACACACGGCGTGGGCCATGTTTCGAAGGCTTGCGAGTCGCCGTGAGTGCGGAGCAGGGCAATCGACATGTGATCTACGACCCACGCGTCGGGGAGCACCACCCGGCAAAGCCACGCGTGGTCAAGGGCGTTGACATGCACACGGGGACCACTTGGTTGGTGGGTACTACGGAGACCGTTGGGTGTGACCTCGATGATGTGCGTCCTTTCACCGCGTAGTTCAACGGTGACTGATTCGCCATCACTCGGACCACTCGGTCGTGTGGGCCAGCGACATTCCAACATAATCTCCCAGTGCCCCATCAACTTCCGAAACTGGGCGAAGGTCTGGCGGTTCATCGGCGCTGGTGGCGGTGGCGAACCAGCGTGTACATCGACAAGGGTTCGGTTTGGATACAGCGGCCCAAGCATCAGGCCCGGTGGTTCTACGTCCTGCGCGGAACGATTGATCGGGAGCGTCATGTGATTCGGTCCCACTTCAAGAAGAAGCGGCGTCAATGCTCGCAGTGGAAGCGGGTCGATGCGGACCATCGTCGACTCGCCAGCCGGGACGCTGCTCGCGAGGGGAAGCTCGCCCGGTGTGGCCCATGCAACCTCGGCCAGTACGGCCTTGGGTTCCGGATTGGCCAGCGACAACACAACCGATTCGCCGCGATCTGCTGTGATCCACGCCAAGAGCCTGGTTTGCCGCTCGCACCAGCGAAGCGCGCGGCCTGCGATCGGGTCATCTTTCGTGTTGGGACTCATGGCGATGGCGAGCAGCTCATCGAGCGCGCTGCTGCTGCACAGCCATGCTGCGATGGTGACGTCCTCATTCCGCGTGGTCCCGGTGAGCATGTCCACAGTTTGGCGCGCGACACCCAGGTCCGCCGACGCCAACCGGTGCATCGCCAGTCTCCACGGGCCGATGGCGGCGAGCGCGATGAGGCGGATCGTTGAATCTTCAAAGCGGTCCAGTGAGGGCGCTGCGTCTCCGTTGTGTGCCGCGATCAGTTCACATCGCCATGCCTCCAATGGGTCTTGAAGTGGAGGGGCCGCATGTGGTGCTGTCGGTGCGGCGGCGTGTGCATGTCGCAGCGATGCGGGCATGGATTCTGGAAGATCGGCCCAGTGCAGTGCCACTGGCACGGTGTCTACGACGAGATGCCCGCGACCATCGGGCGGAAGTGACACCACCGCGAATGGCGCGCTGTCACGGGCCTCTTGACTGCTGACTCGAACCGCTTGTGGCGGCAGCGACCAGGGCCGGTGAAACCGGGTCTCAGAACCAATCCAAATGAGATGGGCATCAAGATGGGCCACGGTTCGGCCGCTGTCTACGAGACTGGCTGCGATTGACTGGGCGTCGCCAGACACATTCGTCAGCGGTATGACCAAAGCGCCGCCACGGAATGCCAGTGCCTGATCAATCGTTGGGGTCGCCGCATGCCCACCACCGCTCAGGCACACCAGTGGGGCCAACAAGAACGCGGTATTCATCCCTGAACCGCGATGACGCTGCGGCGCTCGGAAACGAGTCGGCACGCTTCCTCGACAGCACCGTCGAGATTGTCGTTGACGATGAATGCGTCGTACAGTGTCCGGCTCGTCGCAAGATCGATCTCTCGGCGTGCTTCGGCAAAGCGCCTGGCAATGGCATCTTCGTCTTCGCGTCCGCGGGTTTCCAGTCGGTGTCGCAGTTCGTCATCACTCGGTGGGAGGATGAAGATCATGTACGCCGTAGGCATGTGTTTCCGGACCTGAATGGCGCCCTGCACGTCAATGTCGAGAATGATGAGTTCGCCTTGTCGCAGCGCCTCTTCGACCGGACCGCGTGGGGTTCCGTAGGCGTGTCGGCCAAAGACTTCGGCGTGTTCGAGAAAGGCATCAGAGTCCTTCATCTGCTCGAAGGTCTCGCCGGAGACGAAGCTGTAGTCCTTGCCATCAACCTCCTCGGGGCTCTTGGGGCGAGTGGTCGCCGACACACTGAATCGGCCACCCAGCCGCTCCCGCACCCGATGCACAATGGTCGTCTTCCCGACCCCGGATGGGCCAGAAACGACCAGCAGCAGACCGGATGCAGTATGCGGTGACATACGAGCAGTGTATGGGGGCGGCGTGGCGCGGCGGGGGTGTGGCGGCAGGTGGCACTACAATCTCCCGATGCCGCTCCCCCACGTTGCCATTGTCGGCCGGCCGAACGTCGGCAAATCGAGCCTTCTGAATCGATTTGCCGGGCGCCGCGTGTCCATCGTCGATGCGGTTCCGGGCGTGACCCGTGACCGTGTTAGCGTGATTGCTGAACTCGAGCCGCCGCGGGAGTACAAGGACGCCGAGCCACGATGGGTGGAGCTGACCGATACGGGCGGGTGGGGCGTGTACACAACCGAAGCGCAG
Source organism: uncultured Isosphaeraceae bacterium (assembly GCA_964471525.1). Taxonomy (GTDB): domain Bacteria; phylum Planctomycetota; class Phycisphaerae; order Phycisphaerales; family SM1A02; genus UBA12567. Next base: position 7,731 of record CAYYGU010000038.1, read on the forward strand.
CGCATCGATGATGCTGGTTGCGATCTTGCGACGCTGACCGAAGATATCGAAGGGCAAATCGGCGAGGCGATGCAGCAGGCGACTGTCATTCTCTTCGTCGTGGATGCCAGGGACGGCGTCGTGCCGCTCGACCAAACGGTGGTGGATCTCATCCGCAAACGGCAACTACAGAATCGAGTCATTCTGGTCGCCAACAAGGTGGACGATGAGTCGTGGGAGCCCCACGCGATGGAAGCGGCGGCGCTTGGCCTCGGCGTGCCAGAGTGTGTGTCGGCGGCGAGCGGGTATGGGGTGCGGCAACTGCTGGAGCAGGTCTGGGAGCGGGTCGATCAGGGAGAAGTTCCTGCTGACCCTGAAATGCAGGTGGCGATTGTCGGGTGCCGGAACGCGGGGAAGTCGACGCTCATCAACTCGATTTCTGGCGAGGAGCGGTGCATCGTGTCTGAAATCGCAGGCACCACGCGCGATGCGGTCGATGTGCGGTTCGAGATGGCTGGCCGCGCCTTTGTGGCAATTGATACGGCGGGCTTGCGGAGGCGAAAGAGTTTTTCGGGTGATGTTGAGTATTACGCCTACCACCGGATGCTTCAGGCGGTGCGGCGATCTGATGTTGTGCTGTTCATCATCGATGCGACCCGCAAGGTGTCGCATGTCGATCGAAAACTCGCCCAGGAATTGCAGCGGCAGTACAAGCCTACGGTACTGGTATTGAACAAGTGGGATCTCGTTCCCGAGGACACCGATCCGAACGAGTTCGCCGAATACCTCACCCGCGAACTTCGTGGTTTCGACTACGCGCCAATCGTGCTGGTAAGTGCCGAAGACGGCGAAGGCATCGAAGATGTCGTTTCGATGGCCTTCAATCTGGCAGCGCAGGCGGCGCATCGTGAAACCACGGGCAAACTCAACGCCGTGATCGAGTCGATTCTCAAGCAGCGGGGGCCATCCTCACGGCTCGGCACACAGGCCAAATTGCTGTATGTCTCGCAAGTCGCTGTCAATCCGCCCACCATCGCCATGGTCGTCAACGATCCAAAGTTGTTCGAGGGGCGGTACGAGCGGTATCTCATGAATCGCCTCCGCGAGGAGCTGCCCTACAGCGAGGTGCCGATTCGGCTGCTCTTCTCCAAGAGAACCCGCAAATCGCTCCAGGATCTCAAGACGAGGCAGTAGCAGGCCGCTGAACATGGTTCGGCGGCGGGAACGCTACACTGCGTCATTCCTCGCGTACCACTCATCAGGCCTGCTGGACGGCTTGATGAGGCCGATACCCCCGTCCAGCGACAGTGTGACGACCCAAGGGACCGTGGCGGTTTCGCCGCCTCGCGGCGCGAGTTCTGATGTCCATATTTCAACTACCCATCTTCGAAGAAGATGCCGATCCGGCTCGTCGCGATGCGATGACGCTTGAAGAGCAGCTCGCTGCGACCGAGCCATGCAAGACGCTGGTTGTCAAGTTTGGCCGCATGAACCTGATCGGCGAGTACGAGTCTCGTGATGGACTCCGCGCGGGCTGTGGCTCCACACTCATCGTGCGAACCCACCGAGGCGTGGAACTCGCGACCCTGCTCACCACAACCTGCCCGAACAGCGGATGCTCGACATCGGTGTCTCGCCAGGAGATCCGCGAGTACATCACCGCCTCTGGGGGTCGTGATTACCCCTTCTATGATCGAGGCCGCATACTCAGGATTGCAACGACCGAAGATCTGCGAATTCACGCCGAGCGACAAGGCGAAGCGCAGCGAATGGCAGCCAAGTGCCGCGAACTTGCGAAGTTCTACGTGCTTGACATGACCATCGTCGATGCAGAACTCACGCTGGAGGCAGAGCGGGGCGTGATCTACTACCACTCGGAGCAGCGGGTGGACTTTCGCGAACTTGTCCGGGAACTCGCTGTCGAGTTCCGAACGCGACTCGACATGCGGCAGGTTGGCTCTCGTGACGAAGCCAGGCTCCTGGCAGACTACGAGCGGTGTGGTCAGCACTGCTGCTGCAAGAGTTTTCTCAAGGTACTCAAGCCGATCTCGATGCGATCGGCCAAGCAGCAGAAGGCGACGCTCGATCCGATCAAAATCTCGGGTCGGTGTGGTCGTCTCATGTGCTGCCTTCGATACGAGGACAGCACCTACCGTGAACTCAAGGCCAACCTGCCGCACCGCAAGACCCGCGTCGGAACGGTCGAGGGCCCTGGCATCGTGATGGGCGGTCAGATCCTGACCCAGCTCGTGCAGGTCAAACTCGAAGCGGACAGCCGAATCATCGCGGTTCCAATCGAGGAACTCATGGATCCCAACGACTGCCCGGCACCGGGCGAGTACCTTCAGATCGATCCGCTCCGGGGCCTCTCCAAGGATGAAGCCGAAGAGCGAATACCGGCAGGCAAGCGATCGAAGGGCGACAGTGGCCGCAAGCGTCGAGGCCAACGCAAACCAAAGGGGGGCCGCGGCAAGAAACAGTCCGATTCGTCCGACTCCTCGAAGAAGACCAAACGCCGACGGAAGCGGCGTGGTGGGAAGCCACAAGAAGGCGGCGACCAGCCCAAATCCGAAGCCGCTGCTTCGAGCGGCAAGAAGAAGCGTCGCCGTCGTCGGCGGGGCCGTCGAAAGGATGGTGGCGGCACCTCCGCTGCGCCGCCGGCAAGTTCATCGAAGTCGGAATAACCGATCTTCCGAGCGAGCGACTCCCTCCCCACGCGGTCAAGCCGCCCAGTATCCTTGATAGCTCATGTCCAATCCCCATTCAAGCAACGCCAACACCGCCATCGACACGATTCAGTCGCTGATCGTCGCGTTCGTCATTGCGATGATCTTTCGCGGCTTCGTCGTTGAGGGGTTCGTCATCCCGACTGGTTCAATGGCCCCAACGCTGCTCGGTCAGCACATGCTCATTGAGAGCGGCCAAACTGGTTCAGCCACTCCGGTCGGTCTTGATGCGAACCGAAAGCCAGACGCGAGGCATCTTCGAGATCATCTTGGTGGCCGGCTGCAACCCTTTCGAAAGGGCGGGTTCAAGGCTTCCGATGCCCGCATGGGCGACCGAATCCTTGTTGCCAAGTGGCTGTATCCATTCATCTCGCCCGAACGCTATGACGTGGTTGTCTTCAAGAACCCGGTACACCCCGACGGACCGGCAGGCACCTATATCAAGAGGCTCATCGGCCTTCCTGGCGAAACCATCTGGATCGTGGATGGTGATGTGTTTGTACGCGAGGCGGGCGGCGATCGATTCCACATCACTCGCAAGGAGCGGGATGTCCGCGATACGGTTTGGCAACTGGTGTGGGACAGCGAGCAATCGCCCACCGCGCCCGCGCTGCTTCCCAAGGGCTGGACCGGGCTTCCTTGGATCGGATCACCGCAATCGGATTGGGTAGAGACGGGGCGGATACTGGAAACGAAATCTGGAAAGCCAGCGACCCTCGACTGGGACAGCAGCAGATTCCCGTTGGATGACTGGAATTCGTACAACATGTTCACGCCGATCAACAACCAGTATGCGGTCAGCGATCTTCGTATCAGCGCGACACTGACGCCAGCAGAGGATGGACTCTCCGCATCGATGACACTGAGGGCGAGAGGGCACATCTTCAAGTTTGCGATGTCGGGCGATACTGTTTCGATTGAGATGTGGCCACAAGACACCCCCTCGGAAGTTCGCACCGTAGAAGCGAAGGTCGGCGCGTTTCTGGCGGGCATGCCACGCCGTGTGGTGGCGGAACATATCGACCAGGCGGCGCGGCTGTTGATCGACGGCAAAGAGGTGCTGAGCCTCGAGTATGACTGGACGCCCGAACAACGCTTCGCCAATGCAACCAGTACCAAGAACGCGTCGGCATCCGAGTTGGCCCGGCGACTTCCCGATCCGCCGAGTCTCCAGTGGTCCTTTGGCGGCGCTCCGGTTCGCATTGCCAACATGCAGGTCGAGCGAGATCTGTACTACCGCCCAGGCACGATCAGGGCGAGTGCTTCGCTGACCAATCAGCCCACGCCGGAGTTCGTTGACCGCGTCAGGCCGGGCCAGCCCGCGGCGGCAACCCATCCAGACAGCCTCGTGACCCTCGGCCCGGACCAGTTCTTCATGCTCGGCGACAACAGTGCTCGTTCCCTCGACGGCCGCCTCTGGGGCGCTCCAGCACCCATTGTCGTCGAGCAAGTCGATCCGACCCCCTTCGTCGTCAACCGCGACCTCCTGATCGGCAAAGCCTTCGTCGTCTACTTCCCAGCGCCGCTCCCCGATGCCGGACTCATTCCCATTCCGGACTTCGGACGGCTTCGCTTCATTCACTGAG
>CAYYGU010000039.1:0-12011 GCA_964471525.1 uncultured Isosphaeraceae bacterium
GCGATTGCTACTCCACCGTATTGGAGTCTTCCATGAAACTCTCAAGGCGTCGTCGCCGGACGGGGTGCTGAAGTTTCCGAACGGCCTTTGACTCGACTTGACGTACCCGCTCGCGGGTGACTTTGAAGATGCGGCCGACTTCTTCGAGCGTGTAGGTGTAGCCGTCACCGATGCCGTAACGAAGTTTGAGAATCTCTCGCTCGCGGTAGGTCAGCGTTTTGAGGACATCGTTGATGCGTGTGCGAATCATCTCGCTCGTGGCGGTTTCCGACGGGGCCTCTTGCCGCTCGTCCTCGATGAAGTCGCCGAACTGCGAATCTTCCGATTCGCCCACCGGGCGATCGAGGCTGATCGGATGCCGCGAGATGTTCATGACCCGCCGAGTCTCGTCGACGCTCATGTCGGCTTCGGCGGCCAGTTCTTCGATCGTGGGTTCGCGTCCCATGATCTGCAGGAGCCGCTTCTGGATGGCGCGAAGTTTGGACATCGTTTCGATCATGTGTACCGGCACGCGGATGGTCCGGGCGTGATCCGCGATGGCTCGCGTGATCGCCTGGCGAATCCACCACGTCGCGTAGGTCGAGAACTTGTAGCCCCGCATGTACTCATACTTATCGACCGCCCGCATCAGGCCGGTATTGCCTTCCTGAATGATGTCGAGGAATGGAAGCCCGCGGTTTCGATACTTCTTGGCGATCGAGACGACCAGCCGCAGGTTGCCGCCGCTGAGGTCTCGCTTGGCCTGTTCGTACTCTTCGAAGACATCTTCGATGGTGGCGACTCTGGCCTGCAACTCCTCGGGAGATTCCATGACCAATCCGCCGAGCCCGCGAATCTCTTCTCGCATGACCAGTACGTCATCGGGGTCATACTTCGCAGGGTACGCTTCTGCGCGAGCGAGGTCATCGAGCACCTCTTGGAACTTGCGATTGATCGATTGCAGCTTGCGAAGCAGCGGCTGGATCCGGGCCGTACGCAGGCATGTCTCCTCCAGAAGGGTGGCCATGCGGCGGCGGCGGCGATTCATGCCGAGCATCAGTTTGGTCCGGGTCCGCTCCGCGACGCCCGCTTCGATTTTCTCCCAGTCGGCCTCATTGGCATCAAGCATTCGCCGGACCGATCCCATGATGACCGGAATTCTGCTGGCGATTTTCTCTTTGGCATTCTCCTCGGCGGTGGAGATCCGCATGGTGCGGTCGAAGGGGAGTTCGCCGTCGTTCACCTGCTGCAGGACATCGCATGCCTGTTTGGACGCGAAGTCTGATTCGAGGACGAGCCGGCGGAAGATCATGCGGGTCGTTTCGATCTTCTTGGCAAGGCGTATTTCCTCTTCGCGGGTGAGCAGTGGAATGGTTCCCATCTGCGTGAGGTACATGCGAATGGGATCATCGATCTTCTTGGAGCCCGGCTCGCCGATTGCGGCTTGCACTGCTGCGGCCTCGGCCTCATCGAGGATTGGATCCGGCGGTTCGATGTGGCCTTCTGCGGCGGCCGCTTCGGCTGCTTCCGCTGCTTCGGCGAGTTCTTGGGCGCGAATCTCTTCCTCGGTGGCGAGGTTGTAGGTTCGTCGCGGGTTGTCCCGCTTGAACCGGAGATTGGTTTGGAGTGGCCCGTAGAAGTGGGGCCCCTTTGAGAGCGTGCGGTCGAGGTGGTTGAGAAAGGCGATGCCGAGATGCCTCGTGGCGATCAACAACTCGTCCATCTTGTCCGGCCGAATGTATTCATCGGGCAGGGCAGTATTGAGTTCTTCGAATGACATCCACCCCCGTTCGCTGCTGAATTGAAGCAGGTCACGAAGCGTCGGGTGCATGGTTGGAATCATTCTGATGCTCACTGGTCCGGTCCTCCTGCAAATACTGATGCGCGGCAACGTCGCCGCTTATCGACCCGCCGGTCGCGGCATGGCCGCGGCCCGGGGGCCCAATCCTCTGAGATGTTCAATGACGGCGGCGGCGGCCTGTGGATCTCGGTCCGCCGAAGCCTTCCATTCGTTCATTCGTTCCCGCGAATCCGCTTCCTGACGACATCGCGTCAGGGCGGCTTCGCACGTCGCGTGCGCGGCGGCGGCGTCGCCATCCATTCCGTCGATCATTCGGCGGCCTTCAAAGTAGAGTTCGGAGGCGATGGATCGATCGGCATCATCCGGAAGTTGATCGAGAAGTGCCTGCATCGTCAATGCGGTGCCGTCCGCGGTTGCGGTGGCGATTCCTTGGGCGATACGCCGCGCTGCCGGATCGGCCAGCACGCAGTACTCGCCGCCTGAATCCACCTGCGATGCCGACGTGAGGTGCAGGCGTACTGCGAGTACATCGAATTCGGCGCGTCGAAGGGCCGGCGCGATTTCGATGTCTCCGTCGAACGATGTGAACGCTTCTTGGTGCTCGCCCTGATTGCTCGGGAGGTGGCGGGCGTCGGCCTTCCGCAGCAGGTCGTCGATGACCGCCGAAGCAACTCCGGCCAGTTCGGCCAGCCGACCGACAAGCATCGCTCGCCGCAGCGGCGCCGCATGGTTCATGCCGTCGCGGGCGAGCGTGTCGATGAAGGTTTCGATGCGTCCCTGTCTTCCCGACAGCCCGTCTGCGTTCTGGAGCTGGTGCTCCAATCGATCGAGCATGAAGGCAAAGGCATCGCTGGCCTGCTCGACCGCAGCGTGGAAGGCCTCGACGCCATCGGCTTGACGCAGAAGTTGATCTGGGTCCATTCCCTCGGGAAGCACGCAGATTCGCACATCGACATCATGGGCCACCATGAGTGGAATGGCCCGCTCGGCGGCGCGTTGCCCGGCCTCGTCGCCGTCGAAGAGCAGGACCGCCACATCGCACATGCGGGCGAGGATGCGGGCGTGGTCGGTGGTCATGGCGGTGCCGAGCGTGGCGACGACGTTGCAGATTCCTGCTTGGTGACAGGCGATCACATCGGTGTAGCCTTCGGCCACGATGACGCGGCTCGCAGACATGATGGCCCGGCGAGCCTGATGCAGGCCGTACAGTGTGCGGCTCTTGTGGAACAGATCGTGTTCGCAGGAGTTGAGGTACTTGGGTTCCTCGTCCTCGGCCAGAATGCGACCGCCAAAGGCGATCGGTTGCCCGCTCTCGTCGTGGATCGGGAAGATCAGGCGGTGGCGGAAGGCATCCCACGTGTGTCCGTCATCACGCTGTTTGATCAGACCCGCGGCGACCAGCACCTTGTCCGGAAGATCCTCGCTGCACAGGGCATCCCGCAAGGTGTTCCAACCCTCACCAGCGCATCCGAGGCCGAAGTGCTCGACCATCTCTGGCGAGATTCCTCTCGCCCCGATGGCCGCTCTGGCATCGGCCCCGGCGGCCTCGTCACTCAGCAGGGCGCAGAAGTGTTCGTCGGCGGCATTGAGGGCCTTGCGAAGCCAGGCGCGGCGGGATCGTCGGCGGTCGTGGTCTTCGTCGTGCTGCCCGCTGAGTTCAATGCCTGCCCGTTCGGCGAGGAATTGCAGGGCTTCGCCAAATTCCTTGCCGAGGTGCTCTTGGACGAAGCGGAAGCAATCCCCGGCGGCCCCGCAGGCGTGGCACTTGTAGAAGGCGGCCTGCTTGTGGGTGACGACCGCAAAGGAGGGGCGGCGGTCATCGTGGAACGGACACAACCCGACGTGCTCACGCCCCCTCGGTTGGAGGGCGACGTGCTCGCCGATCAGGTCGACCAGATCGATGGCCTCCCGCACTCGTTCGATTTCATCTCGCGTTGCCACGCCAACACACCTCATCGCCGCCACTCATACGGCCAAGATCACCATCGAAGCCCTGCTGCCTCGACGGACACGTACACCAAGCCACCGGACGAGCCGGGGCCTGTCAATCGTTCTGAAATGTGGATCGGTGCGCGTTGAGCGTGGAAGATGTGGGGAGTCAGGCCTGAAAGGCGAAGATGCACCCTGAAATGTGATGACGCGCCGAACCGTCTGAATACTTAGCCCGAAAGGGGGCGTTGTCTACGAAAAATCCTCAGAATTGGTCCAATTGGACCTTTATTCGCGGTACCTCCGGCGGGGGCTCAGCCCTCGCCCTGTTGCTGTTTCAGTTTCCGAGTCCAGCCGTACTTGCGACGCAAAGGTTTGACAACCAAGCCGTTGCGAATCGACTTGGCCGTCGCCTTGATACGGCGAGGTTTGCCATCGACCACTGCTCGCACGGTCTGAATATTGGGTTTGAAGGTCCTGCGGGCGATTCCACTGGGCTTCAAGCCGATGCCGCCCTGATACTTGGGACGCCCGCGATAATGGATTGTCCGTCCCGTCGTGGTCCGGGCGCCGGTGAAATGGCAGACACGTGGCATGAGATTCAGGGCCTCCGAGCCTTGAAAGAGGGAATAACGGGCAGAATCCCGGATGGTAGCTCGGTCTGGAACGCTGGTCAAGCCACACATCAAGGCCGCCTCTCGGGCCATGGCGTGCCTTCTGCAGAGGCCCCGCGCAATTGCCAGTTTCAGCCTTGCATCGGATATGCGACCCATAGAGACTGCGGCGTGGTCATCGGCGTGGAGGGATTGCCATGTTGAATGCCAGCAGGTGTGTGGTCTTGTGCGGGAGGGCCGGGGTGGGAGCATGCTGCTTCACCGATGGATTTTCATCGACGATGATCATGGGCGCATCAAGGCGAAAGCCACCGGCACGGTAAGCGATCCTATGAGACAGGTCATGTGAGATAGGTCATGTGAGATAGGTCATGTGAGATAGGTCATGTGAGACAGGTCATGCTTTCGTTCTCCAGGATCGACTGCATCGAGATGTTCTTCGTGCATGGGTTCAAGCCGGCTCGCCACTTCGTGAGGGTTGTGTATCAACGCGGTCGTGGTGCAAAGCAGTCCAGGATTGTGATCGACGACTCCGGCGTGGATACGCAGAACGAGACCAAGACATTGGCTGCGGCGATCGGCAATGCGCTCGGCTTGAAGACCAGCGGAGGGAACAACAACCTGATGATGCAGCGATTCGAACCCTTCGGGGTGGAGGACCGCAAACTCACACTGAAGCAGATTTTCCGTACGCGGTGGAAGACGCGCCCGATTACGCCCAAGGAGCCATGTTGCCTGAAGCCCGATTGATTCGCGGCTTGGACCGCTAGGCCGACTCGCGGGCCTTCTGTGGAATCTCAAGATCATCGAGCGTGCAATTCCCCTCGACCGCATCCTCGCTGATGACATAGGACCGCCCGGCACGTTCGCCATCGGGCAGGTCGTACATGAGATCGAGCATGAAGCCGTCGATCACAGCCCGCAGTGCCCGGGCGCCGGTGCCTCGCTCCATGGCCGCTTGGGCGACCTTGCTCAAGGCGGCATCGCTGAATTCCAGCGATGCATCCTCCAGGGAGAAGAGGTGTTGGTACTGCCGCACGATCGCGTTTCGAGGTTCGGTGAGGACTCGAATCATCTCTTCTTCGTTCAGCGGCAGGAGCGGAGCCAGCACGGGCAAGCGGCCGATGAGTTCGGGAATCAAGCCGAACTGCAGCACGTCGTGTGGGGTGACCTTCTCGACAAGATTCCGCTCCTCGACGAGGCCGTCGGGTGATTCGCTGCCGAAACCAATCTGCCGCTGGCCGATTCGTCGCTGAATAAGCGAGTCAATGCCTTCGAACGAGCCACCGCAGATGAACAGGATGTGGCTCGTGTCCATTTGAATGTACTGCTGCTCGGGGTGTTTCCGTCCGCCTTGAGGCGGCACATTGGCCACCACGCCTTCGAGCATCTTCAGCAGCGACTGCTGCACACCCTCGCCGCTGACGTCGCGGGTGATGGAGACGTTGCTGGAGGTCTTGCCAATCTTGTCGATCTCGTCGATGTAGATGATGCCCCGCTGGGCCGCCTCGAGATCGTAATCAGCGGATTGGAGCAACTTCAGCAGCAGGTTCTCGACGTCCTCGCCGACATAGCCCGCCTCGGTCAGTGTCGTGGCATCGCCAATGGCGAAGGGCACGTTCAGGACCCGCGAGAGTGTTCGGGCCAGCAGCGTCTTCCCTGTGCCGGTCGAACCGATCAGCAACACATTGGACTTGTCCAGTTCGATGTCGGTCTCGCCATTTTCGAGATGGAGCAGCCTCTTGTAGTGGTTGTGGACCGCGACGGCCAGGGTGCGTTTGGAGAGATCCTGACCGATGACGTACTGGTCGAGAAACTCGTTGATCTGCCGGGGTGATGGGATGGTCGTGAAGAGCGGCTGGCTCGTACTGAGTCGCCGCTTCTCCTGCCGGAAGATGTTCTGGCACAGGTCTGTGCAATTGGAGCAGATGTAGATATCGCTCGGTCCTTCGACCATGGGACCAACTTCGCGTGAGGTCTTGCCGCAGAAGGAGCAGGTCGTCACGCGCCGCCCGCGGAACCCACCGTCGTCTCCACCGCCTCCACCTGTTGGTGGCTCCTCGCCGTCGGAATGGCCTCCCTCGCCACTTGTTGAGAATGGATTCTCGCCGCACAGGAACTCGGCCATGGCGAGTTCTTCGAGTTGTTGGCGATCCAACTGATGGTTTGTGTTCTTCCTCGAACGAGGCATATTCCTACTTCCCTCACTGGCCCAATCCGGACCCAACTGTCAGTCTGCGAGGCAGTGTACTGCCCGTTCGCGGAGATTTGACGCTCTATCCTGCCATCAATTCGCGGCGTTGTCGCAGGTTATTCTGTGGGCTTCCCCTCTTTTACCCCCTGTTGGGGTGTTTTTTGTTGGGAATGGCCCACGAGTTGGTCCCGCGCCCGCTCGTATTCATCTTCGCTCAGCATCCCCTCAGTTCGCATGTGGCGCAGTTGGTCCAAGCTGTAACTCGTCGACGGGGTTGGACCGGGGTTGCGGAGCCGCTTTCGGATGGCCGCAATCAGAACCCACGCGAGAACGACCAGTGCCGCGAGTATCAGAAGCGGAACGAGAACGCGGGCGAAGTCCTGCGACTCGGGGCCGCGGCCCGTGGCGGCAGCGAGGAACTGAATCACGACCCGGAAGCAGCCTCTTCGGCCTTCACCTGTTCATTCCACGCATCCATCGTGACATCTTCGATGGTTGCCTGTTCGACCATGTGATCGGCCGCCTTCCGCTCGCGGATTGACCCGGCAAGTTGCATGATGCGATCATTCTTGACCATGTCCGCGCGGAGCTTGTCCGGTCGCATGCCCTGCCGCATGGCGATGGTGGCGATGCGGGCGTTGATCTCCTGCTCGGAGACGGCGATCTCCTGATCGTTGGCGATTCGCTGCAGGATGAACCAGGTCTTCAGGCGGTTGACCGTTTGGGCGGCGGAGCGATCTCGCACTTCGGCGAGTTTCTCCTCGACCTCTTCGGCGGGCATGCCCTTGGACATGAGTTCCATCTGAATCCGCTCAAGGTCGGTGGAGATTTGCCTGCCAGAAGCTTTTTCAGGAAGTTCCATCTCGACTTCGGCGGTCACGGCCTTGAGCATCTGCTCTCGCATGGCCGTGCCTTGGTCTTCGTCTCGCTGCTGCTCGAGGGCCAGCCGCACTTGCTCGCGGAGCACATCCTCGGATGCCAGCGAGAACTGCTCCAGCAGATCCTCGGGGGTGCATGGCGTGATCCGTTCGGCGATGTGGATGGTGAAGGCGATTCGGAGCGGCTTGCCCTGAATGTCTTCGCGCTCGTGCGTCTCTGGACCGGTCGTTTTGATTTCGATCGTGTCGCCGAGTTTCGCCTTCTTGAAGAAGTCGCCGAGTTTCTCGACCTTCAGTCCGAGCACCTGACCGGCTTCGCCCTTCTCGGGAAGCACGACAAGAACCTGTCCGTGGGAGAAGGCTGCTTCTTCGGCATCTTCGATGAAGAGTTCGGCACTGCCGAGCAGTCTGTCGGCCGGGGCGAAGGAATCTTTCAGTTCCTCCGCGCTGCCCATCCGCATGCACTGGCGTTCCAACTCGTCGTCGATGTGCTCGTCGGTCACATCGAGTTGTGGCCGAGAGATCGTGATGGCGCTGAAGTCGGGAAGATCGAAGTCCGGAACCACTTCGAACTCGACACCGAACTCAAGCGGTTTCCCGGAGACAATCTCAACGGTGGCGTCGGGATCCACCGGCTCAAGATCGCCCAGCGGGCGGACGCCGAGTTGCTCGAAGGCGTTCTGGCAACCTTCCTGCATCAATTCATTGCGTGCCTCTTCTCGCAGGGCTTCGCCGAATCGCCGCTCAAGCAATTGCATCGGCGCTCTGCCCTTTCGGAAGCCAGGCAGGGAGGACTGATTCTGGAGGGTTCCGATCGAGGCGTCGATCTTCTCCTTGACCGCCTCGGCCGAGACGGTGATATGCAGTCGCTTTCTGGCGGGGCCAGCGTCTTCGATTGTGAAGTCGAAGCCTTCTGTGGTGGCGGTCTCGTCGGACATGGCGAATCGGTTTCCTTGCTTGGGTAGAGCCCATTTTGGGCGCGACCGAGCAGGGTACCACGGGGAAGGTGGTTTCGCCGTCGAATCAGCCGGTTGGCAGCCCGTTGGAGAGCATGTCAATGAACGCCAGCGCGGCGGCTGGGGGGGCCTGTTCGGGGGCGTTGTTTCCAGGGCTCATGCGGTCGACCAGTGCCGAACCGACAATCGCCGCGTCACAGGTCGCGGTCGCCGCGGCGACCTGATCTGGCGTGGAAATGCCGAATCCAGCCGCAATGGGAAGGTCGGTCAAGGCGCGGATGGCCGCCACCCGCTCGGTGAGGTCCGGCAACTCGGCGCGGGCGCCGGTCAGGCCGGTTTGGGCGAGCAGGTACACAAAGCCGCGGCAGCGGGCGATGAGTTCGGGAAGTCGCTGCGGCGTTGTGGTGGGGGCGACGAGCATGGCGAAAGCGAGATCGCACGCGTCGATGGTCGGCAGCAGTTCATCCGCGGCCGCATGATCACTATCGGGAATGATCAGGCCATCGAAGCCGACGTCTGCGAGTTGCTGGATGAATCTTCCGCCGCCACGGCGATGCACGATCGATTCGCTGACCATGGCGATGAGGCCAGCCTCGGTGCGTGGGCGAACACGCTCGACGGTGGCGAGCAGCGTATCGATGGTGGTTCCATTCTCAAGTGTGTCGTGCATCGCCGCAGCGATCACCGGACCGTCGGCGATTGGGTCGGAAAACGGGAACCCAATCTCAGCCATCGCAGCACCTGCGTCTTCGAGCCCGGCGATCACCATTTCGGTCGCGTCAAGGCCGGGGTAGCCACCGACGACAAAGGGCATGAGCGCCCGTTTGTGTGCTGCCCGGAGGGTCGTGAAGATGTCATCAATGCGGGACATGGCGGGAGTGTAAGGCGGCACCTCTGCTTCCGCTCCGCGAAGGGGGTGGGTCGTGCGGCGCTGCCCAAGGCGTTACTTCGTGCCTTCGGGACCACCATCGACGACGTACTTGTCGTGGACGGCGTGGGCGAGATCGACGCCGGTGATGTTGGCAAGTGTCGTGAGCCACGCCAGCACATCGGCAAATTCCTCCCTGAGATTGGCATCATCCCCGTCCCCTCGCTCGCGGCGTGCGAGGGCTTCGGCGAGTTCACCGATTTCTTCGGAGAACCACAGGAACGTCCGTGCCGGCCCCCGGGCCTGGTCGGTTTGCTGATAACGATCACGAATGAACTGTTGGAATTCGCTGAGGGTTGGGTCGTGCATGGTGGGCGCTATGCTATCCTGCCCGCTCGGGCCATTGGCGCAGTTGGCTAGCGCGCTTGTATGACACACAAGAGGTCACTGGTTCAAGTCCAGTATGGCCCATTGAACAAGGCCGCCCTCCGGGCGGCCTTGTTCAATAGAGCAGGCGAAGAGGCGAGCAGGCGACCAGGAGGGCGCAGCCGGGCGCAGTCGCCCATTCGCCTCGAAGCCTGCGGTCTCCTGCTCACCTGATCGCCTGCTCAATCCCTTCCGCAGCCGTCTTCCTTCCTCAAAGCCGGCAGCCCCCTGAACTCCTGCAGCTTGATGGGTGTCCAACAGTGCTCACTCCATCCCCTCCAGTGCCTCCCGAGCCGCCGTGAAGTCTGGGCGAAGTTCGATGGCTTGCTGAAAGCATGCGATGGCCCCGGCCCGGTCCCCGCGTTGCAGTTTGACGTTGCCGAGATGAAACCACGCCAGCGCGAACCGCGGCGCCGTCGTGACCGCAGCGTTCAGCCTCGCCTCTGCCTCCTCGAATCGCCGCAGCTGAGCGAGCGCATACCCAAGCGCCGCCAGGTGCTTGGGTTTCCCCGGCGACAGCACATCCGCAGCCTCCAACTGCGGAATCGCCTGGTCAAACCGCTTCAGTCCGATCATCGCGTTGCCGTATTGGAATCGCGGCTCCGGGTCATTCGGGGCCAGAACCACGGCTTGGTACAACGCACGAACCGCTTCGTCCATATCCCCGACGGCTTTGGAAGATGCCGCTTGCTTCAACAGCCACGCCGCGCGGTAGGGGCCCTCGAACGAGCCGCTGAAAGCCGAGTCGCGTGGCACGGCCATGCCCCGCCGGAAGTAGTCCAACGCGAGGGCATGTCGGCCAGCCTTTGCGTGCAACTGCCCAAGGTTCAGAAGACTTGGCGCGTAGCCGGGTTCCTCGGCCAGAATCGCTTCCCACACCGCCGCTGCCTCATCGTGGCGACCAGACAGGTACATCGCCCATGCCTGCTGCGATCGCATGGCGACATCGCCGGGGGCTGAACGCATCCCGCGGTCGAGGTGCTGCAGCGCCTCGTCGATACGCGCTGGCGAAGCCTGAGATGGATCGAGCAGCACATTGGCAAGGGCAAGCCTGGCATCTGCATCGCGGGGCTCGACGGCGACGGCCCGGCGTAGCAGCCGCTCGGCCCGCAGGAGGTTGCCTTCGATACACGAAATCTGCGCCTGCACCACAATCGTGGAAGCCAGCAGGGCGTGGTCCCGCATTTGGTCGAGCCACGAGTCGCTGTACTGCAGCCCCATGTCGACGGCGGCGGAGTCTCTCGGGGGCTCGCCTCGGAGGTGCGCTCTTGCGGCGTTTCGCATTGCCTCTGCGGCGGGGATGGTGCGTCCCTCCAGTGTTGCCAGTACCTGCTGCCAGTCCTGATCGGCAAAGGCGATTCGAGCGCGACCGAGGTGGGCCATCGGAATGTCGCCAGCGGCTAGGAATGCCTGCGCTGCCGCGGCCACATTCCCCTGCCCTGCATACAACTCTCCGAGCCGCGACTGAAGCGGCGGATACGACCGATCCAGTTCTGCAGCCCGCTCAAGGTGCAACAAGGCCTCCACACTGTCACCGACCTCGATGTCGAGGAGTCCTCGATAGTAGGGCCAGCGGGCGTTGTCCGGTTCGCTCGCCTCCGCGGACGCATACTCGCGATCAGCATGAGTTGACAATGCATTTGCATGAAGGATCATGCCCCGCTCACCGGGATCATCGGTAGATGCCAATGCATCGACAACGCGAGCATCGAGTGTGGCGGCCGCTGCGACACCTGCCGTCTCCGCAGGTCCGTGATTTGTCCATCCGACGATTCTGGCAACCCGATCGAAGGGTTGATACAGCGCCATCCCGCCGGCGACGATGTCGGGAAGACCATCTCGATTGAGATCGCCCGCATCGCAGGTCACCAGGTGCGTTGGCGATGTCGACAAGTCTTGCGGAACAAATGAACCATCCGGCTGCTGTGACCACCATCGAAGCGAGTGCGTGCCGGGTTCTTCCCAGTAGGCGAATTCGCTGACCGTCACGATGTCCTGATCGCCGTCGGCATCAAGATCAACGATGGTTGGTCCATATGCTCCATGGAAGTCGCCGATGCGGTGGAACGCGAAGTCGAGGTTGCCGCGATTCTCAAGCCACTGCAGGCCGTGGCTCGGAAGTGGGCGATATCCAACCGACACGAACGCATCGCCGTTGGTCCAGGCAATGTCCTGATCGCCGTCGCCATCGATGTCGCCGACGGAGAGGCCGCTGCTGGAGTAGTCCGCGTCGGCGACATCGTGCAGCACGATGGGCGTGAAATGACCGGTGCCATCATTGATGAAGGCTTGCACCGTTTCCCATTCCTGGGAGAACAACACGACGATGTCGAGGTCGCCATCTCCGTCCAGATCGGTGACCGGAC
>CAYYGU010000040.1:0-2203 GCA_964471525.1 uncultured Isosphaeraceae bacterium
GCGAGAACGAGGTGTTTGATGCACCGTTTGTTCGCATGTCCTACATGTCACCGGTGACACCAACCCAGACAGTCGATGTTGATATTGATGATCTTGAGTGGCATGTTCGCAAAGAGCGCGAAGTGCCCGGCTGGGATGCATCTAGGTATGCGGTCACCCGCGCCATGTTTCCGGCGCGGGACGGCACCATGATTCCCGTGTCGATAACACACTTGGCGGGGATGCCCATGGATGGGTCGAGTCCCATGTTGTTGTATGGATATGGCGCGTATGGATCGTCCATGAACCCTTACTTCTCGACGACGCGTCCATCGCTGATTGATCGAGGTGTTGTCTATGCCGTTGCGCATGTTCGCGGCGGTGGCGAGATGGGCCGGCAGTGGTATGACACCGGGAAGTTTCACGACAAGCCAAACACCTTCACGGACTTCATCGACGTTGCGGAAGGGTTGGTTGAGAAAGGCTGGTCAGACCCCAATCGTATTGCCATCGAAGGCGGCTCTGCCGGCGGACTACTGATTGGTGCCGTCCTCAACATGCGACCCGACCTTTGGCGGGTCGCCAATGCCAGCGTTCCCTTCGTCGATGTCGTCAACACCATGCTCGATCCAACCATCCCGCTCACCGTCGGTGAGTACGAAGAGTGGGGGAACCCCATGGACGCAGGCTTCTACAAGACCATGCTCTCCTACTCCCCATACGACAATGTCGCCCCCAAGCCCTACCCCGCCATCCTGGTCACCGCTGGCTTGAACGACCCCCGCGTCCAATACTGGGAGCCCACCAAGTGGGTCGCCAAACTCCGCGACCACACAACCTCAACCCCAGACAACTCCCCAATCCTCCAGCGGACCAACATGGGCGCTGGCCACGGCGGCGCCAGCGGCCGATACGCCCGCTACCGCGAAATCGCCTGGCAAGACGCCTTCCTCCTGGACCAGCTCGGGCTGCACTCGCACTGACCGCCGGTCACTTTATGTCTGGCATTCACAACCACTTACAAGAGTGCCAAAACCGTAAGTTCTGTTATGTCAAAGAGATAAAGTGACCGGCGGTTGGCTGCACTGACCGCCGGTCACTTTATGTTTGGCATTCACAACCACTTACAAGAATGCCAAAACCGTAAGCCCTGTTGTGTCAAAGAGATAAACTGACCGGCGGTCGATGTGACGGGCGAATGGCGTGTTCCATGCCGATTCTGGCGGTGACTTCCTCTGTCCAGGTCGCGTCACCGAGTGGGTGGCCGACCTTCATTGACCGTGACACCTCGTTCATCTTCTCCTCGGACATCGAAGCGATTGGGGTGATGGCGAGTCGCTTGAGTCTTGGTGTGCGGCCGACCGACGGGTCGATGAATCGTCGCGCGCTCCCCCATCTCCACTCGACGGGATGTTTGCACAGACCAGCTTTCACAGGATTCCACTGGATGTAGTGCAGAAGGGTCTCCAGGTGATCCCCACCCTGAACAGGAACCGCCCTGTAGGCCCGTTGATACAGCGATCCTTGCCCGACCGAGTCATGTCGTTTCCGCCACCGCTTTGCGTGCGTTCCACAGAGGAGTTCCGCGAACTTGGGGAGGTCCCACGTGCCTTCTGGCTCCACATCCATATGCCAATGTGTGGGCATCAAGCACCACTCGAGAATCTCGATGTTGACGCGGAGGCGGGTCTCCTCCATCAACGTAATGAACTCCAGGTAGTCCTCGTCCGTCACAAACAACGGCTGCCGGTCGACTCGCCGGTTGAAGAGATGAACGTTGAGCCCGCCGTAGTTGGGTCGTTTCTTCGTCATACCGACAGCATGCCACGAATCCGAGCCTACCCCGCTGAATGCCGCCAAAACGCCACACCAATGCTCATCAACCGCCGGTCACTTTATCTTGTGTATTGACAGCCACTTGCAAAAACCAAAAAACATAAGTTCTGTCTGGGCAACGACATAAAGTGACCGGCGGTCACTTGCCGGGTTCGGCGGCGGTCTTGCCGAAGCCGAATGCGTGCCGGATCGATTCGACGACGACGTAGAGCGTTGGCACGAGGAGCAGGGTCACAAATGTCGCGACCAAGATGCCCCCGAACACGGTTGTGCCAATGGAGCGGTTGCTCATGGCGCCAGCGCCGTTGGCCAGAACGAGTGGGAGTACGCCGATCCCGAAGGCAAGGGCGGTCATCAGGATTGGTCGAAGCCGAAGCCGCGCCGCCGT
>CAYYGU010000040.1:2303-4991 GCA_964471525.1 uncultured Isosphaeraceae bacterium
GCAAGTGCAAAGACGTAGGGCGCGAGATTGCCCGCCTTGATTTCTTGGTACGTGAGCCCAGACCACTCATATCCAATCCCGTCCGGGAGCCCCTTCTCGAGCAGGCGTTCCATGACCGTGACCGCTGTGCCGCTGCTGTATCCGGGGGCAGCGCCGCCATTGATTGGAATTGAATCATAGATGTTGTAGTGTGGAACGTTGTTGGCACCCGTAATCCGACTGACCGACGCGAAAGACTCGAGCGGAACCATTGTGCCGTCGCGTGTTGGAATACGAACCGCCAAGATGTCTTCAGGCTCGGTGCGATACTTCGATTCCCCTTGAATCATGACTTGATACACCCGACCGAAGCGATTGAAGTCGTTGATGTAATAACTGCCGAGTGCCGCCTGCATCGCTGTGAAGAGCGATCCAATCTCCACATTTGAGGCCTCAGCCTTGGTGCGATCTATGTCAAGCCACAATTGAGGGACATCATTTCGAAACGTGGTGTAGACCTTCGAAAGATAGGACTTGGCGGGCTCTTCAAAGTTCGCGATGTACAGAACCTTCTGGGCTGCTGCATTCAGTGCGTCCATGCCGAGATCATTCAAATCTTGAAGGCGAAGATCAAAGCCACCGACCGATCCGATCCCTTGAATTGCAGGTGGATTGACAGCAAAGACGACGGCGCCGGGGATCCCCGCAAACTCCTCGTTCAGTTTCGACTCGATAGCGGCCGCGCTTTGGCCGGCACCGGTACGCTCGTCCCACGGTGTCAAGAGTGGAATCATGAAACCCGAATTGACCTGGCTAATGCTAGAAATAAAGTCATATCCGGCGATCTCAATCACATGGCTCACTTCGGGGATCTTCGCGCAGATGTCGTAGACCTGTTTTTCGACCGCAAGCGTTCGATCGAGCGTTGAGCCGGATGGGAGCTGAACCGCGATGAAGAGATACCCCTGGTCTTCATCCGGGACAAAGGCCGTCGATGTCGAAGACAGAAGAAGGACGACCGCCGTGAGGATTCCGCCAAGCGCAATCACCGCGAGCCAATAGACGCGACTAAACCCGCGTACGAGGGCTGTATAACTTGTCGTCATCCAATGAATTGCAATATTGACTGGCGTAAAGAGTTTCTTGAGCCACTTGCCTTTTGAATTGCGACGTAGCACGAGCGCGCACATCGCTGGCGTGAGCGTAAGTGACACAATGCTCGACAGCGCGACGGAGAAGGCGATAGTCAGCGCGAATTGATTGTAGAGCCGCCCTGTGATACCTGGCATCAGGGCAGCGGGAACGAATACCGCGAGCAAGACCAATGTGGTCGCCACGATCGGACCACGTACTTCGCGCATCGACTTCGATGTGATCTCTCGCATCGTCACATCGTCGTCCGCCTCCTCCATGCCGCGCTCAACGTTCTCAACGACCACAATTGCGTCATCTACGACCAATCCAACGGCTAAGACCAGTCCAAGGAGCGTCAGCATATTGATGCTGAAGTCAAAGGCGAGCATGAAGGCGAACGCGCCGATGATCGAAACAGGAATGGCGATGACTGGAATGAGTGTGGCTCGAAAGGACTGTAGGAAGATGAAAATTACGAGAACCACGAGCCCAACCGCTTCGAGAATTGTCCATATGAGGTCCGTGATGGAGGCCATGATGAAGTCGGTGGCGTTGTAGCTGAACTGCCACGTCATTCCTTCAGGGAGATTGTTCTCCAACTGCCTCATCGTGGTTTCGACACCATTGGCAACGCTGAGCGCATTGGCGGTTGACAATTGGAAGATGCCCAGCTGCGCGGAGGGCCGGTCGTTCTGGGCGCTGTCGCTCACATAGGACGCAGCACCCAGCTCTACCCTGGCAATATCACTGAGCCGCACGACTTCTCCCGGAGATGCGCGAAGGATGATGTTTCCAAACTGCTCCGCTGTCACGAGTCGGCCAAGCGTGTTGATCTGCATCTTGAAGGCGGGATTGGTCTTCAAGGGCGGCATGCCGACCGACCCAGCCGCTACTTGTTGGTTTTGGTCGCTGATGGCGCTCACGATCTCTTCGGTGGAAATGCGGTAGGTCGCCATCAAATCTAGATCAAGCCAAATACGCATGGCATACTGGCGCAGCCCAAAGTTGTTGACTTGGCCGACACCAGAAACGCGTTTGAGTGCGTCGGTGACGTGGATGTCCGCGTAGTTACTGAGGTAGGTGCTGTCGTAACGCCCATCCGGTGATAGCAGTGAGACCACTGCCGTCAATTGGGTGGACTGCTTCGTAACAGTCACACCAGTTCGTTGAACTTCTTCCGGCAGACGCGCCTCAGCTTGTTGGACCCGGTTCTGAACATCAACGGCCCCGATGTTCTGGTCGTAGCCAACCTCAAATGTCACCACAATGCTTGACACGCCGTTATTCGTGCTCGAGGATGACATATAGAGCATGCCTTCAACGCCATTGATCTGCTCTTCAATGAGTCGTGTGATGACATCCGACACGGTGCTTGCGGAGGCACCACTGTAATTCGAGGTAACGGTGACTTGTGGTGGGGCGACTTGGGGATACTGCGCAATTGGCAGAACGCCCATTGCAACTGCCCCTGCAAGCGTGATGACGAGCGAAATGACCGTCGCAAAAATCGGGCGTTTGATGAAGAAGTCGATCATCAGTTCGTCTTCTTCGCCTCACTGGAGTCGGAAGAAGTGC
>CAYYGU010000040.1:5091-11587 GCA_964471525.1 uncultured Isosphaeraceae bacterium
GTTGTCGACATCGGTCCACATGCGAATCAAGCTCGTGTCGGCATTGGCGGCATTGTCCACAAACGTGATCGTTCCGCTGCGTTTCCATGAGGCTTCTCTCGGGACGGTGACTTCTGCATGCAGTGGCTGCTCCGCCGTCCATTTCGCCAGAAAGTCGGGGAACTCATTGGCACTTGGGGCGAAGTTGATTCGAATGGGGTTGGCCGTCACAAGCGTGCAGAGCGTGGCAGCCTCTGTGCCTGGGATGATGAGGGTTCCTGGATCGACTGACGTGGCACCGATCCGCCCAGCAATGGGCGCGAGGATTTCGGTATATGAGAGATTCAGTTCCGCTTCTATGACTTGGGCCTTGGCGATCAGCACTTGCGCCGTTGCAACTGCGAGGTTGGCCGCGAATTGATCCATATTCTCTTTGGATACCGCTCCGCTCTGCGCGAGTGGGGCATTGCGATCCACCACGATCTGGGCGAGCAATTCTTGTGCTTCTGCATCGGCAAGGCTTCCTTGCGCCGAAAGCAATGCGGCTTCATACGGCGCTCTTTGAAGTGTGAACAGCAGCTCGCCTTCCTCGACGAGGGAACCTTGTTGCACATGCCGCGTTTCCAGCCAGCCCTCGACGCGACCAATGATTTCAACTTGCCACACTGGCGACGCGATCGCTGGATAGGTGCGTTTGACCGGGAAGTCGCCCATCTTGGCTTTGACCGTGACGACCGGAACCGGTGGAGGCGCAGTAGGCGTCGGCGTTGATGTTTCGCTGCACGCACAGGGCGTGATGACACACGCGGCGAGCAACAACTGACGAGTCATCATGAGGACGATTCCTTGGATTCTGATGCGAGCTTGGGAAGTAGTCCATTTGTCCAACCACCGCCGAGCGAGCGGTACAGTTCCACCATCGTCTCGGCGCACAGGCCGCGGGATTGGACAAATGAGTCCTCGACTTCCAGTAGATTCTGCTGCACGGTGATGACCGTAAGGAAGTCAGTTGTGCCGTGTTCATACTGTTGAAGGGACAAGTCATAGGCGAGCTGGGCGGCATCGACGGCTCGCGCAAGATCATCTCGCTGGCGGGCGCTGAGGGTGAAACCGATGAGGTCGCCTTCAACCTCTCCGATTGCCTGCAGCACCGTTTTCTCATAAAGGAGCAGGGCCTGTCGTGTGAGCGCCTCTTGTTGGTTGACCACAGATTTGAGTCTTCCGCCGTTGAGTATGTCCCAGGTGACTCCGGGTCCGGCGGCGTAGGCGCGGCTCGCCCATTGAAAGAGATCTGAGAAGTTTGAGGCGCCAAAGCCGAACTGCCCGGTGAGGGTGAGCTTTGGGTACAGGTTCGCGGTGGCCTGGCCGATTCTCGCAGTCGCGGCCGCGAGTGATCGCTCCGCTGCACGAATGTCGGGCCGTCTTCTCAGGAGATCTGCAGGAATGCCGACAGCAAGTTCTTTCGGCACGTCTGGAATGTGCCCTGATTCAGGAATCAGACTGCTCAGTGGTCCAGGCGTCATGCCGAGAAGCAGAGCGAGGTTCGACACTTCGGTGGCCATGGTTGTGCCGAGTTGGGGGATGAGGGATTCAGATTCAGCAAGTTGAGCCTGAGCTTGTGCCAACTTGGACGCGGTTTCGGTTCCGGCGGCGATCTGTTGCTCAATGAGAGAGACAAATCTCCGCTGCGATCGGATGTTGCGTTCTGCAACGCCGAGGCGGGCTTGCAATGTGCGGATGGTGAGGTATGAGGATGCAACCTCGGCGCGAAGTGTGACGAGGGCGTATCGCCAGTCCTCGACCGAAGACTGGAGATCGCCGACGGCTGCTTCAATCCCACGGGCAATGCGTCCAAAGAGGTCAATCTCCCATGAGGCGTCGAGACCTACTTGCCATGAGTTGTATGTCACTCCAGCAGCAGAGAATCCGGTGTTTGTGAAATCGGATCCCGCCGCTCGGTTGCGGCTATAGCTCGCGAGCGCCCCGATATCCGGATAGAGATCTGCTGAGGCGATCCCGTATTGGGCGCGGTATTGATCAATTCGCTCTACCGCGATGCGGAGGTCATAGTTGTTGATTGTTGCCAGGGTGATGAGTTCGTCGAGGACGGGATCGTGAAATCGCTTCCACCAGGCAGCGGGTTCGGCGGGTGGCGCCTTCTCGGCGGCATCACTCCACGCATACCGATTCGGAACGCTCATCTCCGGAGGCACATACTCCGGGCCGACTTGGCATCCTGCAAGCAGAACGAAAGCGAGCACTGGATATTGGAACGCCCTTCGCATGGGGCGTATCAGAGCAGATCGACTCTCAAATCTCAATAGATGCAGGGACGTTCAATTGCCGCATCAAGGCAGAAGGTTCGCCAAATCGTCTCCCGGCGCAACGTCCAGGGAGTCGCGACCGGATACGAAGAGTCGAGCCTCGCCACCAGACAACTCAATCGCGTCATCGTGGCAGCGAAGGTATGACCCTTCTCGAAGTCCAATGACCGGAAGATCGTTCATCTCGTGATACTCACGCAATCGATCATCGCGAGTTTCTCCAAAGTGCTCGATGTATGAACCATCTTCGAGACGCACCCACGTGGAGCCTCCGAAGTAGTGGGCATTCACTTGGAAGGGAACAAGGCCGAGCGTTGCAAACGACTCGGGCCGTACAATGGGCATGTCATTGGTGGTCTGCAGGGTTGGGCAGGCAACATTGGTGCCCGCGCTGACGCCCATGTATGGAATGCCGTCATCAATGACTCTGTTTCGGATTGCGTTCATCGCGCCGGATCGATGGAGTTCCCACACAAGTCGAAATGTGTTGCCGCCGCCCACAGAAATCGCGTCGGCCGCCATGATTGCAGCGATTGGATCCTCACACGTGTGGATTCCAATCAGTTCGTATCCGGCGTTCAAGCCACGCTCGTTCATCAAGGACACGTAGGCATCATGATCATCGAGTGCCCACGGAATGAACAAGATGTTCTCGACATCGCCGAAGTGCCGCTGCGTCTCTTCGACATACAACGCCTTACGTTCTTCCGTTCGAATGCCACCGCTTCCGAGGAGTGCTCGCATGTCGGTCAGATTACGAGAAACTCAGAAGTCGCGCCGAGCGAAACTTCGATCGGCACAGTGCAGCATTGCCATGGACGCGATGACGAATCCGCCCGCAATCCACCAGGGGAAGTCGCCATCGCGAATCGCCATGAAGATACGCACATCGATAAGTGCAAATGGGCTCAGGTGATTGATCCCTTCTACGAGGTACATGGCGAATGAGACAAGCACCATGCCTACAACTGCCGCTCCCGCAGTGAGTTGGTGTGCTGACAAGACCGAAATGAGTGTCGTGAATGACACGAGCGTCCACAGAAACAGGCTCATGTAGAGCGAGGAGGCCAGTACCTCGCCCCAGGCGATGTACTCACCCACGCTGCGGCTGATCCAGATTGCCGAGATCGAACTCAGAAAGACCGGAATCGTGATCAACAACGTGAGCATCATGTGTCGCACCAGCAACACCCGCCGCCGTGATACTGGTCGCGACAGGAGAAACTCCGCTGTTCTCTGGTCCGACTCGCGGGCAATGATGCCACTTCCGATGAAGGCGATCGCAGCGACCCCGAACAGACTGCATCCCTTGAACCACTGTTGCACTGCGAGATATGGCCAATACCCGGCGTGCTCCATTGCTTTGAGTAGGTCTTGGATCGCGTCGAATGGAACCAACTTGGTAATCGCTGGCATGTTGTCACGGAAGCGAGGCCAGTACAGAATCGCTGCTACAAGCGCCGCCTCGAGAATGATGAAGTACCCCGCGGCGATCCACCAAGTCTGGCGAAGAAACTGCTTCCAGAGGCTCATGCCTGCGGATCCAGATAGAGCGCAGCAAACACCTCATCGAGCGAACCGTCGCCGGTTCGAATGGATGCGATTGGCAGATCTGCCACGGCGGCCAGCACATCTTCGGGCGAACCATCGTGAATAAGTGTCCAGTGTGTGCCGCTGCCCGACCAGTTCCATCCGTCGTGCGTCGGCAGCGCGGTGGTATCGACCGGCCTGCGGAGCATCAAATGCACTACGCGGCCTGCCTCTGCAAGTAATGTGCCGGTTGGTCCCTCCCGCAAGATCGAGCCGCCGCGAAGAAAAATCACGCGATCGCACAACCGCTCTGTGCTTATGAGGTCATGCGATGAACACAGTACGGAGCGACCTTCGGAGGCGGCATCTCGAAGAAGTTGTACGGCGACGAGCCTCGCCGGTGGATCAAAGGCCTCCATCGGCTCGTCCATGATCAGTAGCGGTGCGCCGCTCGCGAGCGACTGCGCCAACAGCACCTTGCGTTTCATGCCGTGACTCAAGGCGCCGACGCGGCGTCGTCGTGGGACACCCAACTCATCAAGCAGCGATCGTCCGAGTGCTCGGTCCGACTGCGGATGAAACCCGATGGCAAAGTCCAGCAATTCGCCTGCGCGCAGCCTGTGATAGAGGGCCGTTTCACTCGGCGCATATCCAATCAGACGCCTCGCCTCCAGCGAGTTGGTGATGGCATTCACACCGCCGACGTCGATTGACCCTGCGTCCGCATGGACAACGCCAACAACGCACTTCAAGAGCGTTGTCTTTCCGGCCCCATTTGGCCCAACAAGCCCGACGGTTTCCCCCGGATTCACCGTGAGCGACACCCCCCGCAGCACAGACGTGCTCCCATAAGACTTCTGGAGTTCATGAATGCTCAGCATGAATGGGCAGCGTACCGTGCCAGCGGCGTACAATTGACACCGATGCCGTCGTCAGCCGAACGAACCAGATGCTCATGGTGCGGCACCGACCCCCAGTATGTCGCCTATCACGATACGGAATGGGGAGTGGTGGTCCGGGATGACGTGGCGCTCTTTGAAAAACTGACATTGGATACCTTCCAGTCTGGTTTGTCGTGGCTGGTGGTGCTTCGCAAGCGGGATGCCATGGCGAAACGGCTCCAACTTGGAGCGCCCGATAAGCTCGCCCGTTGGACATCCAAGCGCATCGAGCGAGTGCTACTGGACGCTGCGATTATTCGAAACCGCACCAAGGTGGAGGCGGCGGTGAACAACGCCAAGTTATTCATGCAACTGCGAGATCAAGGTCGGTCGTTCTCTGATCTCCTTTGGTCGCATGTGAACGGGACGACCATCGTGAATGCATGGGAGCGGGACGATCAAATCCCCGCCCGCACTGCAGAGGGCGACGCGATGTCGAAGGAACTCAAATCCATGGGTTTCAAGTGGACAGGCCCAACGGTGTGCTACGCCTTCATGCAGGCGGTCGGAATGGTCAACGACCATCTCGTTTCATGCCCGCAACACAGGGCGTGCTGTGGAGGGATCACATGATGCAAGGGCTGCTGCACACGTGACTATTGCTGGCTGCTGAATGGCGATATGGCGCAGCCGCGGCTGGCAGTCAGTACGCTGTCGCCATGCGGGGCTGCTCGGCGATTCTGATTGGGATGTTGGCCGGTTCAGGTGTGTGGACGACCGGCTGCGCACCGTCCCTCTCCGAGAACTTCAGGTGCACCCTTCCGGGCGGAGATTCCGTAGGGCGATCTCTGTTTGGAATAACTCGGTCCGATCACCTTGAGGTGGTGACACTCAAGACCGCAGGAATCAACGCCGGGGAGGTTCTCGACGCAGAGATGGAACGCTTTGATACGTATCTGAACAAGGGGTTGATCCCAATTGGAGATGCAAGTTCAAGAAGGGCAGGGCAAGGAGTACCACAGGCTGAGGTCCTTGCGGCACATCATGGGGCCAGTGTCGTGGTTGTGGAGATTCGAGATCCACCACCATTTGAGAAGACCATTGAGACGCAGGTTCCAAGGCTCGTGACCGAGTCGGTTCGGGTCCAGGGCACTGCGAACTTCGAGGGGACTGTGACGCGGATCGGGTGGGGGCCGGGTACGACCCGTGTGTGGGTCGATCCCTACTTCATCGACTGCCGGCTCTGGGCCAGGCGATCGTGGCCGCCGCCGCTTGGCGTGTACTTCACCGGGGAGATGCGGGCGTTCAGTGGGCATTCCGATGTTGGATCGTGGCCGACGATGAAAACGGCGGTGGATCGCTGGAGGCTGCGGCATCCAGGCCAGCGGCTGCCGCCACAGGGCGCCGAGATCAGCCGCATCCTCCCGGAGACCACCGCCGAGCAAATAGGTCTCCAGTGGCGCGACATTCTGATGTCGGTCGATGGTCAGTCCGTTTCCAATGAGGCCGCCGCTCGATTAGCGATTCACGCTGCGGCAGGCCAATCCGTCGTTTTGGTGATCATGCGGCAATCTGGCAACAAAGCGAAGGACGAGGCGGAAGGATGGTCGGTCACTCATCCAGAGAACCCCCTCTTCCAAGGCAGCGACCCCGCCCCGTGGCGCCAACTCACGCGACCCGCCTCCCTCACACCCTCGCCCTGAAGGGACCGCCGGTCACTTTATGTGGTTGTCACAGCACAAGTTACAAAAACGCGTTATTGGAAGTCGTTGTGGCATAGGG
>CAYYGU010000041.1:0-11436 GCA_964471525.1 uncultured Isosphaeraceae bacterium
TCCTCATCGAGGTGGGGGGCCAGCACCTTGCGCGCTGCCAACTCCATGTGATGGGCCATGGACCAGGTGGAATACACGCGGTGGACAATCACACCATCGAAGGCCGGACACATGTCCTCGGTCACGAGCATGTGAATCTCGGCGGTATTGCCGACTTGTAGGGAGGGCTTCACGATGGGGACAGTGTACGCCTCGGACCGCCGATACCATCACGTGTCATATGGGTCTGCTGATCTTGTTTGCCGTGGCTGCTGCGTTGTGGATCATCGGTGGCGTATGGGTTCTGCTCCACAAGGCGAAACATCCGCCCGCTGGCGCCGTGGGGCTGGCGCTGGCTGCGGGCGAACCGATCGATCCGACCGAGGCGGGACTTTCGTGGGAGCGATGGCCGCTTCGAACCCGCGACGGATTGGATCTACCGGTGTGGGATATCGCGGGCGATGGCGACGGGGGCGTGGTGATTCTGGTTCATGACTGGGGCGAAGCGCCACTGTCGATGCTGCCGCGTGCGAGCGAATTGGCGCCGGAGGTCAGCCGCATCCTGATTCCATGCCTCCGGGGGCACGATGGAGCAGCAGGGGCGTGCGGACTCGGATCGCGGGAGGCGGCGGATCTCAGGCGACTGCTTGAGGAGATCGCCGAGGAGGACGTGCGTCTTGAGGGTGCCGGGCTCGGAGGCTGGATTGTCGAGCACACGCGGGATGCACCATCGGTGACCCGCCTCACGAGCACAGATCCATGGGCCGATCCATCCGATGGACTCCGGCGGATACTGGCCTCATCTGGGTTTCCCGCGTTTCCGATTGCCACCGTTGCATCGTGGTTTCGCTGAGCGGGGCCGCGGCTTCGCCGCGAGAGCAGGCGAGCAGGCGATCAGGAGAGCAGGAGAGAGAACCCCCGCACCGCCTCCTGCGGAGGGGATCACGGTGTTCGTTGCCGCTCAGTGCGGATACGTCATCGACGTGATATCAAGCAGTTCGTCGAGTTGCGCCGCCGGAAGAGTGTCATGTTCAAGGCAGTACTCGCGAATTGTCTGTCCACTTTTGTAGCAGGCTTTGGCGATACGGGAGGCCTCTTCATAGCCGATCACCGGAGCAAGTGCCGTGCCGAGCATGAGGCTCTGCTCCACCTTCTGTTTGATCGCCTTGCGATTCGCTTGGAGTCCCTTGACGCAGTCTTCGGCGAAGAGCCGCGAGACGTTGCCGATGATCTTGATGCTTTCAAGGAGACAGTCGCCCATCATCGGCTGCGCCACATTGAGATCCATCAGCGATCCGGTTCCGCCCATGCCCGCAATGCCAACGGCGACGTCGTTGCCAGAGACTTTCATCGCCACCTGCATGACCGACTCGACGAGCACCGGATTGACCTTTCCGGGCATGATCGATGAGCCGGGTTGAATCGCGGGTAGTTCAATCTCGTGGATTCCACAGCGAGGGCCGGAGCCCATGTACCGAATGTCGCTGGCGATCTTGGAGAGGCTGACCGCGATCGTGCGCAGATCTCCATGCGCTTCGACAACGCAGTCCCGCGATGCCTGCGCCTCAAAGTGATTGCCAGCTTCGCGGAATCGGACGCCGGTGTCCTTGGAGAGTCGTCTCGCAACGAGCGAGCCGAATCGCGGATGCGTGTTGATGCCGGTGCCGACCGCAGTGCCGCCAATTGGAAGATTGGAGGCAATCGCCTCGATTGCCTTGTGTCCCCGCTCGACGGCGAAGTCCATCTGAGCGGCGAAGCCGCTGAACTCCTGGCCGAGGCGGATGGGTGTGGCGTCCTGCAAGTGCGTGCGACCGATCTTGACGATGGCGTCGAACTGTTTGGCCTTGCGTCGCAGGGTGGAGGCCAGTTTCTTGAGGTTCGGCACCATCGCACGCTTCATGTGCGATGCCGCTGCGATCTGAACCGCCGTCGGAAACGTGTCATTCGAAGATTGACCCATGTTGACATGATCGTTGGGATGCACCGGATCAAAGGACCCGAGCGCGTTTCCGACCGAGACCGAGATCATGTTGGCGATCACTTCGTTGACGTTGACGTTGGTTGATGTGCCGGATCCGGTCTGGAAGATGTCAACGGGGAAGTGTTGCATCATGTCCGACCGCGTTGTTGGATCTTCAAGTGCGGCGGTGATCTCGCCGCAGACCTTGACGACCAGCCGCGTCTGTTTGGCGCTGAGTTTGCCAAGTTCACGGTTGGCCTCGGCAGCAGCGCACTTGAGCAAGGCGAAGGCGTGGATGATCTCCCACGACACAGCATGTCCTGAAATCGGAAAGTTCTGGACCGCTCGCTGTGTCGAGGCGCTGTACAAGGCGTCGGCTGGCACTTGCAGCACGCCCATCGAGTCGTGATCGGTTCGGGTTCGGATGGCGGCCATGGATCTGATCCTGCGAGTAAGAGATGGAATCGAAGCGTTAGTCGGGCGTGTTGCCGTGGTCGGCGCCGCCCATCATTGGGTCTGTCGCCATGCCGAGGCGTGCTCGCATGGCGGCATCGAGGTCATCTTCAAACCGGCGAACGATCTCGCTGCGAACAAGATCGGCCACCTCTGGTTGTTCAGCTTGGAAACGCTCGAAGGCGTCTATCCACTCCCCGGGCTCACTTTGAACGGTTGCGGCTTCGTCGTACAGGCGTCCCCGGATTGCGGCCTCGAATTTGGTGGCGAGCAGTTCGGCGTCGATTCTGCTCGCCGGCACCTGATCGATCATCGCAACCACAGCCTTTGGATCACCGGTCCGGAGCACCAGCGGACCGAGTCGCTTGGCAATATCGGCGAGATTCTGCTCGGCGACATCGCCGGAACTGAAGACCTCCTGAAGCACCGCCGCTCGTTGGGCTGGTGTGACCGCTGGCAGGGCTGCGAGCAGGTCATCAACCTGCAGCGCATCTTCAGCGGGCGTTCGGCGGGCGGCATCAAGCAGGGTCTGCATCCACAGGGCCGTGTGCTGCTCGGGCGGCGCCAAGGTGCCGACGGCCTGAAGGCTGGCAAGGTCGGAGCCTTCGCCAAGCGCGGCGAGCGCAAGCGGGTAGATCGCGGGATCTGCGGCTCTGGCAAGGAGCGGCTCGTTCATGCCGCGGAGCAGCATCGCAGTACCGATTGCCGTCCGCCATGTCGAGTCGGCATCGTCGAGGCGTGGCTCAAGAGTGTGTACATCGTCGGTCGTTCCGATGAGTGCCAGCAACGCGCCGGTTGCGGGCGTGGCCTCGGTGTTGTACGCCTCCCGTACGAGCGGGAGCATCGCAGCAGCCACGGCGTCGGACGGGCGATCAGACCGAGAGAGTATGACCCACATGGCATCGATGGCGGCTGGTCGGACAGCCTCCATCGCCAGCAGCGGGCCCATCTTCTGGGCGGTGATGAGATCGGGTTGGATCTCGGCAATTCGCGGAAGCAGTGCGGCCAGAACGATCGGGTCGGTTTCGGCGAGGAAGTTCGCCCGAACGGCCGGATCGATGGCGGTGGGGTCCAGTTCTGGGATCAGCGCAGCAACGGCCGCTCGCACGGTTGGTTCGGGATCGGCCAGCAACGCAGCGGCCGCCTCCTGACCACCGGGCGTGTCGTGTCCGTCACGCAACTGTACGGCCAGGCGGTCGAGTCCAAAGACACGCACGGAGGCCAACTCATCGCTGAGCAGTGGCAGAAGTCGAGCCTGCTGCTGTTCGATCGACAACAAGGGCCAGAATTCACTGTAGGCCGCAAGAAGTCGGGCCGACATGCGATCTCGGGCAGCACGCGCTTCAGACAACTCCTTGCCGCGGCGGGCGGCCTCCTTCGTCAGCGCATCCACCGTGTCTTCCAGCCACCGTTCCGCCGGTCGGTTGCGACTCTGCTTCCACCACTTGAGCCACTGGGTCGGCGTCGTGCTCTTGGGCATCCCCGTGAGGTGGGAAAGTTGCTCGCTCGCCGCAACAATGACGGTGTTGTCTGATCCCTTCTCTTGCCGCAGAACAGACATGAGTTCCCCCGCGGCCTGTGCGGGCTCATGCCGAAACGCACCGATCGTTCGAATGGCGGCAAGTCGTTGATCGATGGGTTGGCTCTGATCAGAGGCGATGTGCGACACGGCTGGAAGAATGCGAACATCTTCCTGCCCGTGGCGTGCGAGCAGTTCGGCAAGGATCGGCTGCACATCGGGCGGCGCCGTTGCGAGCAATGCAAGCAGCACCGGGCCGAACTCGGTTTCCAACTCAGACTCGGCGAGCATTGCTTCGAGAACGGCATGAAGCACCTCAGCCCGTCCCGATCGAATCGCATCAATGAGGAATTCGCGGGACTGAGGCAATGCCAGTGAAACAAGTTCGGCGGCAGCGGTCGCTCGCGTCTTGGTATCAACATCTTCGGCAGCGTCCATCAGGATCACCGAGGCCAGTTGGAGCCGCCGGGCAGACGAGGCATCCAGTGGAGTGGGGTCTTGATTCGGACCCGCCGCTTCCCCGGGGCTTGCCTTGGGCGATGCGCACGAACACATGAGCAGGAGGATCAGCGGAAACAGTGTTCGGGGTCGCATGATTTCAAGCATGGTACGCGGGCCGGAGCGGTATCGCCTGCTACAGTGTGAGGTGATATGGAGCCCCAATGAGCGACTGGACCGACGCCGAACAACACGCAAGCAGGGCCGAAGCTCTTCTGGAGTCCGGGCGACTGGCCGAGGCCGAAACGGCCCTTCGCCGCGCCATCGCGATCGACGCGGAACAAGCGGATTGGCATCACCAACTGGGTTTGATTCTCGAACTGGGTGGTAAAGATACCGAAGCGATCGAGGCCTTCGACCGAGCCGCCGCTGCATCGCCCCGGACCTCCGATCACAGTGATGCCGCTGCTGCCGTGTGTATGCGGCTCGGCGATCATCGCGGCGCCGAGGAGCGGATGTCCAAGGTGGCCCGACTGCGTCCAGACGACGAGGATGCCTGGTCGCGGCTCATCGAAGTACAGGCTGTGCAGGGGCGGCATGATGAGGCGGAGACGACGTTCTACCTCGCTGAAATGAGCCTCGATCGGACAAGCGCAGCATGTTTGTTGCCGCTTGCGAAGAGCCTTGCCGATCGCCAGTCATGGGACAAAGCGGTGTGGTGTCTTGAAGAGGTGATTCGCCTTGAACCCACGCGATGGCAGGCTCATCAGTCTCTCGCAGAGGTGATGGCGGCCACCGGACGCGATGAGGAGGCGATGAAGATCTGCAGGCGGCTCTTGCAGCAGTCGCCGGTCGATGCGTCGGTACCCCTGTCCTATGCCGAACTCCTCATGGCGGCAGGCCGTTTGGACGAGGCATGCGACCTACTGAGGCAAGTACTCCAGCAGGATCCTGTGCAGGTCGAGGCCCATTATCGGTTGGGCTTGGTCGCCATGGCACAGGGGCAGTTCCAACAGGCGGCACTCGCCTTTCAATTGGTGCGAAGGCTTGACCGAAATCACGAGGGATGTGATCGGGCGCTTGCCGAGTCCTTGCTGCAACTCGGGCAAGTTGGCGATGCGAGGAGATTGCTCCGGCTGACCGCGCAGCGGCTACGCGACAGCGGGGGTCCGACCGAGGACGATGCCTCACTTGAGCAACTCGGACACCTGCTGTTGGGCGTTGAACTGACTTCTGATGCGGCCGAAGTTTTTGAGCGGCTCGCGGATCGTCGAGCGTGGTCTGATGTCGATGTACTGCGACCGCTTGCTCGCTGCCGATTCCTCGCCGGTGATCTTCAGGGGGGCCGGACCATCAGCCGCCGTATTCTTCGAATCAACCCCACCTGTGTGGCGTCGATCTCGAACTTGGCCGTGGCGTGCATCCTGCAGCATCGTCTTCGCGAAGCCGGCGGTTGGATACAACGCGGCCTCCGCGAGCACCCCCAGGATGAAGTTCTGAGGCAGTTGAGATTCAAACTCTTGCTGTGTCGAGCCGCTGCGGTGTGCAAGCGGATTCTGGGGTTGCCGCCTAGAGCGTCCCGCTCGTGTAGGGCAGGAGGCCGAGGAAACGGGCCCGCTTGATGGCTTGGCTGACGCGGCGTTGTTCAGCCGCGCTGGTGCCGAGTCGCTTGCGGGAGTAGATCTTCCCGTTCGGCGTCAGGACACGTCGAAGATCATCGACATCCTTGTAATCGACCCAAGGATTGCCCTTGATGTCGTCGCGGACAACCTTGGTGCGTCGGGATCGGCGGTTTCTGGTGGGTGCAGGCATGGCGTTCTTCTTCCTCGTCGTGGATACTGGGTTCCCAGCAGCCCTGAGCACCTGCCCAAGGCGACGAATCGGGGATCATACCCCAAGCTTCGGAAAGAAGAAAGTACGACCCTCATGTTGCTCCCCGTCATCGGCATCACCCCAGATCTCTCCGAGGGCCGTCTTCGGCTCTCGCCAGCCTATGCAGAGGCCGTGACGCGGGCCGGAGGCCTCCCCGTGGTGCTGTGTCCATCGTTCGGGCAGGTTGAGGAATTGGTGGGATTGTGCGATGGGTTGATTCTCAGCGGCGGCGACGACCCCATCATGGAGACATGGGGCCGCCCGACCCACCCCGAGGCGGTCAAGGTCGACCCGGCTCGGCAGGCCTTCGATCTGGCGGCCTATCACGCCGCGTGTCGCCGTGGCATGCCGATGCTCGGGATCTGCCTAGGCATGCAGTTGATGGGTCTCGAAGCAGGCGGCGAGTTGGATCAACATCTTCCCGACTCGCTCAAGACTGCAGAAGACCATGCGGCCGGCCGTCGCCATGAGGTCTGCGGATCGATCGGCCGGGGTGATGTCCACAGTCGCCATCATCAGGCACTGCGAACGGCTGGTGAATTCGATGTTGCCGCCACCGCGGGCGATGGGCTGATCGAGGCGATCGTGGACCCGACCGCCGACTTTCGGGTCGGCGTGCAGTGGCATCCAGAACGCAGCGGCGACGGCCCGATGGGGTCGGGGCTGTTTGAGCAATTGATCGCGGCGGCGCTTCGCCATCACTCCGCGACAGAGGGGGCGTCTCATGCCGCTTCGTGAACATCATCGGCTGTCAGCCCTCAACCTCATGCGCTCCATCGTCGATCGCACCGGATCTGATCGGCCCGGCGCGGCCACGGCATCGCTCGCCGGCGGTGAGCCGGAGTATCTCGATTGGGGCGATGGCGAGGAACGATGCGAAACAGTGGCGACACTCGGGGGCCTCGAAGTCGAATACGCTGCGATTCGCAGCGGCGTGGCCGTGATAGACGCCGCCCAGCGCGGTGTGGTGCTCGTGCGTGGAGGCGATGCGATCGACCTGCTCGATCGCTTGCTGAGTCAGAAGGTGCGGGATCTCAAGGTAGGCGAGGCTGCGGCGGGCTTCCTGCTCGATCGGACGGGCCGAATCCAATCCGATGTCCTGATGATTCGATCCGATCAAGGCATTCTGCTCGATGTCGATCTGCGGGATGTGGCGGCAGTTGCCAGGGCGATCGAGGCCATGAGGTTCTCGGAAGATGTCCATGCCACGAGGGGCGATGACTGGTACACGCTCGAAGCACATGGCCCGGATCTTGCGGGATTGCTCGCGGCCTGCGGCGGTCCGCTGCCGCAGCCGGGTTGCTGCGTCAGCATCGCTGTCGAGGGCATCACTGCGATCGTGACGCGGTGGGATACCGCAGGCACTTCTGGCGTTCGCATTCACGTTCCTCGAACAGAGGCGTTGCGAGTATGGGAAGCGTTGCACGAGCATGGGATGTCGGCTGGGATGCGACTTCGAACCGTCGGGTGGCTCGCCTTCAACATGGCTCGGGTCGAGTCTCGCACGCCGTGGTGGCACATCGACTTTGGCGAGCAGAGTCTGCCACACGAAACTGGGCTTCTTGGCGAGCGAGTGAGTTTCACCAAGGGCTGCTACCCCGGCCAAGAAGTTGTTGCCCGTATGGAGCACCTTGGTCATCCCAAGCAGATTCTTCGAGCGCTCGTCATGCCCGACGAGCGACTTCCGATCGCAGGCGGACAAGTCTTTGTGGACGAGGATGGTTCGCCCGGCGATCCGGTCGGAGTCGTGACATCCAGCGCCCCGTCGCCGATGCGAGGCAATCGCAGCATCGCAATGGCCGTGCTGAAATGGGCTCACGCATCGCTCGGCACTTCTGTTCGCTGTGTGGCCGATGGTGACATGGTGTCCACGGCGGTCGAGTTGGCTGGTAGCACCGAGAAGGCGGACAGACCATGAAGCCACCTGCGGATGTGAGCGAGTCGCTGAGTGTGACAGTGGGGGAGTTCATGTTGCTCGGTGTCGGCGTGCTGTTGACGATTGCCGTGGCGTGTTTTCTCTTGTTCTTCTTCATCACTCAGCAGCGGCGTGAAGCGAGCAAGGAGCAAGACGAGTGAGCGAGCGAATCTGGATCACCGAGGTGGGGCCCCGTGACGGCCTGCAGAACGAGCACCGCATCGTTTCGCTGGCCGACAAGGTGCGTTTGATCGATCGGCTCGCCGATGCCGGATGCCCAGAAGTCGAAGTATCGTCCTTTGTTCGGGCAGATCGCGTTCCGCAGTTGGCTGATGCCCAGGAGGTATTCGCAGCCATCGTCAGACGTCCTGGAACGGTGTACTCGGCGCTCGTTCCAAATATTCATGGACTCGAACGGGCGATTGCCGCCGGCGCGGACAAAGTGTCGCTGTTCACGGCGGCGAGCGAGGCCTTCAATCAGAAGAATACCAATGCCTCGATCGCGGAGAGCATCGAGCGGTTTCGGCCTGTTGTCTCCGAAGCCATCGAAGCCAATCTACCGGTCCGCGTCTACGTCAGTTGTGCGGTTGCGTGTCCATTGGAGGGTTGCGTCACGCCAGCCCAAGTTGCAAGCCTTGTCGATCGGTTGTTGGAACTCGGATCGATAGAAATCGATCTCGGTGATACGATCGGCGCGGCAACCCCGGACGATACCGAGCGCTTGCTCGAGACGATTGCGCTGCGTATTCCGATCGACCAAATCGTGCTGCATTTGCACGACACACGCGGCGCCGCCATCGCGTGCGCGAGGCGTGCTGTGGAACTCGGTGTCCGGCGATTTGACTCGGCATGCGGCGGGCTGGGTGGATGCCCATTCGCCCCCGGCGCCCCCGGAAACGTCGCGACCGGTGCGCTGTTGGGTCTGTGCGATGAACTTGGCTTCGCCACGGGAATCGACCGTGAGTCGATGGCTGAAACCGCTTCGTGGATTCGCAGTCTGCTCGGGAACTGAGCAGGAATCCTGCCTTGAGAACAGGAATGGCTATTCCGCGGCGACTTGTTCGACGCAGTGGACATGGAGTTCATCGAGCTGCTCTTGGTCGGCCGGGCCAGGCGCTTCGGTCATGAGA
The DNA here is from genome assembly GCA_964471525.1 of uncultured Isosphaeraceae bacterium. Lineage (GTDB taxonomy): Bacteria > Planctomycetota > Phycisphaerae > Phycisphaerales > SM1A02 > UBA12567. Next base: position 9,267 of record CAYYGU010000041.1, read on the forward strand.
TCGGCGCCATTCTGCGTCTTTGGGAAGGCGATCACGTCGCGGATGTTGTCCGTGCACATGAGCAGCATGACGAGTCGGTCGAGACCGAAGGCGACGCCACCGTGAGGGGGAGCACCCTGACTGAGGGCGTCGAGGAGGAAGCCGAATTTGACGCGCATATCTTCATCTTCGAGTCCGAGCACTCGGAAGACGGTGTTCTGCACCTCGGAGTCGTGGATACGCAGTGATCCGCCGCCGATTTCGGAGCCGTTGAGAATCATGTCGTATCCGGCCGAGACGACCGAGCCGGGGTCGGATTCGAGTTTGTCCAGATCCTCCGGGACGGGGGCTGTAAAGGGGTGATGTTCCGCGAGCCACCGCTGCTTGTCTTCGCTCCACCGGAACATCGGGAAGTCGACGACCCAGAGGGCCTTCCAGGCGGTCGTGTCGATCAGTTCAAGATGTCGCGCGGCGTGCAAGCGCACTTCTCCGAGCGATTCGCAGGCTTTGAGCCATTCGTCGCAGGCCATCAGAATGGTGTCGCCAGGTTCGACTTCAAGGGCGGCTGAGAGTTCTTCGGCGACGCCGTCGATGAATTTGGCGATACCGCCCTCGAATCCCTCTTCGGTCACTTTGGTCCACGGAAGCCCTCCAGCCCCGTGCAGTTTCGCAGTCTCCTGAAGTTGGTCGAGGACCTTGCGAGTGAGTTTGTCGGCCGATGCAGGAATGCGAATGGCCTTGACGACGCCGCGGTCTCTGGCAAGCGCCGACTGGAAGACTTTGAATTCGGTCTTGGCGGCAATCTCGGAGATGTCTTGCAGGTGCAGCTCAAAACGCATGTCGGGTCGGTCTGCACCCCATGTGTCGATGGCCGTGTGCCATGGGATCTTGGGAATCTGACCAAGGTCCAGCCCGAGCAACTGTTTGAAAACGCGGCGAATGAAGCCGGTCATGATCTTGATGATCTCGTCGCGATCGACGAAGGACAACTCCAGATCGATCTGGGTGAACTCCGCTTGGCGATCGGCGCGAGGATCTTCGTCACGAAGGCACTTGCAGATCTGGAGGTAGCGGTCGCACCCGGCGATCATCAAGATCTGCTTGAAGATCTGCGGGCTCTGCGGCAGGGCGTACCACTTTCCGGGGTAGATGCGAGAGGGCACGATGAAATCGCGTGCGCCCTCTGGCGTACTCTTGATCAGCAACGGTGTTTCGACTTCGAGGAAGCCGAGGTTGTGAAAATACTCGCGGGTCAGTGCCATGAGATCATGACGCATCTGCAGTGTTCGCTGCATCGTCGGTCGGCGGAGATCGATGTAGCGATGCCTGAGGCGAACGTCCTCCGCAATCTTGCCCGCTTCCTTGTCGTCCGGGAGGATCGGTGGGTTGTTGGACCTGGAGAAAACTTGCAGGGCCGTGCCTCGAATCTCGATCTCGCCGGTGTTCAGTTTGGGATTGACGCCGCCTGCCCGTGGGTCGACCCGTCCGGTGATCTGGACGACGTCTTCTCGCCGCAGCGAGCGGGCGAGTTCCATGACCTCGGTATCGCAGTCTTCCTGGTCGAAGACCGCCTGGGTCAGTCCTGTTCGATCCCGGAGATCGATGAACACCAATCCTTTGCCTTGGTCGCGGAAGGTATTGACCCATCCGCACAGGGTCGATTCTGCCTTGATATCGGTGGAGCGAAGTTCACCGCAGGTATGGGTACGCATTGGCATGGTGCAAGGACTCCTCGGGTCGCCGTGTCCCCGGGGCGAGTGGTGGGGCATGGTATCGCAGACGGCCTGTTCGGTGGCACCCCGCAGTAGTATCCTGCCCACGTGCGGGATAAGACGAACACATCAGCAGGGCCGGTCGTTCTCTTCACGGCCTTCGAGCCCAGCGGCGATGCCTTGGCAGCGCCGGTTATTGAGCGGCTGCTGAAGACGCATCCAGAGTGGACTGTGTACGCATGGGGCGGCGAGAAGATGGAAGCCGCTGGCGCCCGCATGGCTGGGCGTACGGCGGACGATGGTGCGATGGGGCTCGGTGCGATATCGCATGTCCGGCAGGTCAGGGGGCAGATCAAGGCCATCAAACGGTGGATCAAGACGTGCAGGCTGATGGTTCATGTGCCTGTTGACTCACCAGCAGCGAACTTTCCGATCTGCAAGGCCAGCCGCAAGGCTGGCGCTCGGGTTGTTCATCTGGC
>CAYYGU010000042.1:0-4514 GCA_964471525.1 uncultured Isosphaeraceae bacterium
CAGCAAGCAGCGCGTAGTCTCCCTGATCCGTCGCATACGCGATCAACGAGCCGATCCCAGCCGTCATACGGACATCCGCTTGCCCGATACCGGTCTGCACATACTCGGCCACGATTGTCGTATTCCACGCGCCGCCAGCGGCCGTCACCCAGCCGGTCACGAGAAAGGGGAACATCGCTGGAAGATCAACCCGGCGTACCCTCTCCCACCAGCCCAGACGATAGGTCCGCGACATCTCACTGAGATCCGCGGGAATCGACGAAGCGCCCCCCATCGCATTGAACAGGATGTACCACTGGCTCCCCATCAACATGAGCAGTGGCGCAATGAACCAGAACGGGGTGCCGACACTGCCGAGGCCAACGGTGATGATGACAAAGTAGGCCGGCGCAGGGTATGAGGCCACGACCTGCACAACGGGGCCGAGCCACGAGCGTAGTCGCTCGGAGCGGCCGATGAAGAGTCCGACAGGAATCGCCCACAACGATCCCACAAGCAACACCGCCAGCACGCGGCCAAACGAACACGTCAACCCCCACCCAACATCCAACCAACCCCGCGAAACGCCCTCTGACACCATCGGAAGCGGTCGCACTGTTTGGATAAGAAGGAAGAGCCCCCATCCCATCGCCGCAAAGGCAACACAGACCAGCAGCCATCGCATCGCCGAACGGACGGGTCTGCGTCGGGAACTGTGGATCGGTCGCTCGCGATCTGAACGCCTCGCTGGCTCCACCGGGCCGACAGGCATTCCTGACTTCTCGACCAACTTCGACCGTCGGCGCGCGTCTCGCCGACGATGCGCCATCCGGACGAGTGGTGATGCTCGCCAAAGCGACACGACCCACGATCGCGGCGGTCGCTGTCCTTCTTGATCTTCGATCTTGAACCGTTGTGCCCACACGAGAAGCGGCCTGAACATGAGTTGGTCTGCGCCAACGATCAATACGATCAGTACGACGCTTCCAATGCCCACCAAGCCCCACTGGTGTGACTGCTGGGCTGTGGCGAGCCACGATCCGATGCCCGGCAGGCGGAAGTCCTTGTTGCCAAGCGTAAACATCTCGATGGTCGTCAAGAAAAACCAGCCCCCGGCGAAGGACATCATTGAGTTGTAGATCAGTGGCAGGGTCGAGCCGGGCAACTCGATGCGGAAGAAGGTCCGCACCGCGCCGAATCGGTTGACGCGGGCGACCTCATACAGGCTCGGAGGCAAACTCCGAATGGCTTGGAAGAAGCTGAAGGCCATGTTCCAAGCCTGACCGGTGAAGATCATCAGGATGCACGCGAGTTCCAATCCGATCTCGCTTCCGGGAATCAACGTGATCAGCGCGAGCGTCACCGGTGGCAGAAATGACAGCACCGGAATGGTCTGCAGGATGTCGAGCGCCGGAATCATGAACCGCTCGGCCCGCTTGTTGTGGGCTGCGATCGATCCCCACACCAGTGTGAAAAGGAGCGAAAGCATGAACGCGGCGAGACACCGAGCAAGGCTCAGCGCCGCGTAGGCCGGAAGCGCCCCGATCGACAGATCGATGGGAACTTCTCGCGCGTAGGCGCCGCTGACCTGCCGTCCGTAGAGCATCAAGACGCCCAGCAATGCCAGAAGCAGGCCCACCAGGACGACATCGCCCCCGACACTGGGGGTTCGCCGTGAGAGTTGGCCGAGATTGCGTGCCCCTACGAGGCCGACCGCCATATGCCTGCTCCTACCTCAGCAGTTCCCTTTACGGATGTCGCTCGTTACCCTGTGCTTCAAGCATCGTCTGTCCACCATACTGATCCTGTGGACGCTCGGGCGGTGCCTCGGAGTCCGCTCGCTTGAACGCAACCAAGGACCAACACCGGGCCGACCAGATCTTCGCCGAGGCGCTCGACCGCCCCCCGTCGAGCCGGACCGCGTTCATTGAATCGACCTGCGGCGAGGACACCCAACTCCGCAACGAAGTCAACGAAATGCTCGCGCATTATGCGTGCGCGGAGGATGCGCTGACCAAGACGCGTACCACGCACCGTATTTCAGGCCGTCCCGATGTTGAACATGTGGACATTCGCACTGAAACCGGCCTCACGGTCGGCACGTGCAGGCTCGATGGCCGACTCTCGGACGACGGGCTCTTTGAGCGGTGGGCCACAAAACACCAGGGCGACGGGCCTGCGGCAGTCCTGTCGCTGGCCCGCCAGCGTCTCTCACTGGACGATGCTCGCCAAGTCGGGCTGCACGCAGAGATGCTGCTCCGCCTGGATCACCCGGGACTGCCCCGCGTACTCGAGGCTGGCACGGTCGATCTCGGTCGCGGCGCCGAGGCCTTCTTCCTCACCGAACGAATCGACGGGGAAGCGATGAACGATGCGAGGGCAACATCCACGGGCGATCTTCGCCGACGGGTGGAGGTGCTGCTTCCCCTGTGCGATGCCTTGCAGGAGTTGCACTTTCACGGGTTATTCCACGGCAGGCTGACCGCCTCGCGCATGCTCGCGCAGGAGAACGGCGAACTCCGCCTGGCCGACCCGGGCCTGCTCGCCTCGCTGGCTCGAGCCATTCCCGATTCCGCCGCTGCCGAGAAGCTCCGAGAATATGGCGGCGCTCCCGAGCGTCCGGTGCTCGCTCCGCTGTCCCTCGATGGCCGTGTCGATGTCTTCGATCTCGGCCGGTTGATTGAACGGTGGATCGAAGGACACGAGGGACCGCTCGCGGTAGAACTTCGAAAAATCACGGACAAGGCCACCTCACACGATCGGCAGGACCGATATCGCTGCGCGGGTGAGCTTGGCGATCAACTTCAATCCGTACTCGCGCCGCCTTCGCGCGACGCAGAGATGGATGATCCGCTCTCAGGACTCACGCCGCTCACCGCCGCGCTTCTCGTAGTCGTCACCGCGGCCGCGGCCTTTGCCCTCGGTATTTGGCTCTTCTGAGCATCAGCGGCGACGCCGCATTCGCACTCCGGCCAGTGCCAAGACAGCAAGCACACCAGGCGCAGGCACCGTCTGAAGATCCACGGCCATCGCATCGAGGCTCGAGTGAGCGGCCGCTGTCTGAAACATCACACCGATTTCGCGAACATCGGCACCGATCAACGACAGATCGAACGCGTAACTGACATTGGCAATGGCCCCGATGCCTCCGCCGAAGTCGACTTCTTCCCAGTAGTTGATCGACACATCGGCGAAGAGGAGACCTTCCTCCCCACCTTCTATACCATCGTTCCACGCGAGCATCACTTGGTCATAGAGCAACTCGGTGCCATGCATCGAGATATTGGCGACCACCCGCTGCACATCCGCAGCCGCATAGGCGTAGGCATGGACATTCAAGGCCCCACCGAAGCCGTAGATGTTGCCATCACCGCTGACAACCGCACCATCGCTGAAGTTGAACAAGATCGCTTCGCCGGTGGGATACTGCTCGCTTGTCGGAAAGTTGGGACCGGTGTCTGCTGACGCAGACGTGAAACTCTCCCAGTGATACCAACTGGTATTGGAATCGCCCCGCCAACTTGGCGCCGCTTCGACGAGGAAGTCGGCAGCGGCAGGGCTTGCGAGCAGAAGGCCGGTGAGCACAGTGGTACGTACTGAATACATGATGATCTCTCCTCGTGAGCCAGCAGGGGCTCGGGGTTGTTGGTCAATTAGCCGCCCCATCCACCGATGACTGTGAGCAAGTCATCGACGTCGACGGTTCCAGAGTCGTTCAGGTCGGCCCGGCAACACGGGCACCGGCCAAAGGCTTCAAGGGTCGCAAGCAGGTCTTCCACATTCACCTCGCCATCGCCGGTGACATCGCCCGCGACGCCGCTGGGCGGCTCGACGACAACGCTCAATACCAATGATGCCGGGGAGACCACGCCAAGCTTGACCAGCGTGTTCTCCTTGAGAATCCAGTCTGGGTAGTTGTTCTCGCCACCCGAGCCCGGCTCAGACGCAGCATGCAGGGAGGTGACCATGAATTCCACAAGGCCCCCGGAGAGGGCTCGGCGGAGGTAGCACTGCACGTCGGGGTCATCGACGGACACGGTGAACCGAAGCGGTGTGTAGGCGGGTATCAGTTCTCCGGGCTGCACGCCCTCGGCAATTCCAACAGCCCACACGAGTGGGTCGAAGCCCTCGGTCAGGCTGTTGGAGATATCCCGAGCCTCGCCATCTTCATCGAAGTCGATCGGATAGCAGTTGCGAACGCCCGGATTCCACACGTCGCCAAAGGGTCCGTCCTCTCCAAAGGACCACGGAGTCCAGCCGTTCCGGAACTCGACTCCGGTCAGGTAGGTGGGTCTGCCGACATCCCCATCCGCCGGACCACCTGGCTCGTGGGTCTGCCACGAATCCGTCGATGGGTCGTAGGGGATGTCGGCAGAGGATATGGACAGTTCGAGAACGCACTCGCTCACGCGATAGGCCTGTGGCGGCAGTCCAACCTCGATCTCGGTTCCGGTGATGAAGCCGAGCAGGACCTGGCCGTCACGGTCATCGAACGGGTAGCCGCTCTGGTAGGCGCTGAAGGTGGAGCCCACGCC
>CAYYGU010000042.1:4614-11285 GCA_964471525.1 uncultured Isosphaeraceae bacterium
GGCGATGGATCTGGCGGCTGATTCCGTATCTGGATGATCCCGTCGCCTCGCTCTGGGTGAATGACCAGCGGGGTTTCTGGGAAGCCGCCATCCAAGGCGCCTCAGACCCCGCAACAGGGGTCTATCTCACCACCCTGCATCCCTCCTTCGGGCTCAACACCGACTTCCTCGGTGGCCGCCAATCCGACGCATGTGACACATGGACGCTCTGGCAGTTCATTCAAAGCCAGGACGACGGCGCGGCGCCACCGTTCGCCGATGGGCTCGCCCGAATCCGTCGGCCGGCCGATCTCATTGCCTTCGCCTCAAGCCGCGGCCCCTTTCAGGACGGCACCGCAGTGCAGACGATCGAGGGCTACTGGCGGCTCGCCCCACCCTGGAAACCGGCGCTCGGTGGCAGCACCCCGCGATGGGACACCACCGAGGATGGCCGGTTTGTATACCCCGAACCAGGCACGGCCCCCGAGACCACGGGCGGCTTCCTCTCGCAGCGGCACGATGGTCGAATCGTCGTCGCCGCGCCGGACGGCCACGTGCATCTCCAACCCTTTGAGGCCATGGGGAACATGAGACGCTGGGCGGACGCAGCGACCGGCCCCAATTGGGCACCCAGCCTGCCCTAAGTCCATTCAATCGGGCCGAGAAACCCTCGCACGTGGAATCCCTAGTACTCTGCGAGGTTGGTTCGGGACTACGAGGAGATAGAACCATGGCCATGCTGCTGCTGCTTGTCGGACTTGTCATTGCAATTGGGCTGTTCGCTTGGGCGTTTTCATCGCCCAACCCAGCGGTCAAAGTCGGAGGCGCCATCGCAGCGCTTGTGGTGTTGTTCTTGTTTGTGTTGTTCAGCTCGATCAGACATGTCTCCAACGACGAAGTTGGCGTCGTGGTCAAGCACTTTGGTGAGGAACTCCCCTCGGGCACCATCATCGCCACCAAGAACGAGAAAGGACCGCAAGCACGCATCCTTGGTCCCGGTTGGCATTTTTGGCTGTGGCCGGGCCTGTACGACGTCGAAATCGAACCGATTGTCGTCGTGTCGAGCGAACAGGTTGGGTTGCTGACAGCGGTCGATGGTATACCGCTTCCGCAGGGTCAGGCCTTCGCCGCCGAGTGGGCGCAGCCCGCTGACATGCTTCGCGCCGAGCACTTCCTCGCCGAGGGCCAGGGAAACCGCGGCCCGCAGGCGTCGGTTCTCAAACCCGGCAACTACCGCCTCAATACACGGCTGTTCAAGGTCGATCTGGCCGACGCGACCAATATTCCCAAAGCCATGGTTGGTGTCATCAAGTCCAACGTCGGCGAAACACCCGCGGCTGAGGATGGGCAGGTCGCCAGCGTCGTTGAGAAAGGACAGCGAGGCATCTGGAAGGAACCGCTGCACCCCAACAAGCTCTATCTCAATACCAAGGCCTACGAGGTGACGCTGCTCTCCACAGAGCAGCAGATCATCCGCTACGGAATCGGACCTGCGGCCGCCCAAGGCACGGACGGCCGCGAAATCGAAGTGCGAACGTCTGACGGCTTCACATTCCCGGTCGATGTCCGCGTCGAATTCCGCATCAAACCGATCGATGCGCCGCAAGTCGTGGCCGAATTCGGCGGAGATGACGGCAAGTTACAGCGATACCTTGCCTCGGTCGTACGGGCGATCTTCCGGAACAACGCCGAGAACGTGAAGGCACTCGATTACGTCCAGCAGCGGTCGCAGCAAGAGTCATCGAGTACCGACACCATCCGATCAGAGATGGGCGAAGTCGGCGTCAGCGTCAATGCCGTCCGTATCGGCCAGATCGGCGACGAGGCCTCGCTTGGCGAGTTGCTCAAGACGCAGACGGACCGCGAAATCGCGCTTCAGGAGCAGATCACGTTCCAGGAGCAGCAGCGAGCCGCCGAAGAGCAGAAGGCCCTGAGCCGCACCAAGCAGGAAGCGGACGAGGAAGCGAACCTCGCAACCGCCACCTACGCGGTCAAGATCGCCGAGCAGTCCAAGGAGCAGGTACTCATTGAAGCAGCCGCCGAAGCAGAGGCCATCAAGATCAAGGCAGAGGCGCAGGCCGAACTCTTTCGCAAACTCGCCGCGGAGATTGGCATGCAGAACGCCGCCCTTGTGGAACTGCTGAAGATCATCGGCGAGCGTGAGATCGAAATCACACCCCGCGTCATGGTCGTCGGCGATTCAAACGGCGGTGGCCACGAAGGCACGGCCCTTATCGGCACGATGCTCGACACGATGGTGCAGCGATCGGAGCCCTAGCGGGGTTCCTACCGGACGACGATCTGACCCATCCACCGCTCGTCGCGGGATGACAGTCCGGTTCCCGGTCGAACCAGCGCAAGGCTCAGGATCACTTCTCCCGGCCCCACCGCCTCAAATCGCAGTTGCTGCATGCCGATCAGATCTTGACGTGCTTCTTGCTCGGGCGTCTGTTCATAGCGGTTCCCGTCCGGCATCAGAACGGTTCCGGTGGGACGTCGTAGCATTTGCCAGACACGGCCCGAGGAGGCACTCTCGGGCAACTCGACCAGCAGGATCTGCCCAACATGCAGTTCAATCACACCGCCAGCTTCGGCCAGACCCACAACGACCTCGTTTCCAGTGCCTGCGACGCTCCCGCGATTGCCGGTCTGGCAGCCCGGCACGGCAAGCCCTGCGGCAATGACCAGAATGAACGCCGCGACAATGCCCATGCATCCAAATGGTGTACTCATGCCCCGAGTGTACTCTCACGCGTAGAATCCATGCCCTTTCCCCTTCGGAGCACCCCATGACCACCGCTGTTGCCTGCTCGGACCCCATCACCGAACTCATCGCCAGACACGGCGAAGCCCACCGGGAACGGATCGAAGCCGGTGTGGCTCGCGTTCGTGAGCGTTGGACCGATGACGATGGTGACGAGGCCACGCTGACCGCCTTCTGTCTCGATCATTTCGTCGCGGACGAGAAGCGGCGTACCGATCTCGTCGACCGCTTGGAAAAAGCCACCGAGCAGATCGGCGGTCATCTGTACGAGATGCACCGAACACTGCGGCGATGGTCCGACCTTCGCGGCGAGCGCATGGATGAAATCGACGACTTGCTCGCGATGTTTGATCCGGCGCCCGATTTGAGCGACCAGTTCTACAAGCAGAAGATCGCCTTCGTCGCCCTACTCAACCTCGACCGACCGAATCTTCAGACGATGCTCGATGATGGCGACCAGTGGACTTCCGAGCAGTGGGCGGCCATCCGCATCTGCCGCGGCTTTGGGCCGCGGATTCCAGAGTCGGTATCTGAACTGGCCAGAGAACTCGGACACCGCGCCGACACCTTCGTGTCCGACTTCCATGTCCCGGTCGGAACGCTCGTGACGCCCGATGGCAAGAGACCATTCGATGCAGACCGCGCACTGCTCGCGCACTGGATCATTCGTGAGGAATTGCGTGGCGGGTACGCAGATGAAAATGGACTCCCAAGGCAGCGCGCTTTGATGTGGGTCATGGGGCGGCACATCGACGGAACAATTCCAACCGCCGTCATGGATGGGTCCTCCACGGAAGATTGGGATCCGGAGGCCAATACCGTTGGGAATCAGCCCGCGACGGATCTCGTCGGCCTGGAACGATATGAACGGTGGCTGGACATGTTCAGGGTGGCGAAGGCATACGACGAGCATCACCCGGAGCATCCAACGGCCATCGCCCGAAAGTTCGATCTTCAGCGAGAGATTCCGGAGTCGCAGGTCGAGCAGCTTCTGCTGAATCTCCTGGAGTCACCAACCCGTAAGCCGCTCATGGAATTGGTCTCCACTCGCCTCGGCAGACCACTGGAAGCCCATGACATCTACTTCGATGAAATCTCCCCGTCACCGCCCGTCGAGCAACTCGATGCATTGGTCCGCGATCGATTCGGCGACCACCGCGGATTGCAACTGGCACTTCCAGACGTGCTTCGAGGCTTGGGATATCCCGGTGGCGCCGCCGACTTCCTCGGCAGCCGCGTGCAGGTCGAAATCGCCCGCGGCGCAGGCCATGCCATGCGGCCCTATCTGCCCGAGTACAACGCATGGCTTCGAACCAACAGCCTCGAGAACGAACTCGGGTGGGACGGCTTTGATACGGCGATGCATGAACTCGGACACAACCTCGAGCAGCTGATCTCGACACACTTCGTCCCGCGGCCAGCACTTCGTGGTGTTCCCAACACCGCATGCACCGAGGCGTTCGCCTTTCTCTATCAGGCACTGGCGCCGAGCGTCCTGGGACTCGAAGAAGATGAGCACGCCGCCGACTGCACGATGGCGCAGACCATGCTCGATGCCTGCCAAATCGCCGGTCCGGCCCTCTTGGAACTGCATGTCTGGCGATGGCTGTACGCCAACCCGGATGCAGATGCCGAATCGCTTCGCTCGCAGGTTCTGAAGATTGCATCCGAATTGTGGGCTGCGTACTTCGAACCCTTCCTCGGTCCGGACAAGCACGCGACCCTCGCCGCCTACCAGCACATGATTGGGTATCCGCTCTACCTGGCCGATTACGCCCTCGGACATATCATCAGCCACCAGATCCGCCGGCACGTCCAGCGCCGCGATCTCTCCTCGGAAACACACAGAATCTGTTCCATCGGCACGCTCACACCCGATGGATGGATGCGGCGAGCCGTCGGCAGCGGTATCGACGCGAGCGTCCTGTGCGAGGATGCGGGTCAGGCTGTCCAGCGGCTGTTGCAGGGAGCGTGATGTGAGTTCACCGGACGTACTATTGCTTGAGAGAATCCACCCGGAGGCCGAGAGTATCTTGGCCGATGCGGGCTTGACCGTCGGTCGCCACGATGCTGCCCTTGCTGGGGACGATCTCGCCAATGCACTTCGAGGTGTTCGCTTTCTCGGGCTCCGATCCAAGAGCCGGGCGACAGCAGACGTCATCAAGGCCGCGCCGACGCTGGAGGCGATCGGCTGCTTCTGCATCGGAACCAATCAGGTCGATCTCGCAGCGGCGGCATCCAAGGCGACCACAGTCTTCAACTCTCCATTCTCCAATACCAGAAGCGTGGCCGAGATGACGATCTCCGAAATCATCTCGCTGCACCGCAGTCTCTTCGATCGATCGATGCAACTGCACAACGGCAAGTGGCAGAAGTCCGCAGCAGGTGCTCATGAAGTGCGGGGTCGGACGCTCGGAATCGTCGGATACGGCCACATCGGCTCGCAAGTTTCGGTACTGGCCGAATCGCTCGGGATGCGGGTTGTGTTCTACGACGTCCTTCCCAGAATGCCTCTGGGCAATGCGCAGCCCTGCAGTTCGCTGGGCGAGCTACTTGGCACAGCCGACGTGGTGACGCTGCATGTACCAGCCACGCCCGGAACACACCATCTCATCGGCACGACGGAACTCGATCAAATGAAAGCCGGTGCCTCGCTGATCAACAACGCGCGTGGAAGCGTCGTTGATCTCGAGGCCCTTGCGGTCGCAATCGAATCGGGGCATGTCGGCGGCGCCGCCCTTGACGTCTTTCCAGAGGAACCCGGATCCAACGACGGCGATTTCTCGTGCCCGCTCGCTGGTGTCCAGAATGTGATCCTGACGCCCCATGTCGGCGGCAGCACCGAAGAAGCCCAGACCCAGATCGCCGTGGATGTCGCGACCAAACTCGCCCGATTCGCAACGACGGGAACCACCACGACCTCGGTCAACATCCCCGAAGTCGATCTTCCCGGTCACGACCCTTCGCACTCGAGAATCCTGCACTTCCACCGCAACGTTCCCGGCGTTTTGAGCAGCCTGCATGCCATCATCGCCGATGCGGGCGCGAACATCCATGCCGAGTATCTTCAAAGTTCAGGCGACCTGTCCTACGTCATCCTCGACATCGACGCGGTCACCGATCCGACTGTTGCCCAGCGCATCGATCAACTCGAAGAAACCATCAGACTTCGTGTCTTGGCGTGATCAGCGATCGTCCATGCCGGAGCAGGTGCAGATGAGATTGCGGTCTCCGTGGGGGTTGTCCACGCGACCGACCGGCGGCCAGAACTTTCGCTCCCGCAGCCACGGGAGCGGCCAAGCCGCCTGCTGGCGACTGTAGGGGTGCGTCCACTGATCGGTGGTGACCATCGCCATGGAGTGCGGCGCATTCTTGAGAACGTTGTCGTCTCGATCCGCATCGCCACGTTCGATCGCCGCAATCTCGCCGCGAATGGCGATGAGCGCATCACAGTATCGGTCGAGCTCAGCCAATGATTCGCTCTCGGTCGGCTCGATCATCAGTGTTCCGGGAACGGGCCACGACATGGTCGGTGCGTGGAAGCCGTAGTCCATGAGCCGCTTGGCAACATCGTCGGCCTTGATACCGGCGGATGCATCGAATGGCCGCAGATCGAGAATGAACTCGTGGGCGCACAGTCCCGATGTATTGCGGAAGAGCACCGTGTACTCATCTTCGAGACGCTTGGCCATATAATTGGCCGCGAGCACCGCCCGAGATGACGCATCTGCGAGTCCGGCGTCTCCCATCATGTGCAGGTACATCCATGAGATCGGAAGAATGCTTGCGCTGCCCCACGGTGCTGCCGCCACCGGATCAATGCCCTGCGCGCCGTCGCCAAGGGGGGACACCACAGGATGCCCCGGCAGCCACGGAATGAGATGCGATGCAACCGCAATGGGACCAACGCCCGGACCGCCGCCGCCAT
>CAYYGU010000043.1:0-11142 GCA_964471525.1 uncultured Isosphaeraceae bacterium
CAGAACGCCGACGTGTGGCTGCTCAATACCGGCTGGACCGGCGGCGGCTACGGAACGGGCGAGCGGTTCAAACTCGCGTGGACCCGCGCCTTCGTGACGGCGATTCTTGATGGCTCGCTCCGCGACGCCACGTGGACCGCCGAACCGGTTTTCGGTCTTCGGGTTCCCGACGCGTGCCCAGGGGTACCCACCGAGGTCCTCACGCCTCGCAATACCTGGGCGGACAAGGACGCCTACGATCGCACCGCCGCCGACCTTGCCGCCCGGTTCCGCGCCAACGACGCCAACTACGAGTTGACCGACACCGTTCGAGCTGCAGGCCCGCAGGCCTAATACTCCCGAGTCGTAGAACGCACCCCCTCACCGCCTTCGGCGGAGCTCCCCCGCACGCGGGGGAGCAGAGTTGGCGCCCGGCTTCGCCGGGAGTGTCTCCGCACGCGGGGGAGCGGACTTCCAAATTTCTCCTCCCCCACGCAGTGGGGGAGGTGCCGCGCAGCGGCGGAGGGGGGGGTTCTGCTGCGGATCACCATCAATTCCTCCGCCTGAGGGGGCATGCCACAGGCTCGTAATGACCGAGAAAGACAGCGGTTTGGGGGCGATCCGTTCGGGTTGCCACTGAAATGCCGATTTTGCGGGGTGTTCCTGAAAGAAGCATGGGTCCGAATGAACTGTCCCCTGTGACGAACCGATGCACTGTGCGGGGCATATCGACCCCGAAGCCCGAATCAAGGACCCACTTTCCATGACCATGTTTGACAAAGATGTATTCACCACCGGCGAGGTCGCCAAGATCTGCAATGTTGCGGCTCGAACCGTGAGCAAATGGTTCGACTCCGGACAACTGCAGGGCTACCGAATTCCAGGATCAAAGGACCGCCGCATTCCAGTGGCCAATCTCATGCAATTCATGAAGGCCCACGGTATTCCATTCGATGGCTTGATGTCGGGTTCGACCCGCGTGCTCATCTGCGACGGTGACAGCGCCGTCTGCGAGGGTCTCAATAGTGTCCTTCGCGAGGAAACGAACTACGAAGTGCGTTGCACCTGCAATCAGTTCTCGCTCGGTCTCGAATGCGAGCGATTCAGACCGCACGTGCTCCTGGTTGACCTGAGCATGCCAAACTTCGACGCAGCCGCCTTCATGGAAACCGTTCGATGCGCCGACGATCTGAGCGGCATGCGGGTCATCGCGATGAGCGGAACCGTCACCGACGGACAGACGTCATCGCTCGCCCGAATGGGATACGACAGCGTCCTTCGCAAGCCGTTTACCGTTCGCCAGGTCATCGACTCCATCGAGACGGCGGCCTCACCCGTCTGATTCCGACACACACTGTGCACTCTTCCGCACGCGGGAGTTCGTCTGATTGGACGAACTCCCGCGTGTTGTTCATCGTGCCTCCTCCCGGCTCCCATGCCGAGTGATTGCGCGGCGATTCGTTTCGGTGGCGTACCATGAAGCCGTGCAGATTGCAGTACCCAGATTCGATCCGACCATCGGCGATCTTGCTGGCAATGCGCGGCTCATTCTTGAGGCGGCCGAGGCGGCGGTGTCGGGTGGTGCGCAGGTACTGCTGCTGCCCGAACTGTCGCTGTGCGGGTATCCGCCACGGGACCTCCTGCTTCGCAAGGACTTTGTAGAACGCTGCGAGGACGAGCTCGATCGACTCGCCCGCCAACTCCCTCCCGACCTGTTGATCCTGATCGGCTCGCCTGTTCAAGGTGAGGGGCCGACCATGTACAACGCTCTGGTGGCGATCCGCGGCGGCGAACGCGTTGCCACAGCTGCCAAACGGCTCATGCCCGACTACGACGTCTTCGACGAGGACCGCTGGTTCACCCCCGGCCGCGACGCAACCATCGTGGAGCATTGCGGTGTGCGGATTGGGCTGCTGATCTGCGAAGACCTGTGGCAGGGCAGCGACGCCGAGGTCGATGTCGTGTGGCCGTGCGATCCGGTCGCCGACCTGCAGGCCGCGAATGTCAAGGTCATCCTTGCCGCGTCAGCAAGCCCGTGGGTTGCCCGCAAGGGAACGCGGCAGATTGATCGCGTATGTCATGTTGCCGCTCGGGTTGGCGTGGATGTCATTGCGGCCAATCAGGCAGGGGCCAACGACGATTTGGTGTTCGGCGGCGAAGTGATCCACGCCGGCGGCGACGGTCTCCTTCGTCCCGGCCGATTCCCCTTCTGTCAGCGAGATCACGAGTTGATCGTTCGTCTTGGGTGTTCGTGTCCGCCTGCGGCGGATGATGACGGCCGTTGGACCGACGATCTCATGCGAGCCCTCGCGCTGCGAGAAGCGATCCATGGATATGTCACCAAGACCGGTTCGCCCGGCGTCCTCATTGGTTTGAGTGGGGGCATCGACTCGGCGCTGACTGCAACACTCGCCGTCGCGGCGCTCGGTTCGTCGCACGTGCACGGCGTGGCGATGCCTTCGCGGCATTCGGCCAGCGAGAGCCTTCGTGATGCCACGGCACTGTGCGACGCGCTCGGTATGGATCCGCCGCTGATTCTTCCGATTGAGCCAGCCCATGCCGTGATGCGAGACACGCTGGCACGGGGTGGTCACCCTGCAGAGGATGGTGATTTGACCGATCAGAATGTGCAGGCCCGCATTCGCGGACACCTGCTGATGGCCCGATCCAATGCCACCGGGCGGTTGGTGCTTGCCACGGGGAACAAGTCTGAATTGGCCGCGGGATACAGCACGCTCTACGGCGACATGTGCGGGGCCCTGGCCGTACTCGGTGATGTCTTGAAGACCGAGGTCTACGCCATGGCCGAAGCCATCAACGCCGATCCTACCGCCATCGGTTTGGAACGATCCCCGATTCCTCGAGAGACGATCGAGCGTCCGCCCACCGCCGAACTGGCCCCGGACCAGTGCGATCAGGACACGCTCCCACCCTATGAGATCCTGGACGCGATCATTGCCCACGTGGTCGATTACGACCAGTCGCCTCGGGCGACGGCAGCGCGAACAGGCATGGATCTGGACATGGTGGAGAAGTGGGTCACCGTGATCGATCGCAACGAGTTCAAACGCTGGCAGGCGGCCATGATCCCGAAGATCTCTCGCCGCACCTTCGGCCGAGGTCGCCGCTGGCCGCTGGTCGCCAAGACTCTCTGAGCCCCTGCGGTAGGATGCGGCGATGCCCATCGTCCAACTTCCTGCCGTGGTCGTCAACCAGATTGCCGCCGGCGAGGTCGTCGAGCGGCCCGCGAGCGTCGTGAAGGAAGTTCTTGAGAACGCGATCGACGCTGGCGCGGGTCGGGTGGAGATCCTGATTCAGGGCGGCGGGATTGATCGCATCGAGGTGATCGACAACGGGTGCGGCATGTCGGTGGATGAGTTGCCCCTGGCAATTGCTTCGCACGCCACGAGCAAGGTGTCGGTCTTGGAGGATCTCGAACACATCGCGACCATGGGCTTTCGTGGTGAGGCGCTGGCCTCGATAGGCTCGATTGCTCGGTTGGAGATACGAAGCCGCACGACCACGCAAGACGGCGGCGGCCTCATCGTCGTGGACCACGGCGTGGCCGAGCGGCCCGAGCCAGCGGCCTGCCCTCCAGGAACCCGCATTCTCGTGAGCGGGTTGTTCGAGCGTGTGCCGGCGCGGCGGAAGTTTTTGAAGTCGCCGCAGGCCGAGACCAATCGTATTCGTCGGATCGTTCGGGACATCGCAGCTGCCAACCCCGAGGTTGCCATCACGCTTGCATCGAATGGGCGCACGCTGCTCGATCTTCCCTCAACCGACCCGCGGAGGCGGCTTGAGGCGGTACTCGGCGGCGAACTGGCCGGGCATATGCTTGAAGTCGCTTCCGAACGGAGTGGCGTCGGATTGTGGGGGCTTGTTGGACGTCCCGAACTTGCACGGCCCACGGCCCAGCATCAGATCATGTGTCTCAACGGCCGCCCCATCGTCGATCGGAGTCTGCGGTATGCGGTGCGAGAAGCGTTCCGCGGATTGATGGAACCGAGCAGGCATCCCACGGCGGCGCTCTTTCTGTCGGTGCCGCCGGATCGGGTCGATGTCAATGTGCATCCTGCCAAGTCGGAAGTCCGCTTTCGCGATGATCGGCTCGTCTTTTCAATCGTCAAACGTGGCGTCGAGGAGGCGCTCCGCGGGGCCGACATCGTGCCGCAGTTCGGGACATCACCCATGCCGCCCTCACCATCTCGGCAGCGGCCGCTGTTCGGTTCCTCGGATACACGGCCCGCAGGCTTCGAGGCTGCGGCGGCTCGGGCCGTCATGGCCGATTCACCGCCGCCGGGATCCGCCGAAGTGGGCATGATCGAGTCCGCCCGGCCAGTTCTTCAGATCCACCGCATGTTCCTCGTGACCGAAGACGCCGAAGGCATGCTCATTATTGATCAGCACGCGCTGCACGAGCGGGTCATGTTCGAGCGGCTTTTTGAACGGATCGGCGAGGCGGCATTGCCCTCGCAGCGTCTGTTGATTCCAGAAATGGTGGAGGCGTCTCCCGAGGCGATTGAGTCGCTTGAGTCCTTGGCTGGCATGCTCGAACGGCTCGGCTTTGACGTCTCACCGGCTGGCCCGACCAGCGTGGCGGTGCATGCCGTGCCTTCTCTCCTGACCGAGCGGCGGGTCGGAATCGGCGGCTTCATGGGCGATCTTCTTGAGCGAGCCGCGGAACTTCGGGACATGACCGATCAGGAAACCGCGCTGCGGGATGTGCTGGACATGATGGCCTGCAAGGCGGCGATCAAGGCGGGGGATGAACTCACCGAACGAGAATGCGCCGATCTCCTCTCCATGCGCGAGACCGTCGAGCGCTCAAGCAACTGCCCGCACGGGCGGCCAACCACGCTTCGCCTGTCGATCGAGGAACTCGAACGCCGCTTCGGTCGCAGGTAGCAGGGCGCAGGTTTACCCGCCACTCACCGGCGGAATCACCGCAAGGACGTCACCATCGTTGAGCATGTGCGCCGCGGAGACGTAGGTGTTCTGCACAGCCGCAGCGAGTGAGGACCGCATCCTTTGGATACTCTCATGTTGCTGGGCCAACGCGTCGAGGGCCGCGGCGACCGTTGCGGGCTCATCAAGTTCCAGCGTCTGGCCGCTGCTGCCGATCTGCGCTGCAAGGATGGCGAAGTACTGCACTTCAATTCGCATGGCATGGTTCTCCGGTCATGGCCACCTCGTGTACTGCACTTCGGTCCCTGCATCGACCGACTCGGCCAGTGGCAGTCTGACCAGGCCACTGGTTCCAGCGAGATGCGCAAGATCCCCCGAGCCTTTCCAGTTCGGGATCGAGGCGGTGTCGGCGTCCAGCAGGTGCGCGGGCCGCAAGAGCGTGCGGCGGGTGTTGGACCGGAGCGATTCGGCCAGCCGCACCATCCGCCACCGCGGCCCCGGCGAGAGACCAAGCATGGCGCTCAAGATCGGCGACAGGAAGAGGGCGGCGGTCACGAGCGCAGAAACGGGGTTTCCCGGAAGGCAGACCACCGGAATTCCATCGAGGATGCCGATGCGGATGGGTTTGCCTGGTTTCATGGCAACGCCGGCGACACGCCACATGCAGCCAAGGTGTTCAAGCGTGCTTCCGAGGAAGTCATGTACGCCCGCGCTGATTCCGCCAGTCGTCACGAGGATGTCCGCCTGTTGGACGGCGGTCTCGATGGCCGCTTGAACCTCTGCGGGTTCATCCGCGAGATGGTGATGCAGCACACATCGGCCGCCGCTGCGAGCAGCGAGCATGGCAACCATCGGATGGTTTGAGTTGCGGATCTGGTGGGCGGCGGGGTCGATGCCGGGCGGAACGACCTCATCGCCACTGGTCAAAATGGCAACGCGTGGACAAGCGCGTACCGTGAGGGAGCGATGTCCTGCCATGGCAGCGATGCCGATCTCCGCCGCCGAGAGCCGCTGTCCGGCTGGCACGAGGGTCTGACCGGCGCGGGCATCTGCGGCCCGCGGATGAATATTGGCGCCCGCCGGCGGGAGGGCTGCGGTCACAACCAGCGGGTCGCCCCGATCGGTCAACTCATGTGGCACGACCGTATCGCACATTGCCGGAAGCGGCGCGCCGGTGGCGATGCCGATGCAGCTCCCCGCTGGAACCTCCACCATGCCCGTATCGCCCGCCCGCACATGGCCGGCAACGGGCATGCGCGGGGCGTGAGATTCATGGCAATAGGCATAGCCATCCATTGCCGCGCGGTGGAAGGGGGGCAGATCGCGGTCTGCAATGACCGGCTCTGCGAGCACTCTGTTCGAAGCGGCTTCCAGATCGACTGTCTCGGTCGTTCTCAGCGGCGAGACGCTCTGGGCGGCCTGCTGCATGGCGGTGTCAAAATCGATGAGTTGGGACATCCGTGAAACATAGCAGTTCACGGCGATCGATCAGCAAAGAGGCGACCTTCAGTCGGAGGTGTCTTGCATGAGCGGAATCTCGCACTGCCGGGTTTCCAGTACCGCTCGGATGTAGGGCACGCAGGTAGCACAACTCTTGCCGCAGCCGAACTGCTCGCGAATGTCGTCAATTGTTGTCTGCTCGCGCTGGTCAGACCATGCAAGAATATCGGCGAAGGCCACGTCGTGGCACACACAGCGATTGACAATGGGATGCCGCCGCATCGGGAGCGGCACATCGGTTGACTCGTTCATTGGTCCCTTCCAAACTCAGCGTGGATCATACACGGAAGTGTCGTCTGAGAGAAACCCATTCTCCGGCCATGCAAGCGCGTCGGTCAACCATGTCGGAAGATCATCCCAGTGTTGGCCTTGAAAGGGATGCGATCGCTTTGCGACATGTCCATCAACAAATCCCACATTGGTGGAGCCGTGTGGAAAGGATTGCCCGCCGGCGTAGGCGGTGTCGTAGCCGCCACCGATATTGACCGGCGAGCGCATGAACTTATTGACGCCACCGGCGCGGCCGCCCGTTCCGAAGATCGCGGTCGTCCCACTGCGGTGACACTGGGCGAGCCCGAGTTCCCTCTGTCCGTCAAGATTCGGTTTTTCGAGGACCAGATCCCACGCGCCACATCCGGCGTCGGTCGACGAGGGCATGCGTGCTTCTGCTGCGATGAAGCCGACGTTGTAGTTGTAGCCCGTGACGGGGTCTCCCTCCCACGCGGCGGCGAGACCGACGGCGGTTGGGCAGTTCAGCACGCCGCTCGGTTCATTCATATCGGTGAAGTGCCACAACTGGCCGGGGCGGACGGTGCCGTCCGATCGTTTCCACCAGTCCCATGCTCGGACATCTCCGCTCAGCGCGTCACCATCCGTTCCATACAGCAGCCCGGGGGGGAATCGGCCATCCCGCTGGGTGGCGTACTGAATGGCCGCTCTGCTCATTTGTCGAAGATTGGATTGACAGTGGGTTCGGATCGTCGCTGTGGCGGCTTTGTCAAAGGCCGGAATCGCCAGACTCATGAGGAGGCCAAGGATGGCAAGCGTCACGAGCATCTCAAGCAGCGTGAATGCTCGGCTGTTCACGCCCATGCCTCCAGCACGATGAGCAGATCGTTAACGCCAATCACACCGTCGTGATCGACATCTCCCTGGTACGAACTGCCGTTCCAGTTTCCAATGACGATGAGCAGATCATCGACACCCACAGCGCCGTCGCCGTTCTGATCCGGATTTGGTCCCGCATCGACCAAGGCGTCGATCTCCACGGCGAGAAAGGCATCTTCGGCGACTTCGATTCGGACGAATCGAACGGCGCTGAGTCCAAGGGGACCGATGTCGATTCCTCCGCCTCCTGCGCTGCCGGCATACACCGCGAGCAGCGACTCATGGTTCAGTCCTGATACCGAGGCGACATCACGTGCAGGATCGACCGGTCGCGTCGGGTCGGCTCCGAACGTTCCCGGCACGCCGTCGTAGGGACCCGCGTCGAGCCAGCCCACCGTCGGCCATGGCCCATCGGCTTCGATGTCCGGAACCGCGACCCAGTTCAGGCCATCTTCGCTCAGAAGCACCTCGCCGCCGTCGCCACCAAACAGTCCACCGCAGACACCTGCGGGAAACGCAGTATCGGTGAACCCGGCGTTGCCAAAGACGATCAGATCGATTCCCCATGCGTTGTCTGGGTCATCGCGTATCGGTTCGTCGAATGCCACCTCCAGCGAGCCTCCGAGTCCGATCGAGACGATTTCATCCGGGCCCCACGCGGGCGAGAAGGGCGAGACGACGCTCGGCGCGCTCGTGCCCTCTCCGGTGAAGCGTTCCGGGGGTCCGAGCACCACCGAGGGCGTGTCGTAGCCGGGCGAGCCTCCAAGGCCCGGATCGAAGGAGATCACGCCGTCGGCCCAGGGGTTTCCCGCCGCAGCGAGCGTCACGATTCCGATGAGATTCACCATCAACGGGCTTTCATCGTCCCAGGTCGCGTGGGACGGCTCCGGGTGTTCCTCGCACGGGGCGTGTTCGGAGGGTCAGTCACCGGGAGCGATGGCGAGCGAATCCTGCCGACCCTGTTCGCGAGGGGGGCATTGAGTGCTGCCGGGCAGGTTTTCCGGCTCCGGGGCGACGTCCAGCCTTCCCACCTCGTGGAGGCAGTGACCTGATGGGCGTCGGGGACGAATCCCAATCCCGTTACGGCGGCGCGTCCGCGGTGGCCTTTCACCACACTTCCCATGGCACCGACAGCGGCGGTGAGGGTATCAGGATGGACCGTGGGACGCATGAAGGCCACGAATCGCTTGCCGGTCTCTGGCCGCCCGACTATCCTCGCCCACTTCACTCGTGTCCACGGGGTGGCACACTCGGACGCCCAGATGATCTTGGAGCCAGCACTCATGTTCACGCGTACTCGACTTGCCGCTGCCCTTCTTCTGCTTGCAGCGGCCTTGGGTCTTCCATCAACCGCCACAGCCGCCGAGACGGCACCTGCAGTCCTGCTCGAAGACTTCATCCACTACGCCTTGACCGCGCAGATACCGATGGCCCAGGCCAACGGCGAAGCCTTGATGAGGAGCGGGCTCAGCGACGAGGATCTTGCGGAATTGGTGGATGACGACCCACGCATGGTCGACCGACTTCCGGTGGCCTTGCGTTGGGCCAGAGAAGTGCCTTCGCTCGAAAAGATTGCAGCGCAGTTGGAGTCTCGCGTCGAGAGAGGCCGGCTCGAACGTGCTCAGGATGCGGACCGCATTCAGGAAGCGATCGGGATGCTTGCCGGTACGCGGCGTGCCAGAACGCTCGCCTATGACCGACTGGTTGAAGCTGGCGAGTATGCGGTGCCACCGATGCTGCGTGCGCTGAGTGATCCAAGCACGGCCGCAGAGGTGACGCTCGGCGTGACCAATACGCTTCCCGCGCTTGGCCGCGAAGCGGTTCTGCCATTGACAACCGCGTTGCCGAATGTTCCCGAGCGTCAACAGGTCATCATCATCAATGCGCTCGCTGATATCGGGTATCCCCATGCTGCTGCGTCCCTCGTGGAAGTGGCGCGTGATGGGAATGCGACCGAAGTAGTCGGGACAGCCGCGAATCGGGCCATTCGCAGGCTCGGATGGGAGAACCCGGAATCCATCAATCTTGCCGGTTTGCACGTGCAATTGGCAGAGGACTACCTGCGTGAGATGGAACACCTCCGCGCTCGGCCCACCGTTACCGGTTCCGGCGAAAGCGAAGCGGTTGATGTGCAGAATGTGTGGGCGTGGGATGCTCACGGAGGCCTGATGAGCCAACTCGTCCCGGCCGATCTGTACTGGCCCGTCATGGCGATCCGCCATGCCAACGAAGCTCGAGTCTTGTCTCCGGGCGACCCAACGGCGACGGCAACGTTCGTTGCAGGCAATCTGCGACTTGAAAACCGAATCGGCGACCGCGACGTGGTGCTGCCTGTACCAGACCTTGAGCGGAGCCCGAGCTTCCACGCCACTGTGAATGGCCCAGCGGTCGCGCGTGACGTGCTTCTCATGGCGATCGATCAGGATGACGCCGAGATGGCCCGCGATGCGCTGCGAGCCTTGTCGCTGACAGGTGGCGCATCGAGCCTCATTGGCGGAACCGGCCGGGAGGCGATTACCGAAGCCCTGATGTATCCCGACCAGCGTGTTCGCTACGACGCGGCGTTGGTCGTGGCGCGGGCGATGCCACACAAAGCCTTTCCTGGAAGCGGCCGGGTTGTGCCACTGCTTGGCGCCGCAGTGAACGGCGGCGCAGGCCGGCAGGCGGTGATCGTGGGCGGTTCCTCTCAAGGTCGCAACGCGGCTGCCGCGAGGCTGGAAGGCATGGGCTATGAAGTGACCGCCGAGGGAGGCGATTGGGATGACATCTCTGCTGGCGGCCATGCTGGCGGCACAGATCTGGCCTATGTGATTGGTGACACCGACCAAACACTCGGCATCGTGGACACATTGGTGTCGTCGGGTTCACCCGTTGTGTTGGTGGTTCCCGATGGTGAGTTGAGTGAAGCGAGGACCATGACCGCCGGACTTCCGGCCGTAGGCGTACTTCGCGACACGGCTTCTGATGAGGCATTTGCCCATGTTGTAGGGTCACTCGATGTCGGAACGCCCATGGAGCAGTCCGACCGCCGGTATTACACATCGCAGGCGGTTGAAGCGCTGCGAGATCTGGCAATGAGCCGCCCGGCGGGCCTCGATGTCACCGAGGCAACCGATCAGTTGGAGCGGACGGTCGAGACGACGAAAGGTCCCTCGCAGTTGCTTGTCGCCGAGGTGTTGGCCCTCATCAACGAGAGTTCTGCCCAGCAGACCTTGGTCGATGCGGCTTTGGCAAGCACCGATGAGTGGCAGCAGGTATCCCTGCTTGATCTCGCCGCAGCGTCGGTCCGCCGTTTCGGTGACCGGGTTTCCTCCCGGCAGGCCGCAGATCTCCGCAAGTTCATCACCGATGCTCGCGGCGACACAGCCGATGCGGCGGCGCGGCTCTACGGGGCGATGAACCGCGGCGATGCGACCGCTGGCACGGCGACGACTTCTGCCGCCGGTTCCTGACGGCGGTATCCTTCCCGGCTCAGGCCACCCTAGCTCAGTTGGTAGAGCGGAGCTTTCGTAAAGCTCAGGTCAGCGGTTCGAGTCCGCTGGGTGGCTCTTCTTGTCCCTGCGGGGACTCTTGGGGCAATGGTGAACACCCACCAAATCCGGCCACAAATCGGCGTTCTTGCGCCCGATTTGGTGGGTGTCCAGTGATTCC
>CAYYGU010000044.1:0-11101 GCA_964471525.1 uncultured Isosphaeraceae bacterium
CGTATTTGTGCTGCTCACCATCCTGCTACTGGCGGGCTCCATCCTGCTGTGGGGTGCACTGGAAGCCGCAAAGAAGAAGGCAGTGGCCGCAGAGCAACATCTGGAGAAGTTTGCCACCAAAGCCGAGCGAAGTAAGGCGGACTGGCTGGCCCCTCTCGAGGACGCCCGCGGCCGCAACTCCATACTCGGGTTCTTGCACAACGAGAATCGGTCGCTGCAGGAATTCGCCGTTGGATCTCCGGACGGACCGATTGGCGATTTGGCCGCAGCGAGGGAACGGTGGTCGCTCCAGCCGGGCCAGTCGCTTGCGGACGGTCTCGACGAGGTTCGGCGACAAGCTGGTGAAATGGCAGCAAGAATCGCAGCAATGGAATCCACCGCGGCCGCCGTACAGGCATCCAAAGAGGATCTCGATGGCAAACTTCGAAACGCAATTGCCGATCTCGACCAGTTGATCGCAGACGAGTCAACTCAACTCAAAGGCTACACAGACGCAGATGCGAAGTACGCCGCCGCCATCAAGAAGGCCATCGCCGAGTTTGAGTCCACTCAGGCAAATCTCCGCGACCAGAACCGTTCTGCAATCGCCCAGAAGCAGGACGAAGTCAGCGAGCTTACCGCAGACAACAAGCGATTGGCTGGGCAGAAGAGAATATTGGAAGAACGCCTGAACCGTGACAAACTTCGAGCTGCAGACCCTGCCACACTGGCGGATGGATACATTCTCGATGTCGTCGGTAATGGCGATCATGTCTACATTGATCGCGGACGCAACGATCGAGTCGTGCTGGGCATGACATTTGAGGTATACACCGACCCAGCGCAGATCCGCCCCAACGAGGACGGCATCATCCCCCGAGGACTGGCCAGTATTCAAGTCGTGAAGATTGGTGATGCCAGTTCCACCGCCAAGGTCACTCGCCGCACCAAGGGTAGACCGATCGTCGCCAGCAACGTCATCGCCAATGCAGTGTATGACCCTGAGTACACGTTCAAGTTCTTGGTGCACGGCGTGTATGACCTCGACCATGACGGCAACGCGACCGAGCAGGAAGCGGAGTATCTACGGGAGCGAATCGAGCGATGGGGCGGCGTTGTTGTCAAAGGCGATGAGATTCCTGGCGACCTGGATTTTTTGGTACTCGGAGACGAACCCCGCGAACCCAATCAGAAGGCAAAGGGCAAATCAACTCAGGAAATGACCGAGTATAAGAATCAGTTACGTACCTATGACCGATACCAATCTCTGAAAAAAGACGCCGAACAGGCTGATATCCCTTGGCTCAACCAGAACCGCTTGGAGATACTCACAGGCCGAACTGACCTGTAGCGAGAAGGATTCGGTACAGAGAGGCTGCACTGGATCGCCTCGATACACTACAGAGGTGAGCGTGGCCCCCGAGACCACTCAGTTGATCTCCCGCGGTCTCTTGGACCGCTGCACTTCTCCTCACCGCTTCCCTCCCCCTCCTCATGACCAACCGATCGACACTCCGCAATGTCGCCGAGTACCTTCCCGCGCGGTTGCTGTCATCGGTCGCAATGTGCTTTCCCGAGCGTCGCAATCGCCGCGTTGCCTCGATGGTGGCGCGGTGCTACGCAAGGCTCCACGGCCGACACCGCCGCCGCGCTGAAGACAACATCCGACTCAGCTTTCCAGACATGTCGGAGCGGGAAATCCGGAGGATCGCTGTATTGTCCATCGAGCATCTGTTCCAACTGGCCGGCGTCGATGCCATGGTGATGGGGCGGTCCATCAGGCCGTCGACATGGCATCGTCATCTGGACTTTGAGCGTGCTCGTGATGCGATCCCGGTGCTCACATCCGATCGGCCTGCACTCCTGCTGACCGGCCACTGCGGGAACTGGGAACTGCTGGGCTACGGCATGTCGGTCGTCGGGTATCCCATGGCCGCCTTGGCCAGACCGCTGGATAATCCATTGCTGAACAAGTGGATTCTGGGAATCCGTGAGGCGTGGGGGTTGAAGGTCCTGACCAAGTGGGGCGCGACGCCGGTCATGCAGGACATTCTCGAGCACGGTGGGCGACTGGGCTTCATCGCCGACCAGAACGCCGGAGACCAGGGCATTTTCGTACCCTTCTTTGGACGGCTCGCCTCGGCCTACAAATCAATTGGACTGCTCGCCATGCGGTATGACGCCCCCATCATTGTCGCCATGGCCCGCCGCCGCGGCATGCGGCTGGACTATGAATTCGTCCTCGGAGACATCATCGAGCCCGAGGATTGGAAGGAACACGAGGATCCGCTGTACTACGTGACCGCGCGATACACCCGCGGCATAGAACGACTCGTCGCCGAGTGCCCCGAGCAGTATCTGTGGATCCACCGCCGGTGGAAGAGTCGGCCTCGCCATGTTCGAGCTGGGAAGCCCATGCCCGCCACGCTCGAGAGGCAACTCCGCGGCCTGCCGTGGTTGCAGGATGGGGAGGCTGACACGCTCATCGCGACCTCCAATCGAGAATCTCTCGCCGCCCGGTGACAGCCACACCCGTGAGCGGCGATACTGACCAGCCATGGAAGCACGCCTCCAGTCCCTCTCCATTCTGGTCGTCGATGATGACCAGGACATCCGAGCCAGCATCAGTGTGGCGCTTCGCGCCGAAGGTGCGGACATCCTGCAGGCCACAGATGGGAACGAAGCGATCGCACTGTGGCGAAGCCACGAACCCGATGTGGTGGTGCTGGACATGATGCTTCCGAAACGCTCTGGCTTCCTCGTTCTGGAGGAATTGCGAGAGGCGACCTCACCGCCGATCGTGGTCATGGTGACCGCCAACGAGGGCCGACGACACGAGGCGTATGCCAAGCAGCTCGGCGTCCATGCCTACCTGACCAAGCCGATCCCCTTGGAGACGCTCATTCTGACCATTGAGGGTTTGGTATAGGGTCGAACCCCGAGGTCAAACCGCTTCCGCATACAATCCCGCCGTGCCCACGCTCTATGCCATCACGTGCCGCGAGTCTGAGACCGGACCCCAGAACCTGGGGTCTCGCCGCGAACTGGTCAAACAGTTGGCCACACTCAATACTGGACCCGAGCACCCGGACGACGATGTCTTGTGGGGACCAGGTCTTCGGATTGAGATGACACCCGGTCAGGATCCAGTCACCCAGATGCTGCTGACCCTCGTCGAAGAGGAGATCGCTTGGCTGAGCGTCATGCGACTCGCGCGGGTGTGCCAATGGCGGATCGTTGAAGTGGATTCTGGTCTGGATGTAACCCCCGAGTGAGCGAGCAGCCCCCCGAGAGTCCGAGTGAGGGACTTGAGATCGCCCTCAACGCAGCGTCATTGCCCGATGCGTTGGCGTGGGCGCACGAGTACCGCGGCGATGTGACGCTCAAGACCACGCGAGGTGAAGAATATGTGGGCTATGTCTTTGACCTGTCCGATGCCGGTGTCCGCCTCGACCCTGCCGATGGATCACCGCGGGTGTTGATCCCAACGGACGAACTTGTCGCACTCCGGTTTTCCGGCCGGGACATGGCCGCTGGCAAGTCATTCGATCGATGGATCGACCGGTATATCAGGAAGAAACTCGCCGGCGAAGAGGCGAGTCTCCCCTCGGAACTCCCTGAGGACTGACCAGTCAAGCCGCCCGGCGAGCCTGATGCAGCAAGCCACTCAGCGAGAGTGTCCTTCGGCCACCGGGCTGTTCAATCACAACCCGCTCGACGCCCAGCGTTGCCAGACGGCGAAGGCAATCGATTGACAAATCACCTGCCATGGACATCACGAGATCCTGGCTGCGGTACTCGTCGCACAGCGCGATGTGCGTGGCCTCCGCCATGGCCCGCTGCTTGCCGACGAAGAGTCGAACCGTAGGAGTTTCGTCCACGATCTCGATGAGCGGCAGATCGATGGCGGCGGGGTCGCGGAGCATCAGAACGCGATCTTGGCGATCCAACCATGCCCACGCCGACGCGTCACCATCCAAGGATGAATCCCGTTCCCATGCTTTCTGCATCGCCCCAACCAGCGGCTCGAGCGGCAGGCGGATGCTGCGTGGTCCATGATCGATTCGGATCCACTGAAGACCTCGGGCGTGCAGGCGGGTCAACACGCGAAGCGCCCTGTCCCGATCGATCGCCATCGAGCGAACCGCCATGTCCGACACTTCGCCGATCCATCCTGAAATCGCCGCGTGCGAGCGGCGACGGGTCGTGAAGAAGAGTGCCACGGGTTCGTCGCCTTCCAAGGCGATGTAGGGCAGGGCAGCGTCCTGTCCGTCAAGGACCGGCACATGCCATCGAAGAAACTCGGCCGCCCGCCAGATGGCGTCAATTGGCCCGTCGCAGGCGGAGGGATGTCGAGGAGGGCTGCTGGCTTCCAGTGCGGTGCGGTCTGACATCTGTATCTCCTGTGAGGGGCTCCGTTGCACACCCGGACAATGCGATACGTCCGAAAACCATTCCCGAGTTCGACAAAAAACGCGGGCAGATGCCACCACACGGCCAGCGACACCATCGGTCTGGATTGAATGCCCCCCCTACCGAGCCCCCTTCGCAGCCAGGAGTTCCTTGGTATATGGGTGCTTCGGGCGGGCCATGATCTCCTCGCTGGGACCGGATTCGACCACTCGCCCCTCAGACATGACCACGACCTGATCCGCCCAATCGCGAGCAGAACGCAGGTCGTGCGTAATGAGCAGCACGCCAGCCCCGCCTTCGGCAGCCCGGCCGAGCCTCGCAAGCATGCCGCGGCGATTGATCGAATCGAGCGCCGTGGTGGGCTCGTCGGCGAGGATCAGCGTCGGATCCGCCGCAAGTCCCATGGCGATGAGGACCCGCTGCCGCATGCCGCCGCTGAGCTCGTGTGGGAAGGCATGGGCCACCCGGGCAGGGTCGTCGATCCCACCACCGGCGAGCGTCTCAAGACACCAGGCGGCTCCCTCCCGCCCCCGGGCGGGGAAACGACGGCGACGGGCCTCCAGCATCTGCCGATCGATCCGCATGACGGGGTCGAGCGCGGTCATGGGCTCTTGGAAGATCATGCTCATGTCTCGACCTCGCATGGCTCGCCGCTCCGCCTTGGTGCACGCCGCCGTGTCGACTCCGTTGACGAGAATGACTCCGCCTCGCTGACGCACGCCCGGAGGAAGCAGGCCAAGTACGGCCAAAGCGGTCAGGGTCTTGCCGCTTCCGGATTCGCCAACGAGTGCCATCGTCTGCCCAGATTCGATCACGAGCGAGACACCGGAGACCAAGATGTCGCCAGCGGTGGTGGCAACCTCCAACGCTCGAATCCTGAGTCTCTCGCTCACGCCGCAGCGTCCCGCTGCCGAGGGTCCACCGCCAGCCGCAGGGACTCGCCCAGCACCGTCAGGGCCACGAGCGTCACCGCAATCAAGAGACACGGCCACAGCAGCAGCCACCACCGCGACTGCACCGGATTCAGTTCCGAGAGTGCCCCTGCAGCCATATTCCCCCAACTCGGCAGCGGCTCCTGCACACCGATCCCTAGGAAACTCAGGAATGCTTCCGAGAGCATCGCCATCGGAACAATGAGGGCTGTACATGCCACGACCGGGCCTGCAATCCACGGCACGTAGTACCTCCGTACGAGCCGCCACGTGGGAACACCAACAACTCGGGCCGACTCGATGAAGGGGCGGGTGCGAATGCTCAGCACCTGACCGCGGACCACCCGCGCGAGCGTCAGCCAACTGACGGCCCCAATCGCAACCCACAGCGTCGCAAGGTCGAGCACCAATCCCCAACCGCCTCCGCTTCCGATGCCTGTTCGATCGCGAACGCCATCCATCGCAACAGCCAGCAGCACAACCAGCAGAATGGAGGGCAAGCCATACAGCACATCAACGATGCGCATCAGCACACCATCGACGCGGCCACCGGCCATGGCGGCGGCCAGGCCCCACGTTGTGCCAAGCAATAAGGCCGTCGTTGCAGCAGCCAGGCCAACGACCAACGAGATCCCGCCTCCGAGCAACAACCGAGCCGTCACATCACGACCGAGCCGGTCCGTCCCAAGCAGTCCATGCCAGCCGCCCCACCGTGGTGGATGCAGCGCCTGAGCAGGATTCGCTGCCTCAAAGCGGGCCGCGCCGCCCCCGCTGCTTCCGAGCGTCCACGGCAAACTCCCGAGCGACACAAGGATCACCAAGACCAAGAAGCCACCCGCTATCCACGTTGATCTGCGGCGGCTTCGGGCAGGGATCGGCATACGCCAGATGGTAGGGCGACCCGGCCTCTGTCAACGCGCCAGCAGCCACTCCATGCGACGCGTGACTTCATTTCCGAAGTCATCGGCCTGCCGAGCGAGTTCCGTCTCGGCCGCTTCGAGTTCTCCCCGCATCCGGTCGAGATACAGTTGCCGCGTACTCAGGGTCGCCGCGATTTGGGCTTCCACCAAGGCTCGAAACTCCGCCGCGACCGCCGGATTGGGCTGCTCGCCCCGGGCGCGAGCGGTCCGAATGGTCGAAGCGAGCGGCTCGATGGTTGCCTCCAGATGCAGTTCGCGGATCTTCCGCCAGAAAAGTTCTGGATCGGATTCCCGCAGATCCACCAGTTCAC
This sequence comes from uncultured Isosphaeraceae bacterium, assembly GCA_964471525.1. Classification (GTDB taxonomy): domain Bacteria; phylum Planctomycetota; class Phycisphaerae; order Phycisphaerales; family SM1A02; genus UBA12567. The sequence goes on from CAYYGU010000044.1 coordinate 6,556, forward strand.
CCAGCACCGGGCCGAGTTGCCGGAGCACTTGCGCGAAGCGGCCCGGATTGAGTTGGCACATGGATCGCAACTGATCGGCAAGGCCCGGATCGATCTCGGCAGCCACATCGAGGTACTGATCGACGAAGGCCGCTCGGCTGATCGTCGGTCGAGATCGGATGTCATTGGTATCGGCCAAGAGCGGGCCGCCTGCGTGAAGGACCAGCGCGGTCACAACGGCAAGACCTGCCCAGCACAGCCCGAAGGAACATCGTGGAAAGCGGTTCATCGTGGTTCGTCGTGTCATCCGTCAATCCTCGCAACAACCCGCACCGAGTCCAATTCGTTCTCAATGGTTTCCATATCGGTTTGCCCCGGCGAAAGCACCATGCGAGACCCGGCCCCGTGATGGACGGCCCAGACGACGTCCTCCAGATCGGCCAAGGCATCGGCGTAGTTCAAATCACTGACCCGCTGAAGGCCAAGGAAACGGTCCATGGAGCCGTCTGCGATGAAACCGGTGTCCGCCGGTGGCTGGTCCAATGCCAGTGAGCGAACCTCGGGGGAAGGTTGACGCCCGGCAACCCAGAAGGCAACCACAACCGCCAGCACCACGCAGGCGGCCAGTGCAAGTCTGGTCACTGGGCGGAATCGCCACCCGGCCGGAGCCTGGACGCTGGCTCGAAGGCTCAGAAGACTGGCCTCCGCAACCCGATCGACAAGGCCCTCGGGGACGTCCCGCGGAGCCGTCCGCTCCAATGCGGCATCGATGCCCCGATCGACCGCGTCGCAACGCGGATCGACCGGGTCATCTTGAGGAGTCGGAGGGGTCCAAGGTCCTGTATCTGTCATGGTTTGGCTCCAACGTCGGTGTACCGGGGGCATTGCATTGATCAGCACCCCCGACTGGCAAAATCTTCGGCAATCTCATCACCCAGGGCCTCTCGAAGCCGCTTGATCGCGCGGAAGTGCCGGGCCAGCACCGTGCCGAGTGGGTGCTCAAGTTGCTCGGCGATCTGCTTGAAACTCAGCCCGGCCACATGCCGCAGGTGGAGTACCTGCTGATCGGCCTGGGCAAGGCCCGCAACGGCCGCCCAGAGGGCCTCAGCCATGTCGGCATCGATCTTCTGATGTCCAGCACGGTCCTCTCTGCCGGTCTTGGCAACGGGCCGCAGGACCTCGCCCGCCACCGGAATGGCCTGCCGTTTCCGCCGTCGCATCTCGTCTCGGAGCCGATTCATGGCGATTCTGAAGAGCCACGACTCGAATTTGCCCTGCTCCACATAGGTCTGGAGTTTGGCCGCCACCGTGCAAAAGGTGGATTGGGTGATCTCCTCGGCGAGGTCATGGTCATGGCAATTGGACACCAGGAGGGCGTGTACGCGAGGTGCGTACTCAGCCACGATCGAGCACCAGGCCGCGTCGTCACCCTCGACGGCCTGCTTGATCAGTGTCTTGGCGTGGTCTGAATCCAGCGGTGTTTCCTCTCGGTCAATCGTTTCAAGGTCGCCTCGCCGCCGCCTTGCCTCCCTTGAACTCTACAATCGGTTCCTCGCATGATGACACTCCTGCTCGCTTCCGTCGGAATCGCTGAACCCTCTACCCTCCCTCTGGCCCTGGTGCTTCTGGTGGGTGGACTGGCCTTGCTGCTTGTTGGGGCTCACTTCCTCGTGGAGCACGCCACAGCCCTGGCGCATCTCCTCGGCGTGTCCCCACTGGCGATCGGCCTGACGGTCATCGCATTTGGTACCAGCGCTCCAGAACTGGCCTTGAATGTGGTCGCTGCCGCCTCGAGCGAGGCCGGTGCCACGCTGGCGTATGGCAACATCGTGGGTTCCAACATCGCCAACATCGGCCTGGTGTTGGCGGTGGCGTGCCTCTTTCACCCGATCGTCGTTCACAAGAGCATCCGCTATGTGTATTGGCCTCTGCTCGTTGTGACCGAGTTGCTGCTGCTCGCCCTTGCTGGAGCGGACCAGCAGATCAACTGGGTCGATGGGATCGTGCTGCTGGCGAGCCTTCCGATTGTGCTTTACCTATTGAAGGTGATCGCCGTTCGTCTGGGTGGCGCTGGGTGTCCGGAGGTCGAATCGAAGTCTGATCGTCGGGCGTTGAGCCGCCTTGCCGTCGCTGGAATGCTCGCCCTCGGCCTGGTCATGCTGCTGGCTGGAGCGAGGCTGGCTGAATTGGGGGCCATCGATGTCGCTCGCCACGCAGGATTGTCAGAGGCCGTCATCGGTCTGACCGTTGTCGCTGTGGCGACCAGCCTTCCCGAGAGCTTCGCGGCGATTGTTGCCGCCAGGAAAGAGCAGTATGACTTGGCCATGGGTACCGTCATCGGATCGAATCTCTTCAATATCCTCAGCGTGCTGGCCATCACGTCGCTGGTGCGACCGGTTCCCATTCCCCATGATGTGGGGTGGGCCTCCCTGACTCCGATGTTCATCTTCACGCTGGCCATCGGCGTGATCTACATCAAGAAACTCAAGTTCTTCGTCCGGCGTTTCGGGACCGCTGGCACAGACTGGGGCGTCACACTCGGACGCTGGTGGGGCGGAATCATGTTCACCCTGTGGATCGCACTCATGGTCTCCTACGTTGTGATGGGCGAGCAGGCTGGAGGTGCTGGCCCGTGAGCGATCAGATCGGCAGATCGCCATCATCAGCCGCGGGCGAGGGCGGCGACTGACTCCAGGATGTATCGGCTCCTGCGGGCTGCACCGCATCGACGTACTCGCGGAAGCGGGTGGAACGGGAGTCCCAATTCAACTTGATCGTCCCGGTCGGACCATTTCGCTGCTTGGTCAGGATGAGTTCGGCAAGATTGACCTTGTCTGGATTCTCGTCCCGCCACTCCTCGTCGCGGTGGTAATACGACTCGCGATGAAGCATCATGACGACGTCCGCGTCCTGCTCGATGGAGCCCGACTCTCGAAGATCACTCATCCGCGGGCGATGCCCCTCCCGCTGCTCGGCGGCGCGGTTGAGCTGACTGAGGCACACGACCGGAACTTCCAATTCACGCGCCAGCGCCTTGACGCCGCGGCTGATCTCGCTGACCTCCTGCTGACGTGATTCCGTGCGGTGACCAGATGTCATCAGTTGCAGATAATCGATGACAACCGCCTGCAGTCCATGCTGCTGTTTCATCCGTCTGGCCTTGGCCCGCAGTTGCAGCAGCGTCAGGCCCGGCGTGTCGTCGATGAACATCGGCGCCGACTGCAATTCGTCGCAGGCCGCAAAGAGTGCCCGGAATTCGGAGGAACGGAGGGCGTTCCGCCGCATCCGATCTCCATCGACACCCGAGCGGCTCGCGAGCACACGCTGCACCAACTGGGACGCAGACATCTCCAAACTGAAGATGCCGACCGGCTCCCCGCGGCTTGCCATGTGTTCGGCAATATTGAGCGCCAGGGCTGTCTTGCCCATCGAAGGCCTGGCGGCGAGAATGATGAGTTCCCCTCGTTGAAAGCCGCCGGTCAGCACGTCGAGATCCGCGAAACCGGATCCGACGCCGGTGAGTGGTTGTCCGTCCGAGGCTTCGAGCCGCTCGATGGCCTCGCGGATCAGACCCGAGAGTTCGACGGCCTGCCGGGACTCCGCTTCCTGCGCGATCTTGAAGATCCGCTGTTCGGCCTCGTCAAGCAGGTCGGCCGCTGATTCAGGATTGGTGTACGCCTCCCGAAGAATCTCACCCGAAGCCTTGATGAGTTGCCGCACCATGGCCTTCTCTCGAACGATCCGCGCGTAGTGGACCGCGTTGGCGGCGCTTGGCACGGAGTCGGCGAGTTCCACGACATAATCGAGGCCGCCCGCCTGCTCGAGCGTGCCGCGGTCCTCCATGAGCTGCTGGAGCTGCACAACATCGACCGACTGATGCGTGTCATACAGTTTCAAGATGGCCGACCACAACTCGGTGTGGGCAGGGCGAAAGAAATCGTCGCCGCTGCGGATGATCTGCACCACATCGCCGCATACGTCTGGATCGAGAATGATCGAGCCGATCAGGCTCATTTCGGCTTCGACGGCGCTTGGGGGCAGCGCACTGAAAAGATCGGACAGCGACCGATCGTCCCGCAGATCGTCCCGCCGTGGGGACCGTTGTGTCATCGACCCACTCATGCCACATCGCCGCCGGGCGGCCTCCCGCGCTTCACATCAAGACGCTGTCATACTCCCCGAAAAAGAACGGAACACAAGAACTACTCGGCGTTCTGAACGATTTCGGCCGAATCGGACTCCGTACTCTCGACCGCCATCTTCATCAATCGGCCCACCTTGAACTTAACCGTGTTCCTCGCTGGCACCGGAACCCGTTCAAGGGTCCGCGGGTTCTGGGCCACTCTGGCAGCCCGCTCCCGCGTTTCAAACACGCCAAAGTCTCGAAGTTCCAGCCTGTTCCCCTCAGAAAGTTCGGTGATCACGCTGTCGAGAAAGGCTTGCACGACCTCTTTGACATCCGCCCGTTTGCGGCCGGTTCTGGTGACAATGCGATCAATCAAGTCCTTCTTAGTGATGGTCCCCATCAGACCGTCCTTTCCCCACACATGCGTGATGCGTGACACGT
>CAYYGU010000045.1:0-11078 GCA_964471525.1 uncultured Isosphaeraceae bacterium
TGTAGTAGGTGTTGCCAGCGGTCACATCGAGATCGATCGCCGAGTAGTAGGACTGACAACCAGTGTCCCCACTGGCATCGCCGTTGCAGGCGACTTGGGTATCGCACGACTCCTCGTAGATCACCATCGACGTGTCATAACTGCTGGAGTCGCAGGTCGTGAAGTGCATCACACCACTCTCTGAGGGCATGAAGAGGAACCAGACATCCTGACTACCGGCCCAGTCGAGGTAGGTGCCGCTGCACATAGACTCGTCTGGTTCGGGCGAACTGGGCGTGGCGGTATTGGTTTCGAATGGATTCGCCCCATACGAAGCAATAAAAGCCGTGTCGCACTCGTCGCCAGCACCCGCGACGGGGCAATTGACATCTTCACAGCCGATACCGTCGCCCTGATAGGTTCCAGCACAATCGGCTTCCATCACAAAGGTGCAGGATCCATCGTCGGCGCAGCAAGCGCCGGGCTCTGGACAGTTGGCCGATGCGCAGGAGACGCCCTCGGCCCACATGCCACCGCCCTGGTCACAGTCGGCCTCGGTGGACTCGGCGCAACCGCCGGCGATCAAGCAGCAGGCGCCGACGGGCGTGCAGTCCATATTCCAGTTCCCAACGATCGAGAGCAGGTCGTCGACGGTTACGCAGCAGTCGCCATTGACATCACCGACCGGCCGGAACGTGCCGTCGCCGCACTGGCCGAAGGAGCCGAGCGTTTCAAGCATGTCATTGACATCGACGACAAAGTCGCCGTTGACATCATCCGGGCAGTATCCCAGCGGGAGGTCACACGGATCAATCGGCTCGGCCGGCGGCGCGATGGTGTTGCCGCTGACCGAGGTTGCGCCGCCGGGCTTGAACATCCCAATCGTGACCGGAGACATTGCCGGCGCGACGTTGGCGTCGAAGCGGAAGTTGTACATGGTTGCCCAACGCAACGCGTTGGCATTGGGGTTCTGGGCATGGGGCGTCGTGGCCCATGTGACCGAGCCGGGTACGACCGAGGCGGTCCAGTCGGTGCCGTCGAAGATCTCCCCGCTGTGGTAATCGACATCATGGAAGCCGACATTCGTTACCGACGCGCCGTTCGGGACCGGGACGCTGAACGAACCAGCCGACGCGTCGCAGTTGTGGTTCCACACCGCGTACTCGTAGTGCCAGATGCCGCCGCCGAGGTCGGTGGCCTTGGCACCGATGACGAAGAAACCGTCGCTTGGTACATGGACATCGATCATGTCCACGCTTGGGTCCTCTACGGCCCACTTGCGAATGGCTGCTTCCTCAACCTCGGTACTGCCCGTGGAGGAGATACTGCCAACCCCACTGACGTCCACGGCCCGCCACGAGGCGTTGTTGGCGTGATTGCCCCACGCCGCATCGTCCGAACTCATGTAGTAGGCCTCGAAGAGGTACATCGCGCCGGGGTTCTGGGCTGGGTCCAGATCGGCATCGTGAATCTGCAGGTTGCCCCGAAGCACGCTCGGCCCGGTGCTTGAGACGTTGAACGGGTAGTCGTAGTAGCCCGAGAAGGCGTTCACATCGGAGCGGGGTCCGCTGGGGTTGGTGTTGAGGCCAGCGCCATAGGTGTCGGCGCATCCAATGCCGAGGGTCGAGCAATCGGTAGCCTGGCAGTCACCGCATCCGGGCTCGCTGAGCGCACAGAAAGAGTGTTTGAGCCAGGACATGCCGATCTGCTCGAAGCGGCCATCCTTGAGGCGGTAGGCGTTCTGGCCGATCAGTGGCGTGTTGTTGGTGCCGGAGTACCAGTCGGCCTCCTGATCGCCGTAATTGCACGAGGTGGTGCTCATGGCATAGCCACCGATGCCACCCGAGGAGCCGAGGTAGGAGATCTGGTTGGCGGTGTAGAAACACACGATGTCGGGTCCAATGGCATCAGCACTCGCAGCACCGGTGCCGATGGCGACCGCAGCAATGGCCGCGGTTCGAAGAGTTGATGTCGTCACTGGGGCTCCTCTCGGGTGATCATTCTCTCGGTCGCCTCCCACCCCAGCAGCGCGGCCGAATATGGGCGAAGCACTTCAAGATAGGGCATGTGGGACCAAACGCAAGCACTCGTTGACCCCATTTGGGGCCACTCCTGCCTACTGTTCGGCTTGTATGGGCCGTGGACGCAGTGAATCTTGGGAAATGGGGGTCAGGGACCAGCGGCCGACCCCATGATCTCATCAATCGCCGCGTTCAGCTTCTTCTTGGTCGCTTCGTTGCCGCCGAATCCGATTTCGACGGAGTGCACAACGCCGTCGGGATCGATGATGACAGTGTGAGGAATGCCACCGACACCGTACTTCTGAGAGACCTTCCCTTTGGAATCGAGCAGGACCGGCAGGCTCCACCCCTTCTTCTTGAGGAAGGTATCAACCTTCTCCTTGGTCTCCTCAAGATCGATCGCCCACAGCACAACACCGTCTTTGGCCCGCTCCTTGGCGACTTCCATCAGGACCGGCAGACCCTGGCGGCAAGGACCGCACCACGTGGCCCAGAAGTCGAGAATGACAATCTTGCCCTTGAGGTCCTTCAGCGACACGTTCTTGCCATCGATGCTCTTGAGGGTGAAATCGGGGGCCGGCTTGCCCATCGAGGGATGGGGCGCATTGTGATCGTTGGCGCCCCCCATGCCAGCCATCAAGGCTTCCACGAGATCGTCGACCTTCTTCCAATCCGGCTTGGGCGTGAATGCGAAGGCGGCCTTGGCGTCGTCGGTGTCGTTCATCGTGGTCCACTGCGTGAACTGCATCACCATTTCTTGTGGGGCTCCGGGAGGGCCCTGGCCCTCGGGGATGGCGATCGAGAGTTTCTTGATCCACGGCGTCTTGGCCGGGCCAATCGTCAGCGTGATGGGCATGGAAGGCATGAACTCAGAGCTGGCGGTTTTGAGAAGAAGCAGGTCGTTTTCGCCATCCTTTCCGGCGTACTCGACTGATTCGAACTCCTCAAGGATGCTCGCTCTCGCGTTCGGGCTGAGCATCTCCAACACGAATGTTGCCGGGCCAGCCATCTCCAGCGCCTGTGATTCGTCGGCACCGAGGGTCTTCGGCGCCGGACCCTCGGACCACATCTGCATGGAGGGCATGGCCTGCCAGAACGTCGTGCCATCGGAGATGAGTTCGGGCGACATCATGCCCATTCCGCCCGGGGCCGTTCCCACTTCGGTAATTGAGAATCGATTCGGTTTGAGCACCGAGACCTTCGTCTTGGTCTCCATGGCTGGCATGCCCGGCATCTCCATTTTCTGGATCAGTACCGTCGATGCGCCTGGCATGCTGGCATACCACGCGAGGCTTCGATCAAGTACGAGGGCTGCTTCGGGGGAGACGGTCGCTGCAGGGGGGGCAGCAGCGGACTTCGGTTCGGGGGTTTCCTGGGCAGAGACCAGCAATGGGGCCGAGAGGCTCGCAAGGGCAGCAACGAGGGGCAGGCGCATGGTGGTGAATTCCTTATGAGTGACGAAGAAGCATACCCACCCGTACACTGCCGTGGGCTCGTGGCGGAATTGGCAGACGCAGCGGCCTTAAAAGCCGCAGTTCCGAAAGGAACGTGTGGGTTCAAGTCCCACCGGGCCCATTGCAGCGGGTTCGCTTCGGGCGGGCTCGCTGCGCACGGCAGTCCGCCCCCAAGATCATGCCCCACGCGTATCCTCCGGCCCCATGGCTCCGCCCGCCAACACCGACAGCGCACCAACCCGCACCGGTTTCACGGCATTGCTCGCCACGATGTCCTGCGGCGCCATCAATGACAATCTGCTCCGCGGCGGTCTGCTGCTGAGTGTGGCGGCAGGTGGCCTGTGGGGCGGTCAGCTCGGCAAGGGCGGCACCGGCTGGATCACGGTCATGCTTTACCTGCCCTTCATCCTCCTGCTTGGTGTGACGGGGCAACTCGCGGACCGCCACAGCAAACGCACCATCATCGTGTGGACCCGAATCACCGAGATCTTCCTCGCGTTGGGCGTCACGATCGGCTTCTGGATGCAGAGCATGTGGGTCACGAGCGGCTTCTTCATTCTTCTTGCTGCGCAAAGCGCCTTCTTCAGCCCGGCCAAATACGGATCGGTACCGGATCTGGTCGCGACCCAGCGACTGGCGTGGGCCAATGGCCTGCTGAGCCTGCTCACCAACGGTGCCATCATTCTCGGTGTGGCTGCTGCTGGCATCCTGCTTGGAATCGGACCGGTCGTTCTTGGGCTTGCCATGATCGGTGTGTCCATCATCGGGCTGCTCAGTTCGCTTGCCATACCTTCGCTTCCTGCCGCCGATCCCACCCTGCAGTGCTCGCTTCGAACATTCACAGCCCACATCCGAGTCATGTCACAGATCCGCGGCACACCGCTGATGAACACAACGCTGGCATGGTGCTGGTTCTATGCCGTCGGTTCGCTCGTCATCACGATCATTCCGCTGCTTCGGGGGCCGCTTGAGCTCTCGGACTCCGCTGCTGGCGCCATGCTGGCGTCGCCAGGGCTCGGCATCGCCATCGGCGGGCTCCTTGCCGGGTTCGTATCCAAGACAGGGATTCGTGCCAGCCTGATACCAATCGGGGCGATGGGCATGACCATGTCCTTCATACTGCTCGCCGTGGTTCCCCCGACATGGATTCGGATGCTCATTCTGCTGGCAGTCGTCGGTGTCTTTGCGGGTTTCTACGTGGTGCCGATTCTCGCGATGTTGCAGCACATGCCCGTGCCATCTTTCCGAGCGAGAACGGTCGGCACCGCGAACTTCATGACCTATCTGGCAATGGGTGGCTCGGCACTGGCCTTCGCCCTGATCGCGCCGGTGATCGGTGATGAGCCGCAGATGTGGTTCCTGATCTGTGCTGGCGGCATGCTGCTGGTCTTTATCAGTTCAGTTCGGCAGCGATCCATCATGGACAATGGCGCGGCGGCAGCGGCGTATGGCACGATCGGAGGCGAGCCATGAGTCGGAATGTTCCGGACATTCTGCTCTTTGATCTCGACGGCACGCTGATCGACTCGGTGCCGGACATCGCCACGGCGGTCAACCACGTGCGGGTGTCCCTCGCCATGCCAGAAGTTTCGGTTGGCCAGGTGCGAGGCTGGGTGGGTCGCGGACTCTCGACACTCATGCGCCGGGCGCTCACCGGCGACGATGATGGCGCTGCGGCGCCGGGCGATCATGCGGAGTCGATTCGCTTGTTTCGCAGCCACTACGTCGGATGCTGCGCGGAGCACACGAAGGTGTTTGATGGTGGAGATGAACTCCTGGCGTGGCTCGCTGCATCGCCAACCAAGGTCGCCGTCGTGACCAACAAGCCAACGTCGTTCGCGGCCCAGATTGCCGAGACACTCGGAATCGACCGGCACCTTGATGTGCTGCTAGGTGCCGAGCCGCATCGCCCCCTCAAGCCCGATCCGTCGCCTCTTCGGGAGGCGGTGGACCTCTCTGGTGGCGGGTCAGCGTGGATGGTGGGCGACACCTCCTTTGACCGAGATGCAGCCCACGCTGCGGGCATACCCTTCGTGGGCGTACAACTCGAAGGCGATCAGGGACGCAACATCGCCAACATCGTCGATCCGGATGAACCGGTGTTCTCCTCGCTTCGAGATCTTCACGACTGGCTGCGCGGCGGGTCGCGCTGATGGCCGCGGGTGTAGGCGAATGAGGTGATTGGGCTATCTTCCCGGAAATCGGGGTGGCAAGGAGCAGGACATGACGCTTGAATTGACATGGCTTGGGCACAGCGGGTTCCTGATGAGTGATGGCGACATGACCATCGCCGTCGATCCGTTTCTCAGCGGGAATCCGATGGCGCCAATGACAGCGGGTGATGTGAGGTGTACGCACGTGGCGCTGACGCATGGCCACGAGGATCACTTCGGTGACACCATCGAGATCGCCAAAGCCAACAACGCCGCGGTGATCGCGGCATTCGAGATCACGAACTACGTGCAGGAACAAGGCCACGAGTTGGTGGAGCCGGGCAACCCAGGTGGCCGCATCGATCTTGGCAGTGGTCATTGGATCGCCTTCACGCAGGCCTTTCACTCGTCTTCGTACCAAGGTCGATATATGGGTATGCCATGTGGACTTGTGCTGCATATCGGTGGCAAGACCGTCTACCACTGCGGCGATACGGATCTCTTCAGCGACATGGCTCTGATCGGCGAGATCTATACGCCGGATGTGGCGCTCATCCCCATCGGGGATCGGTTCACCATGGGACCGGACCTCGCATCCCGAGCCGCCGACCTGATTGGCGCGGCGGTTTCCGTGCCGATTCACTATGGCACATGGCCGCCGATTCAGGTCGATGTGGCCGACTTCAGACCGTCATCGAGTGATGTTCGAGTATTGACTCCCGGAAAGACATGGTGCGTCTGATGAAAAACTGCGATGGCGATTGGAGCATCGTGTGCCGCGCCGCCGCGATGGCAGCGGAGGCGCATGAGGGGCAGGTTCGCAAGACCGGCACGCCCTACATCCAGCATCCGGCGAGGGTGGCGGCCCTTCTGGCCTCAGCTGGCGGCGACGAAGCACTTTTGGCGGCAGGGTTTCTGCACGACGTCATCGAAGACAGCCCGGTCGACTACGACGATATTCTCGAAGCCTGCGGCGAAGACGTCGCGGATTGGGTGGCGTGCATGAGCAAGGACATGCGGTTGCGTGAAGACATCCGCGAGCCTGCCTATGTCCAACAACTCGCCGATGGCCCGTGGCAAGCGAGGGCAATCAAACTCGCCGACCAGATCGACAACTGGCAGGACGGACTGTGGGATACCGCCACGCTCCAGAAGCGGCGAGAGAAGGGCGAATGGGCGATTCAGATTGCCCAGCACGACACCCGGCCGGTGATCATGGCGCTGCGGGCAAGGCTTGAAGCATTGCTTGGTTCGTAATCAGGCGAGGAACACACTGCGAGAAGCGAGCCCGATGAATACGCCGTAGACGGCGAGTGTGACGAAGACGCCGATCGTCCAGCACCAACCTCGCCGCGCGATGAGCATACTTGCGGCAATGAGCACCGCCGTGGGTATCCCCATGGCAAGGATCTCCTGCCAGTGCGATTCCATCCCCAGCGGTCGCACCAAGAGAAGCGCTGGCATGCCAGGCAATACCGGCCAGGCCGATACCCAGTGCCACCAGTAGTCGCTGTTTGACTCACTCGTCCACAGCAGCCACCCGAATGGGGCGTAGATAAGGACGAGGATGATGATCGGCCGGAGCCACCGGCGGTTCACGGCTCTGACGGGCTTGCGTCGGCCGCCGAGGCTGGCAGTTGTGGTGCGAGCGTGATCGGGGTGACCTGCTCGATCTTCTCGCCCTGCACGCCCAGTTCGTGCAGCCGCCGTCCAGACACCAGCAGCCGCCGCTCAAGCGAGCCGACGGATTCGTTGTAGGCCTTGACCGCGCTCTCAAGCCGCTTCCCGACGGTCGCATGATGGTCGACGAACGTGCTGAGCCGTTCGTACAACTCCTTGCCGACGCCAGCAATCTCTCTCGCGTTTTCGGCAAGTGCCTCCTGCCTCCAGCCAAATGCAATTGATCGCAGAAGCCCAACGAGCAGGGTGGGCGTTGCGATCAGTACGTGTTCGGCCATCGCATCGGCGTGCATGGTCGGCTTGAGATCCATCGCCGCCATGAGCGCCGACTCGACCGGAATAAACATCACCACAAGGTCGGGTGATCCGGCGACCCTTTCCCAGTAGGACTTCTTCGCAAGTGTCTTCCAATGACCCTGCATCGCATCGGCATGTGCCGCTCGCCGGACATCACGGGCCGCCTCGTCATCGATGGCGTCGAGGTATGCATCAAGCGGCGTCTTGGCGTCCACCACGATCCGGCCACCTCCAGGCAACCTCACAATCAGATCGGGCCGCTGGCTTGATTCGTCTCCGTGGATGGTCGGTTGCTCGACGAAGTCACAGTGTTCGGTCATTCCGGCGAGTTCCACGACTCGTCGCAGTTGCACTTCGCCCCACTTGCCACGCTGGTCGGGTCTTCGAAGGGCGGTCGTCAGTCTGCTTGTTTCGCTCCGCAGGTCCTTGTGCGTCTCCATCATCTGCGCGATGGCCTTGCCCATGTCGCCATAGGCCTCGGCGCGAGACTTCTCCAATTCGCGGACGAACGTGTTCTGCTGCTCAAGCTGCTCCCGAAGGGGCTTGAGCCGCTCGGCAGCCTGCTGCAGAAACCGCTCGCTATTGTCCTGCAGCGCCTTGCGACTGGAAGCATCGAAGGTCTCGAGCAGTTGTTTTCGCATTTCCTCGATGGTCGACTTCTGCTGCTCGAACTGCTCCCTGAGATTGTGTTCCCGTTCGATCAGCGTGGCGACCTTGCGATCGGCCTCCTGCAGCGCGGCTCGCTCGGCCTCGAGTTCCACCAGAATCGAATCGCGGTCCGCTTCCATCATCCTCGCTTCGATCGATGTTCGGATGGCCTCGCTCCCGCCGCCACCACGGCGAGCCACGTACATGAGCACCGAGCCGATGACGGCCCCGATGAGTACCCCGATGATCAGTGAAACAGGATCCACGCCCTCATCCTACCGTGGTCGTGTCGGGTAGAATGCTTCGTTCTCGCCAAGGAGCCAGCCATGTACGCCATCACCATTGTTCTTGCGATGTTCTGCCCCGATCCGGTCGCTCAAGAGTGCTCTCACCAGGGTGCTGGGACGACCCCAGCTGCCTTGGCATCTCCCGCTGTCAGCGGGGCGCTTGGTTCGGCGGTGCAATTGACATTTGGCGATCAGTTTGTGAAGGCGGGGGAGTCGTATTTCTCACCCGATGGCACGAAGGTGATCTTTCAGGCTGTCGAGTTGCCCGCCCCGGGCGAGGAAGCCGACGACATCTACGCGATGTACCTCGGTGACTTGCATCACCAGAATGGATCCTGGCGGCTCGACAGCATTCGCAAACTCACGCCGGATGGCTCCGCAAACACGTGTGGTTGGTTCCATCCCACCGATCCCGGGAAAGTGATTTTCGCCAGTACCGTGACCGAACCGGGTAGTGGCGACGTGCCGGGATATCAGCGCGGAAGCGGGAAGTACAAGTGGTCCTACCCGCCGCGGATGCGTATTGTGGAGGCCCGCATCGACGGTGAGTTCCCGCCCGCGCTCACGCTACTCGAAGGCGATACCGACTTCTACCAAGCAGAGTGTTCAATCAGTCCGGATGGCCGGCATCTGCTGTACACCTCACACGAAACAGGTGACGGCGACATTTACATTCGCGACATGAAGACCGGCGAACGACATCTTGTCGTGGGCGCACCTGGGTATGACGGCGGTCCGTTCTTCTCTCCAGACGGCAAGCGCATCACCTACCGGTCAGATCGCAACAGCGACAACCTGCTGCAGGTATTCGTCGGCGAGCTCGAGTTCAACGATGCCGGCACGATGATCGGGCTTGAGGACGAGATTCAACTCACCAACAACGAGCACGTCAACTGGGCGCCGTTCTGGCATCCGGATAACAGCCGCCTTGTGTATGCGACCAGCGAGGCTGGACACGATAATTATGAGGTCTACGAGATTCAGGCCGAGGAAGGCGGCGGGGTTGGCAAGCCCGCCCGCTACGGCACGGGCAAACGCCGCATCACGGAAGTCGCGGGCTTCGACGGCCTGCCGGCCTTCAATGCCGACGGAACCCTGATGATCTGGACCAGCCAGCAGGGCGGCGACGGTAGCCAGCTTTGGATGGCGCCATATGGCGTCGATCAGGCCAAGACCGCCTCCGGCGAGTGTCCGGTCGCCCACTAGGTACGTTCACAGGAGGATCCTGCACCCGCTGGCCATTTCGGTCAGAATGCGCGGTCCAACAGAATCTCACCATGCCACAGACCCAGCACGAGGAAGACAATCCCATGATGCTTGAAACCATGATGCTTACCGCCATCACGGCCGCCGCCGACGAGCCAGCCGCTTCTGCGCCCACGAACGATCTCATCCCTCGTGAAGTGCTCTTCGGGAATCCGGAGCGTTCTTCGGTCAAGATCAGTCCGGACGGAACGATGCTCTCGTTCCGCGCGCCGGTCGATGGTGTGATGAATGCCTGGGTCCAGCCGGTTGGCGGCGGGGAGGCCAGCCCGCTCACCACATTCACCGATCGGCCGATCAGCAGTCTCGGCTGGGCATGGAATGGCGAGCAACTCCTCTTCACCAAGGACAAGGGTGGGAACGAGAACTATCACGTTTTCTCCGTAGACATCGACGACGGCGAGATTCGCGACTTGACACCGGTCGATGGCGTGCGGGCAGGCATTGACGACACTTCCCGTGATCGCCCCGATGAAGTCATTATCAATATGAACGACGTGAACCCACAGTTCATGAACGTGTATCGGGTCAATACGCGAACCGGCGAGCGAACGCTCGTGGAAGAGAACGATGGGTACCTCGGGTTCATCCTCGATGACCAGTGGAATGTCCGAGGCCGAGCGAGCATGGATGACGACGGCGCACTGGTCACGGAGCTGAGGGACCTAGGAAGCGAGGAGTGGTATCAGTTCATGACCGTGCCGTCGGACGAGATGATGACGACGAGTGTGTCCGGGTTCTCCAAGGACGGCACCAAGTTGTACGGGACTTCGTCGATTGGCCGCGACAAGGCTGCCCTCGTGTGGTGGGAACCCACCAAGGGCGGCGCCGAGTCACCGAATGTCGTCTTTGAATCCGACAAGGCCGATGTGTCCGGTGGCGTTGCCAATCCAGACACCTACGAGCCCGAGGCTGTGACGGTCAATTACCTCAAGCCCGAGTGGCATATTCTCGACGAGTCCATCGCCAAGGATATTGAAGCCCTCAAGACGCTCGATCAAGGCAGTTTCGGCATCGGCAGCCGGACCAAGGACAACACCAAGTGGATCGTCGCCTACAACCGCGACAACGGACCACCACGGTATTGGTTGTGGGATCGCCCGAGTCAGCAGGGGACCTTCCTCTTCACGACATGGCCCGCCCTAGAAGGCGCGTCGCTTTCGTCCATGGTGGGCGTCGAGATTCCCACTCGCGACGGCTTGACCCTGCCGTCCTACTTGAGCCTTCCGGTTGGCACCGCGGGCAAGAACCTTCCGATGGTGTTGTTCGTTCACGGCGGCCCGTGGGCGCGGGATC
>CAYYGU010000046.1:0-11076 GCA_964471525.1 uncultured Isosphaeraceae bacterium
GTCCGCGCGTACACCATGTCGGGTCTGCTCGCGATGGGGACGGTGCTGCTGATCCTGCTGATCGACTTCCGATCAATTGCAGACGCGCTGAGCGCCATTCTGCCGGTGCTGGTGGGTTTCGCTGGCACGTTCGGCTTCATGGGACTGGTCGGGTTGGAGTTGAATTTCGCCAACCTCATGGTGCTTCCGATGATCTTCGGTATCGGCGTGGATGCCGGCGTGCATGTCATTCACCGGTGGCGAAGCAACCCGCGAGTACGTCCACCAGGCCTTTGGGGCGGCACCGGCACGGGCATTCTTCTGACGACGGCCACGACCGCGATCGGATTCGGCTCGCTCATGCTCGCCGAACACCGCGGCGTTCGATCGCTTGCCATCGTCATGGTGATCGGACTGCTGACAACCCTTGTTGCGGCCTGGACCGTACTGCCTGCGGTGCTTCGGCTTCGCAACACGCGGACGGTCAGCCTTTCAGCCGATCAGCGTTGAGCGGAAGCAGATCATCGACGACGAATTCGCCGTCGCGGCGAATGGTCTCGCCGTCGAACACGATTTCACCGCCGCCGTAGTCGGCCCGCTGGATAAGCACCAAGTCCCAGTGGATGTCGCTTCGGTTTCCGTTGTCCGCATCTTCATACGCCTGCCCAGGCGTGAAGTGCAGCGAACCGGCGATCTTTTCGTCGAAGAGAATGTCCATCATCGGTTCGAGTACATAGGGATTGAATCCAATTGCAAACTCGCCCACGTGCCGAGCGCCCTCATCGGTGTCGAAAATGGCGGCGAGATGCTCGGCCCCCACTTCCGCGTCATGCTCGACGATGCGGCCGTCCTTGAAGACCAGTCGCACGTTGCGGAACGGAGATCCGTGGTACACGCTCGGCGTGTTGTAGTGGATCACTCCGTTGATCGAATCACGAACGGGGGCCGTGAAGCACTCGCCGTCCGGAATGTTGTGCGTGCCGGTACAAGGAATCGCCGGGATATCCTTGATCGAGAATCGCAGGTCGGTGTCGCCGGGCCCCTTGATGTGTACCTGATCTGTCACGTTCATTCTGGCCTGCAGCGCCGCAGCCGCGCCGGCCATGGCCCCATAGTCGAGCGTGCAGACATCGAAGTAGAAGTTCTCAAAGGCCTCGGTGGAGGTTCCGGCGAGCTGCGCCATCGAGGGCGTGGGCCACCGAAGCACACACCACCGCGTCTGATTCACCCGCTGGGTGAGGTGGACCGGCTTCATATACAGCGACCCCCACGCCTTCATGCGATCGTCTGGAACGCCGGACATCTCGTTGACGTTGAATCCGCCCCGCAGTCCGATGTAGGCGTCCATCCCTTTCATGCGATGGAGGTCATGTTCACCCATCGCTTGGATTTGCGCATCGGCCCCGCCTTCGACGAGGGACCGCATCACGCGATTGGACCGCACCGCCACATGCGGATGGCCGCCCCGGTCGCGGCAGGCCTTGATCAGTTCGATCACCATCTCATCGGGCGCATCAAATGCTTCGATGAGCAGGTGATCGCCCGGCTCAATGGTTGTGGAGTGTCCGGTCAGGAGGCAGGCCAATTCGGTCATTCGTTCGTCGTGCATCAGCGGTCCTTCTTCTCAATCAGTCCGGGTCGTTCTCGTTCAACAGCCGAGATACCACCGAGGCCATCGCGGCTTCGGGAGCGGGATCATCGCGGAAGTACAGGTCCGCCCGCAAGCCCTGTGAGGATGGAAGTACATCACACCAACCGCACATGCTTGATTCGGGGCGACTGCCGGCACACCAGAATCCGTCTTCGGCGCGGCCGATCGCCGCGTGGCCGCCCCGCTCGGGCTGGGCATCCCAACGCTCCTCGGTCGCGCCAAGCAGGGCTGCTTCGAAATCGATGACATCATCCGGTCGATTGCCGACGACCAGAATCACGTTCTCTCCGCGAGGCATGAATTGGCGGTAGGCCTTATCGAGCAGCCGCCTGATTCGCGCCGATTCATCGATGAAGCCATCTGGAAGCCCGATTGCCAGCGACACCGTGCGGCCCTCCCACGGCCCGACGACTCGAATGGCGCCGATTTCAAGGCCCGACTCGTCCCGGACGGTCAATTCGTCGCCGATCTTCGCCAGTTCCAAGAAGGTGCTGGCGCGAACGACCAACTCCTGCATGAGTTCGTCATCGAGGCCTTCGGCCCACCGAATACGAACAATGAATGGACGCTCGATGTGCTCGAGTATTCGAAGCCGCGGCGAGATCGCCAACCTGCGGCCGCGTCGGTTGCCCTTATCGAGCCGCTTGATGTGCAGATACCACTCCAGATCATCGACCCGCACCCGAAAGTCGCAGGTACGACCGGCCGGTGTCTGCACTTCCGTTTCCAGTTCGCATCCAGCACGGTTGAGTCGGTCGGCCACCATCGCCTCGACCCACAAATCGAAGAACCGACGGCGACGTTTCTGCGATTGGAGCGACTCAAGAAGACCCCGCAATCCCGCGTGTGTATCCCAACGCCGAACCCGCTCAAGCAAGGACTGGTCGACCTCCGCGCCGAATCGTTCGAGTCCCCGAGTGGTGGCGGTCATGAAGCGGACCACCTCGCGGCAGCGGACACTCGGCACGTGTCGCCGGACGTCGCGATGGCAGGCCACAGCGTGTCCATCAACTCACCCAGCGGCGTCTCTGCGATGCGAACGCCTTGGGCAATTGAAAGAAGTTGCTGCGCCTGCCGGGCGCCAAGCGTGGTACGCATCGTGACCGTTCCGTCGCCATACTGGCGGTCCTGCACTGGCGTACGCCGCTCAAGAAACATGACGGCCTTCGAGTCGCTGCTCGCAAGAGTGATCTCGAGCTCCAACTCAGGTCCGATGGCGTGCGTCCGAACAATCTCGGCGAGCCGGTCGAGCCCTTCGCCGGTGTGGGCACTGACTGGGATCGCGTCGGGGTGCGTTCGCAGCCACAACAGCGTCTCATCGGCATGCTCGAGGCAGTCGATCTTGTTGAGAACAAGCTGGCGCGGCTGGCTCGTGGCATCGATTTCGTCGAGCGTGTGCAGCACCGCCTCGAACTGCTCATGCGCGGTGTGGTCTGCGACATCGACGACGACCAGCAGCAATTGGCACTGCACAGTCTCCTCAAGCGTCGAGCGGAAGGACGCCACGAGGTGATGCGGAAGATCGCGAATGAACCCGACGGTATCGCTGAGAAGGACGTTGTTGCCATCAGAGAGTTCCCACTGCTCAACCCGGGTCGAGAGGGTGGCGAACAACTTGTCGTTGGCAAAGGCACCGCCAGCGGTGAGCGCATTGAAGAGGCTGGACTTGCCCGCATTGGTGTACCCGACGAGCCCCACCGTGTAGTGATCTTCGTTTCGATGCAGTACCTCACGCTCTTTGCGGGCGTGGATGCCCTCAAGATCCTTCTGCAACTTCGTCAACCGTTTCTGTACGAGACGACGGTCGATCTCGAGTTGCTGCTCGCCCGGGCCGCGGGTGCCGATACCGACCGGCGCGCCGCCTGTGACTTGCCCGAGGTGATCCCACATTGCTCGAAGTCTCGGGTAGGTGTACTCGAGTTGGGCAATCTCGACCTGCAACTTCGCCGCGTGAGTTGTGGCGCGGCGAGCGAAGATGTCCAGAATGAGTTCGCTGCGGTCGATGACTTTGATCGACAAGAGTTGCTCGATATTCCGTATCTGCGCGGGCGACAGATCGTGATCGAAGATGACCAGCGTGGCCTTGGTCATCTCGGCCAGATGGCCGAGTTCCTCCACCTTGCCTTTGCCCAGAAAGGTCCGTCCCACCGGCTTGGCACGCTTCTGCGAAAGCAAACCCACCACCTCGGCACCGGCGGTGCGGGTCAGTGCCTGCAGTTCATCCAGCCGGTCCTCCAGATCAACTGCGGCGTTGGGGAACTGCACCGCCACCAGAACCGCTTTCTCGCGCGCGACCTTGAGCTGCTCACGCTGCATCTGGGACATGAATGGTCGCTGGGCCTCCGCTGGTGGATAGGATGAACCGAGAACACCCACGATCGTACTGACCTGAATGAGCATCACCGAGGCATCACACCAATGAATATCAGACAAATCCTGCCCCCCCTGCTGCTGCTGGCCCTCGGAACCCTACTGGCGATCGAATTGCCCTCCGCCATCGCTGGCCGCGCCCGGAATTACGACTGGTTCGGCCCGGTCATCGACGCCCGCGCGATGCTGATGAGCAGTTATGTGGAAGATCCCAATGAAGAAGCGATGCAGGAGGCCATCCTCCAAGCCCTCGTAAAGAGTCTCGAGGACCCCTACACAATCTACGTGCCTCCAACGCACGCCGATGAATTCCAAAAAGATCTCAGCGGCCACTACGTCGGCATTGGTGCGCACGTCCGGGGTTTCGAGGGGCGGCTGAAGATCCTCTCGCCGATGGAGGGTTCCCCGGCACTCGAGGCGGGAATCCGCTCGGGCGATCTGGTCCTGCAGGTCGATGACTTCGACACCCTCGATCAGCCGACCTCGGACTGCATCGATCATCTTCTGGGCGAACCGGGATCATCGGTCAAAGTACATGTTCGTCACACGGATGGCGAAGAGGAGTGGCTCACGGTCACCCGCCGCGCCATCAAGGCTCCGACCACGGCGGGGCTGATCCGCCGTAACCAGTCCTGGCAGCATCTGATCAATGAGGATCACGGTACGGCCTACCTGCGAGTGACCCAGTTCACGCAAGACACCGTGCCACAGATGGTGACGGCACTCGCGCCGCTGGTCAGCGCCAAGGCGCTCAACGGGCTGATCCTGGATCTCCGCAGCAACCCCGGCGGCGCCTTGCCAGCCGCCGTGGCGATGGCCGACCTGTTCTTGGCGGAGGGCGACATTGTCTCGATCGGTACGGACCGACCCGAACGAACTGCAGAGAAACGCATCTACACCGCCCGCCGAGGCCATCCATTGGAGGACATCGCGGTCGTGGTGCTGGTCGACGAATCGTCCGCCTCGGCAAGTGAAATCGTCGCCGGAGCGCTCAAAGACAATCAGCGGGCCATGATCGTTGGCGAACGATCCTTCGGCAAAGGCTCGGTGCAGGAAGTGCGGCCGCTGGACGGGGATCACGGGGTCGTCAAGTTCACAACAGCCCACTACTACCTCCCGAGTGGGCGAAACTTGCATCGCGACCCGAAGAATCTGGACCGCCCTTGGGGCGTGGATCCCTCACAGGGCTGCATCGTTCCCGAAACCTTCGATGAGAAGTTGAATCGCCATGAAGCGAGGTGGGCGTTCGAGGCCATCATGCAGGATGAACCGGAGGTCCCCGAGGTGCTCGACACCGAGTGGCTGCGTGAGACGCTTCATGACCCAGCCCTGGCCGAGGCCAATATGCTGCTGAACCATTATCACGATCACGCGACATGGCCGGAACTTGGCGAAGACGAGGACCTCGCCTACCCTCCCATGCAGGCTGAACTCGACGCCGCACTCGATCGCCGAGAATCCATTGCCAAACGCCTCATCGAACTTCAGGATGACATCCGCCGGCTGCAGGGAAGCGAGCGAACCGTGAACCGCGGCTTGGTCGGCCTGCCAGATGAGGTTGATGTCAGCGGCGCCGAGATCGTCCTGCGAGACAAGGGCGGCACGGTCCTGGGCACATGGCGAGTCGCCGATGGCGAGAATATTCGCGGCAGTCTCGGGGCCGTGGAACTCGAACCGGTCGATGTGCCGCGGCCCGAACCTGAACCCGACGCTGGCTGATCGCGGCGAGCCACCCATGCCGCTGATCCTCGGAATCGAAACGAGTTGCGACGAATCCGCCGCCGCCATCACTGAGGGGCCGCGAACGGTTCGCAGCAGCGTTGTGGCGACGCAGCACGATCTGCATGCCCGCTACGCCGGAGTCGTTCCCGAACTTGCCAGCCGCGCTCACTTGGAGCGGATCATGCCCGTCATCGAAGAGGCGGTTCGAGCAGCGGGCGTCGGTCTGCGTGACCTCGACGCCATCGCGGTGGGCCATGCGCCGGGCCTGATCGGCTCATTGCTGGTTGGCGTCGCCGCGGCCAAGTCGCTGGCATGGAGCCTCGGCGTGCCGCTGGTCGGCGTGCACCATCTGCTCGCCCACCTGCACGGCCCGGCTCTTGACGAGAAACCGATTGCCTTTCCAGCCATCGGGCTGATCGCATCGGGCGGACATACCGCCGTCTATCGTCAGGACAGTACCTTGGAGGCCGAGTTGCTCGGATCGACCATCGACGATGCCGTCGGCGAGGCCTTCGACAAGGCCGCGACCATGCTGGAAGCCGGGTATCCGGGCGGGCCGGCCATCGAGCGGCTCGCGGCGGCGGGCGACGATCGGATGATCGACTTTCCCGTCACGCGGCTGCGGGGCGAGCGGTTCGGTTTCTCCTTTGCTGGTCTCAAGACCGCCTTGCTCTACGCGGCGCGTGGACATCCGGTCGGACGTGGCCGGGCATCGCGCTTCCCGCGGGACATTGCCGACCTCGATGCCAAGACGCGGGCCGACCTCGCGGCGAGTTTCCAGCGGGCCGCCGTGGAGGCCTTGATCTCGGGCGTCGAGCATGTGCTGCAACGGGAATCGGTCGCCAGCCTGTGCGGAGGCGGTGGGGTCCTTGCCAACACGCTGCTTCGGGAGAGACTCGGCCAGTCCGCCGCCCGGTATCACGCGACGCTTCGGATTCCGCCGATGCGGTACTGCATCGACAACGCCGCGATGATTGCCGGACTCGGGGCGCACCTGCTTGAGCGAGGGCGGACCGCATCATGGGATCTCCAGGCGGCAGCCCGCTTGCCCATCGGAGCGGGCGGATGAGCGAGACCCCCAAGCCAGCTCCGAGACCACCCATCATGATCGAAGGTGAGCACCCCTCGACCCTGGATGACACCTCCCTGCGGCGGCAGTGCGAAGAGACGTTCGGCCGCCAACGCGGCCCCGGAGGGCAGCACCGCAACAGGCGTGATTCGGCCGTCCATCTTCTGCACACGCCCACCGGCGTCGAGATCGTCGCGGGCGAGCGGCGAAGCCAAACCGAGAATCGCCGGGTGGCGTGGCGGCGACTCCGGTTGAAACTCGCCCGCGCGGTCCGCAGACGCATCGACACCAACCGCTACCAGTGCAGTGATCTGTGGGAGCAGCGGCGTCAGGGCAACAAGATCCCGGTCAGTCCGACCCACCGCGATTACCCACCGCTGCTCTCCGAGGCGATGGATGTCGTTGAAGCGAGGGCCTGGGATGTGGCCGGCGCCGCCGGGACCCTGCAGGTGACGATGTCGCAGCTCGTTCGCCTCATCCGCCACGATGCGGGCGCCTTCGAGCGAGTCAATCGTGGACGGGCGGCGCGGGGGTGGCATCTGCTGCGAGGGTAGAATCGTCGGCATGACCGACATCAATGCCCTCATTCAACCGCATCTGACCGATCTGATCGCGATTCGACATGATCTGCATGCTCACCCTGAACTGGGCTATGAGGAACACCGCACCAGCGAGGTCGTGCAGCGCGAGCTCGCGGCGGCAGGCGTCGACTTCAAGGCAGGGCTCGCCGGCGGAACCGGCGTGCTGGCTCACCTTCCCGGAGGGGACGGCGATCCGATCGCGCTTCGGGCGGACATGGACGCGTTGCCGATTGTGGAGCAGACCGGCCTGCCGTATGCGTCGAGGACGGAGGGGCGGATGCACGCCTGCGGTCACGATGGGCATACCGCGATTCTGATCGGGGTTGCTCAGGTGCTCGCAGCGATGGCGAAGGAGGATGCCTTGCCCCGCCCGGTCACGCTCGTCTTCCAGCCCGCCGAAGAAGGCGGCGCGGGCGGCGCGCGAATGGTCCAGGACGGATGCCTCGATGGCTCGGTACTCGGCCCGGCGGTGCGGTCCATCTTCGGGCTCCATGGGTGGCCAGCGTTGGGGCTCGGGCAGGTGGCATCGCGGCCGGGCCCGATTCTGGCTTCGGCGGACGGCTTTGAGGCGACCATCACGGGCCGCGGGGGCCATGCTGCGATGCCGCATCTGTGCATCGATCCCATCGCGGCGGCGGCAGCGGTGATTCAGTCGGCCCAGCATGTGATCGCTC
This sequence comes from uncultured Isosphaeraceae bacterium, assembly GCA_964471525.1. GTDB lineage: Bacteria > Planctomycetota > Phycisphaerae > Phycisphaerales > SM1A02 > UBA12567. The sequence continues at coordinate 8,047 of CAYYGU010000046.1, forward strand.
GAAAGGTCGACCCGGTGCAGGGCGGCGTGGTGTCGATCACCCGCGTCGAAGGCGGAACGACCCATAATATCATCCCTGAAACCGTTTTTATGCAGGGTACCACCCGATTCCTGCATGCAGAGGCAGGAGAAGCCATCCATGCCGCCTTCAAGGAGATTCTCGAAGGCGTCGCCGCGGCACACGGCTGCACCGCCGAAATCACCATGCATGAGGGCTACCCCATCACCTTCAACGACCCCGAGGCCTATGCGTGGTGGCAGCGGATCGCAGTGGCGACGTTTGGCCCGCAGCGGGTCGAGACCATGGCCCCGGTCATGGGCGGCGAGGACTTCTCCTACTACGGACAGCAGATTCCGGCCTGCTTCTTCGCCCTCGGGCTGCAGCCCGAGGGAGCAGGCAGCATGCCGGGGCTCCATCACCCCTGCTTCGACTTCAATGACGACGCCATCCCGATGGGGATTGAGGCCTTCGTGGCGGTGGCCTGTCACTGAGCGCCGCCCCGCTCGCGGCCATGCTGGCTCGCTGATATACTGCTCGGCTCGAAATTCAACGCCGCACACCACTTCGCCCGTTGGCCGGACGGGGTGGGAGGCAGGAGGTTCAGATGGCCAAGAAGCTTGAAAAGCAGTTCAAGATCGTCGCGCCCGGCGGGCAAGCGACGCCCGCCCCGCCGCTGGGACCAGCCCTTGGTGCCAACGGCATCAACCCGGGCCAGTTCATCACGGCATTCAACGAGCGAACCAAGGAACTCAACGGCAAGGCCGTGACGTGCCTGATCTCGATCTACAAGGATCGGTCGTTCGACTTTGAACTCAAGAGTTCGCCAGCATCGGCACTCTTGAAGGACGCCGCAGGCATCGACAAGGGCGCCGGCACACCACAGGATCCGATCGCAAGCGTCACCCGCGATCAGGTGAAAGCGATTGCCGAAGAGAAACTCGAAGACCTCAACGCCCCCACCGTCGAGTCCGCCATGCGGATGATCGAAGGGACCGCCCGATCGATGGGCATCACGGTTGAAGGAGGTGCCGCGTGAGCGACGAACCCACCCCCACCGAAGAAGTCGTCGAAGCAACCGAGACTGAGTCGGGCGAAGCAGCCGTCGAAGTGACACCGGAAGATGCTGCGGCGAGTGAAGACCGCTCGGCCTGGAAGTCCAGGCTCCGCCGTCGCCGACGACGCACGCGATCCAATCGCGTTGCCGCCAATCGCAAACTCGCGATGGACGCCGAAGGCGCCCACGTCCCCGCCGATGCGGTCAAAGTGCTCAAGACGTTTCAGCCCGCCAAATTCGACCAGTCCGTCGAGTGCTGCCTGCACTTGGGCATCGACCCACGGCAGGCCGATCAACAACTCCGCGGTGCTGTTTCGATGCCCAAGGGCAGCGGCAAATCGGCTCGCGTCATCTGCTTCTGCGGCGCCGACAAGGTTGACGACGCCAAGGCCGCGGGCGCGGTCGATGCCGGCAGCGACGAGTTGGCCCAACGCATCAAGGACGGCTGGTTTGACTTCGACGTCGCCATCGCCTCGCCCGACATGATGCGAGTCGTTGGACAACTCGGCAAGGTGCTCGGCCCCAAGGGCCTCATGCCCTCGCCCAAGGCTGGCACCGTGACGCCCGATGCCATCAATGCCGTCAAGGAGTTTGCCGCTGGCAAGAGCGAGTACCGAAACGACGATGGGGGCAACTTGCACGTCGTCATCGGTCGGCTGAGTTTCTCCGAGGAAGACCTCACCGAGAATCTGAACTTCTTCCTGAGAACCATCGAGAAGCTCCGGCCCGCCGCGGTCAAGGGGCTGTACATGAAGAAATGCGTGATCTCCGGAACGATGACGCCCGGCGTGGAGGTATCCGTCTCATGAGCAAGCCCATCAAGAGCATGATGGTGGCGGACTACCGCCGCCGATTCGAAGATGTCCGCAACGCCCTTCTCGTGGACATCCGTGGCATCGAAGCCAATGAGAACAACGCGCTGCGTCAGGGATTGCACGCGGCAGGTATCAGGGTCACGGTCGTGCGAAACACGCTTGCGCGTGATGCGTTCAAAGACACCTCGCTGGAAACGCTGATCCCGGCGCTCGATGGCCCATCGGCCATGGCCTACGGCGGCGAGTCCGTCGTCGATGTCGCCCGCGCACTGGTGGATTGGGCCAAGAAGGTCAAGGAATTGGAACTCAAGGCCGCGTGTCTGGACGGTGAGTTCTTCGAAGGGACCGCTGGCGTCAAGCACCTCAGCACCTTCCCGACCAAGGATGAAGCGCAGGCCAAGGTCGTGCAGCTCGTACTGGCACCCGGGGCCACTTTGCTCAAGGCGACCACGAGCCCCGGCTCGAACCTCATGGGCATCGTCAAAGAGATTCAAGAACGCCTCGAGCGAGGCGAGGAGATTGCCAAGGTCGGCTGAGCCGATCACACGCACCAAGTACACCCATACACCGCGTTGAACTGGCCCCCTGGGGTTAAAAGCCGCGCAGCGGCTCCTCTTCACCGCAGTCATTTGAAACTGGAGATGGACACATGTCCGAAGAAACCGCAACCAAGGAATTCGACGCCAAACTCACCAAGATCGGCGACGAGATCGCCGGCCTCTCCCTCAAGGATGCCGTGGATCTTGCTGAGTACATGAAGGATGCCTACGGCATCGAACCCGCCGCTGGCGGCGCTGTGATGATGGCCGGCCCGGCCGGTGGTGGCGACGAAGGCGAAGCCGAGCAGACCGAATTCGATGTCATCCTCGAAGCCGCAGGCGACAAAAAGATCGCCGTCATCAAGGCCGTCCGCGAAGCGACCGGCCTCGGGCTCAAGGAAGCCAAGGCCCTCGTCGATTCCGCCCCTGGCCCCGTCAAGGAAAAGATCTCCTCCGACGACGCCGAGGCGCTCAAGGCCGCCCTCGAAGAGGCTGGGGCATCTGTCAACCTCAAGTGATCTCAGGCTGGCTGTGCCAGCACGACGCATTCAAGGGGTCAGGTACCACTCGGTACCTGACCCCTTTCTCTTGCACGCGACCATTTCCGGACACCCATCAATCA
>CAYYGU010000047.1:0-11067 GCA_964471525.1 uncultured Isosphaeraceae bacterium
GGATGAGGTTGAAGGACTGAAAGATGAAACCGATTCGCCGTCCTCGGATCGCGCTCAGGGCTGTGTCGTCCAATGCTGCCACGTCCTCGGATTCGAGCAGGTACGTGCCCTCGGTCGGCCGGTCGAGGCATCCGATGATGTTCATCAGGGTGCTCTTTCCCGATCCACTCTGTCCCATGATGCTCACATACTGACCATGTGGGATGTTCAAGTCCAAGCCGCGAAGGGCCGCGACGAGCACGGTCCCGTCTGCTCGGTAGTAGGTACGCCGCAGACTGCGGATCTCGATGAGCGGTTGCTGCGACTCCTTGGGTTCCATGGCGGGGATGATACGGCAGGCGGAGTACACTGCCCGCAATGGCTGAGTTGACCAAAGAGGCGTTCATGGAGCAGGCGAAGTCCTTGGACCTCGTGGCGGTGAGTCGCCGCGTGCTGAGTGACCACCTGACACCCGTGCTGGCATACCGCCGTCTTGTTTCGGGCGATCAGCGAACAGATACGAGTTTCCTGCTCGAATCGGTCGAAGTTGGCGGCACGGTCGGGCGGCACAGCATCGTGGCGGCAAGGCCCTTGATCGAGGTCAGCGCGCGTCGGCAGGAGGTGACGCTGCTGGATCACCGCGACGGTTCGACGACGGTCGAGCACCACACGGATCCGCTCGGGAAGATGGCATCGTTGACGTCAGAACTTCGCATTGCGGCAGGCCCCGACTCGGTCTTTCGGGGTGGGTGGGGGGGCTGGCTCGCCTACGACTCGGTGCGTTGGCTTGAGTCCGAGGCTGTGTCCGAAGACGCCGCGCCCGAGGATGACCGGGGTCTTCCCGACATGCATTTCGGGCTGTACGACACGGTCGTTGTCTTCGACCATGTAGACAAGACGCTCTCTGTAACCACTTGGGCCGATCTGCGCGTGTGCAAAGGTGCCGAGGCGTGGGATCGAGCGCAGAAGCGTCTCGATGCAGTGCTCACCATGCTTGCCGAGGACTCGGTAACGCTCCCCGCGGGCCGTGTCGAGCTTGATGCCGCGGAGGCAGGTGGTCCGGGAGTTCCGCGGACGGGCCGCGCAGACTTCGAGAACTCGGTCGAGCGATGCGTCGAGTACATCAAGGCTGGCGATGTGTTTCAGGTCGTGCCATCGCAGCGTTTCGAGCGGGTAAGCGATGCGGATCCATTCGATGTGTATCGCGCCCTTCGGGTCGTGAACCCGAGTCCATACATGATCTACATGCAGTCGCCTGATGCCGTCATTGTCGCGTCGAGCCCGGAGATTCTGTGTCGCGTCGTGGACGGAGTCGTCACGAATCGCCCGCTCGCGGGAACTCGTCGCCGGGGCTGTGACGAGGAGGAAGACCTGAAACTTGAGCGTGAACTCCTCGCGGATCACAAGGAGTGTGCCGAACACTCCATGTTGGTGGATCTTGCCCGCAATGACCTCGGTACGGTCTGCGAGCCAGGGAGTATTGCGATCGATCGGCTCATGGATGTGGAGCGGTATAGCCATGTGATGCACCTCAGTTCCACGGTGACAGGGAGGCTTGCTGCAGGAAACGACTGCTGGGAGGCACTGCGACGGTCACTTCCCGTCGGGACCGTCAGCGGCGCGCCGAAGATCCGTGCGATGCAGATCATTGATGAACTCGAGCCCGTCAGGCGAGGTCCCTACGCCGGTGGCATCGGCTGCGTGTCCTTTGCAGGAGATCTTGATATCGCCATTGCGCTCCGTACGATCGTCGTTCCAGCGGCAACGCCTGGCCCGCCGTGGCGATATCACTTGCAAGCTGGCGCAGGCGTTGTGCTCGACTCGGTTGCATCCAAGGAATACGAGGAGACGCTCAACAAAGCTGCGGCCCTTGGCCGGGCGATTGATCTGGCGGAGGGTTCCCGTTGACCGTGTTCGTTCGCATGAAACGCCTGACACCCCTGCGGACATTGCTGGTGAGCCTCGCTGTCTTCATTCTGATCGCGGGGGTCCTGCTTTCGCTATTCATGTTCCGACCGGTCACCTTTTCCTTCGTCATTGAATCACGTGTGGCCGACGCCATTGGCGGCGATGTGAGCATCGAGGACATCGAATGGCTCGACGGATTCGATGTGTCCTTGTGGGGGGTTTCTGTTGCAGTACCCAACATGAGTGGCGCGGCGGCTGAGGTCATTTATGTCGACCACATGACGGTGCGGTGGTCGGGAGGTTTCTTCGACCCCCAGATCGATGATCTTGTCGTTCACGATGCCGTTGTCAGGCTCATGGAGCGGTCATCATGGGAGTTGACACTTGCGGATCTTCACCCCTCTGTTGGCGGCGGGACTGCGGCAGATCGCGGGGGTTCTGTGTTTCCCCGGGTCACCCTGGAATCGATCCGCGTTGAAAGCGGCGCACTGCTGGGAAGCCGTTTTGTGATCAAGGGGCAGGCTCGCTTCATTGGAAAGATGATGCCTCTGCTCGATGGATCTGGAGGTCTGGAGTTCACGATGAAGGAGGTCGAGGGGGGGCAGACCTCGCTCGAAGGCACCTACCATCCAGCAGGCGAACGACTTTCTGCGAAAGCCACGGGTATTTCACTTGGCCCCGAGTCGCAGCAGCTTATTCCTTATTGGACCATTCGCCATTCGGCGGAACAATTGGAACTTGAGGGTGAAGTAGGCACGCTTCGATTTGATCATGAGGCAGGCCAACCCATCACTGCATCGATGTGGCTGGATGCTGTTTCAATCAAACTCGATCCCGCTGTGTTGGGTCTGGGCGATCAGTTCTGGGAGTTGTTTCTCGACGGTCAGGTTCTGAGGAATGCCGATCCGATTCCACCTCGCCTGTTCGTGGACTCAGGATCCGTTGAGTTCCGGGGGGACGAGTTCGAGATATCCGGAATGGAAGGTCATATTGAAACAAGCGAACGCTGGAGCGGTTCGCTGAGGGTGCCGTATCGGGTCGATCTTCTCTTGGCGGAGTTGGACAGCGTGGCGGCCAAGGAGAATGTCGCGGAAATGCGACAGGAACTCGAGCGTGTGCCGTTCGCCCTGCACATTACGGCGAGCGATGTGCGGTTTGATGAAGGTCGCGTTGCGGTCGTTCCTGCCGAGGCGTCCCGCATTCTTGAGTTGTTCCGTGTTCGCCAGTGTGATGTCGACATGGACTTGTACTTTGATCGAATGGTCAAGGGCCAAGCGATTGACGTAGGAGGGCGGATGACCCTGTCAGAGGGTCGCGGCGCCTACGAACGCTTTCCCTATCCGATGCACGACCTCGACGCTGTCATCAGACTGGACGATGACGACATCGAAGTCTCCTCGCTGACAGCAAGGGGCAGCGGCGCGTCATCGGTTTTGATCACTGGCCGCGTCGAGGCGACACAGGGGCGCGACTTGACGGTGCGTATTGAGGCTTGGGATGTGCCGCTCGATCACGTGCTGATCGAGTCGATGCCGCCAAGAGCAGAGGCCACCCTTCGGGATGTGTTCAGCGGCGAGAATGTCGATGTTCCTGCTGGCGAAGGAGTGACGCATCAGATTGTCGACCTCGATCTGACGGTCAGACAGGACGATGATGAGAATCTGACAATCGGCGGCGTCATCCCCTTCGAACGGCTTCAGATGACATGGAGCGAGTTCCCGCTCACGCTCCTTCTGGACGAGGGTCGCCTGCGATGGGATGAGAATCTCTATCTCGAGGGTCCCCGCGGCGGCGCGATTGCCCTGCGGACTTCGGAAGGTGGTGGTCGGGGCAATCTGGCTGGTGTGATTTTCGTCCCACTCGGCGATGGGCCCGGTGGTGGCTGGATTGAGTTCGACGTTGCGGAAGAGCGTATCGACGCGAGTCTTCTCGATGCCCTCCTTCACGTATCAGACGGCAGTACCGAATCGCTTTCGGCTGGCAGACTAGAAGGGCTTCTGCAAGCCACGGGCCGTGTGGAGATCGATGGAGACGATGTTAGGTACAACGTCGAAACGACGATTCGTCGCGGTTCGCTTGCGGCGACGCCGGAATTGGATGAACTCGCCGGCTTGCGACTGGCCGGTCCTCTCGGCGGAGGGCACTTGCTCGATCTTGAGGGGAGCGTCAATGTCTCTCACGACGGCATGGAGTTGGCACCTCTAGCGATTCGCGCAGCCGGCGCCGATATTGTGCTCAACGGAACGCCCAGAGATGGTGGCAAACTCACGATCGATGCGACCGGACTTCATCTTGGCCGGTGGCTGCTTCCGTACTTTCCGGAGTCCATGCGAACCGAAGTTGCCGACCTTTGGAATGCGTGGGGGCCGTGGGGGCGGTTTGATGTGGCGATGCAACTCGGCGGCGAGACGCTCGGCCCAGAGTGGATGAAGCTTGTGGGCCTTGCGATGAATCTTGATCCCGGCCAGCGAGTTGGCCTGCGGGGCGGGGAAGTCGTGCTGGAAGATGGTGGTGCCTCATTCCGATCGGCGCTCTTTGAGATTGCGACAGACTCGCTTCCAGTCATGCCTGTCGAAGTGCGTGGCCGTGCGGTGAGCGACGGCAGTGATGCAGAGTTATCCATTGACTCGGATCGCCTGATGCTCTCGCTTCCTCTGCTGAAGGATGTGATCATGCTGTCTACGGGAACCGAAGGCGAGCAAGTCTGGAAGTCGCTGCGGCCCGGAGGCGAAGTAGGTCTTCATGCCACGTGGGACACCAGCCAAGGCGTGGATTCATGGCAGATCGAGTTGGAGCCGAGGACGCTCGAGGCAACATGGAGAGCGCGGCGTCTGGCCTTTCGGGATCAAGGGGGCAGCGCAATCGTTCTTGTGCCTGGTGCGGCGAGAATCGACCGACTTGCTGGCACGGTCGGCGCTGCAGCAGTCGACCTTTCCGGAACCGTCGGCTTTGAGCCAACGGTGGTGGAAGTGGGCGGAATCTACACCGGCAGTCTTGGCGATGATGTCTTGACCGCTCTGGCCGGACCGGCGTGGGAGGATGTGCTGGAAACAATCGAATTCGAGGACAGTGGGTCATCACGCATTGACCCGCTCAGCGTTTCCCTGCAGGAGTCTGATGACGATTGGAGTGGAGTGATCGAGGGACAGGTCAGGTTGAACGGCGCAGCACTGACAACGGGGCTCAAACTGAAGGATGTTCATGCTGGCATTGACGCCAAGATCACGCTTGAGCCGGAAGATGCGTCCATCGATCTTCAAGTCAATCGAGCATCCGCCGCCGTGCGAGACGCCTCGGTATCAGGCATTTCTGGAACCATCAAGAGCGAGCCTACGACCGAGGCGCCGGGTCGTATCCGAATTGGTGATTTGACTGGGGAACTTGGTGGTGGGCGATTGGTCGTGTCCGGTGATGTCGGTGGTGTTGATGGCCAGTGGTCTGCCTCTGTTCTCCTTGCCAATGCAGCGCTCGATCGTCTGTTCCCTGCCGCGGCGGATTCCGACAAACCGCCGTCAACCGGTGAAGTGGACGCGTCGCTGCAGCTTCGGGGGTATGCCGGTTCCGGCGATGAAACGACGGGCGTTGGTGTATTCCGCGTCACAGATGGCTATCTTCGGACACTTCCTGTACTGGTGGCGATGCAGCAGGTCCTGCACCTGTCGTCACCGGTTGTTGGCGCAATTGCATTTGTCGACGTTGAGTTCTTTTTGCATGGCGGCACCGCCACGCTCGACCATATCGTGCTCGCAAGTGGGCCAATGGGAGAGGGCGGGTTCAGTTTGCAGGGAGATGGGACGCTCGATCTTGAGACCATGGTTGTCTCCGCGAGGCTCAAGCCACGGGGTGCGTGGCCTCTTGTTCGAGATGTCATTGGTGCGATACAGGACCAGTTCTACGAGATTTCCATGGAGGGACCTGTGGGCGACCCCGAAGTCGGTGTCGTGGCGCTTCCGGGCTTGAGTCGCGGAACTCGTTCGACATCCGGAGTTCGTTGATCCACGCGACTCCGCTCCGCCGCGGGGGACTGGGCCTCTTTGAGGTATCATTCGCGGCTTCATGGACAGAACACCCCCCCGACCCAACGCCGTGCGCGAGGGCCTTCGACGGCAGGTCGAGTCCTTCATTGCCGAACTCTCACCAGACGCACCCGAGGACTATCGCCGGCATGCGGAGGATCTTGTTCGCACAGCGGTGCGGCTGCTCGATGACGGCAGCGACGAGGGACAGCTTCGACTCGTGAGTCGAGCGGTTCGGGAGATCCGCCACTCATGGATTCTCTTCAATCAGTATCGCGGGACCCGCAAGGTGACGATCTACGGTTCAGCGAGAACACCAGAGGACCATTCCGACTACATCGCCGCAAAGGAGTTCAGCGCCCTCATGGCCCGCCATGACTGGATGACTATTACCGGTGCTGGCGACGGGATCATGAAGGCTGGGCACGAGGGGCCGAGTCGGGAGTCGATCTTCGGCCTTCGGATCCGCCTTCCCTTTGAGACTTCGGCGAATGCGGTCATTGCAGGTGATCCAAAGCTTGTCAGCTTCCGCTATTTCTTTACGCGCAAGTTGATGTTCATGGCGCACGCCGATGCGGTCGCAGTTTTTCCCGGCGGATTCGGGACGATGGATGAGTTGTTTGAGTGCCTGACGCTTATCCAGACCGGAAAGTCCAATGTCATTCCGGTCGTGCTGCTTGAGGGTGAGGGACGGGACTACTGGGAAGACTGGCTGACCTTTATCACCGAACACTTGTGCGAGAATGGCTGGATCAGCGAAGAGGATCTCTCGCTGCTGCATATCGCCAGTTCGCCCGACGACGCCGCGGAGCACATTCGGCTGTTCTATCGGCGTTATCACTCCGCTCGGTATGTCGGCGCGACCTATGTCTTGCGTTTGACGACGCCGCTGAGCGAGCGTCAGGTCCAAATGCTCTCGGATGAGTACGACGATCTGGTGGACGGTGGCGAAATGAGACAGTGCGATGCACTGCCTGGCGAGACCGACCACCTCGATCTTCCGAGGTTGGCCTTTGTTCACACCAAGCGAGGCTGGGGACGTGTGCGTGAGTTGATCGATCGGATCAATCTTCTTCCGCTCGATGGCTCATGCTGAAGTGGTGTTTGCTCGTGGCGACGAGTTTGGTTGGGTGCGCGACCGGTGCGCCGTCTGAATCGGTCGCCACGGTCCCGATGCCAGCCGGAGCGCGGCCGCCAATGCCACAGACACTTCGGGTGGAGGGCGATGGAACCGAGATGCACGCGGTTCGAGTTGATGCGACGCTCGGTGAAATCCACGAGGCGCTCGTACTCGCATCCGCTCGAAGGGTGACCAGTGGTGAGGCAGAGGCGGCCGGGCTGGAAGTTCTTGTTCTCGATGAGCGGACTGTGGACGGGCTCATTCGAGCGGTGCGTGCACAGGAATCGCCCGCCCTCACTTGGATGGGCGTGCCAGTGCGGTGGCACAAGGCGGCCTCCGGCGAGGACTGTTCGCTGCACGTGCGATCATGGCCGATCATCACCGAGATTGGCCCACGATCCGTTGTTGAGGTCTGTGTGTATTCAAAGAGCGTTCGTGAACTCAGGGACGAGGTGCTCCTCGTTCCCGGCGAAGCCTTGGCATTGACAACAGGTGGAGTCGCGTGGCCTGCAGCACTCGAAGCGACCGATCCACCCGCTTCGCCCGTTGCCACGGCCTTGGAGTGGGGAGCATCTTGTGAAGGTGGTCCTCTTGGTCTGATTCTGCTCGTTCCGAGGGTCGATGCGAGCCGATGAGTTCGGGCGGGACCAAGTACAATAGGGCGATGCGCCTGAGTGAACGGACCAATGGAGACACCGTCATCGAGGATGATCTTGGCGGGCTGACCAGCCGGCCTGAACGGCGTCGCCGCCGCCTTGGCCCTGTCGGCGTATGGCCCACCCTTTTGACGCTGGGCAACCTCGTTGCCGGGTTCGCGGCTATTTACTATGCAGCCAAGCCGGTGTCGGCGGATCTGGCATTCGGGCCATGGGGGTGGAGCAGCCTGACGGTGGCGGCCTCGTTGGTACTGCTGGGAATCGTGCTTGACGCGTTCGACGGCGCGGTCGCCCGGCTGACCGACAGCGTGACCGAACTTGGCGGACAACTTGATTCCTTCGCCGACATTGTCACCTTCGGCGTGGCGCCTGCCTTCATCATGCTGAATCTTCTTAGCCAGTACTTGGGCTCGGGCGAACCGATCATCAGTCCGGACGCAGGGAACACGCTCGGCAAGTTCTGCTGGGCGGTGGCGGCGATCTACGTATGCTGCGCAGCCCTGCGGCTCGCACGATTCAATGTGGAAACTGCCAGCGGGCGGATTGGGGACCACATGCACTTCCACGGTCTCCCAACTCCTGGCGCGGCCGGAGCGATCGTCGGCATGGTGCTTCTGCATGAGCACCTAGAAGCACTTCGCCGTGGTGCCGAGGGCAGCATGCTCGGGGCGATCGCAGCGGGCATCGTGCTGGTGCTTCCGCTGCTCGTCTTGCTCGCCGCTGTCATGATGGTGTCTCGAGTCCCATATCCACACATGGCGAACAAGTACCTTCGGGGGTCACGTTCGTTTGCCTATCTTGTTCGCGCAGCGGCGGTGCTGAGTTTGGCAATCTGGTGGTTGCAAGAGACGCTCGCCGTTCTCTTTGTGCTGTACGTGCTGTCCGGGCCGTGGCGACTGGCATTTCCCCGCCGTGGCATATGCCGAGAGGTTGTGGAGGCGGAATGAGTACGGCAACGACACGGACGCGCTTTGCGCCAAGTCCAAGCGGGCATCTGCACGTTGGCGGCGCTCGATCGGCCCTTTTTTGTTGGGCCTTTGCCAAAGGGCATGCCGGTCGTTTTCTGCTCCGCATCGAAGACACCGACCAGAAGCGATCCAGTGATGCGGCAAGTACCGGCTTCCTGAAAGACCTTGCGTGGCTCGGCATCGATTGGGATGAGGGTCCGGAGTGGCATGGTCGTGGCGGCGGCGAAACCGGACCCTACTACCAGTCACAGCGGCTGGACATCTACGATGCATATATGCAGCAACTGCTGGACGCTGGGAAGGCATACCGAGCATTTGAAACCACCGAGGAACTCGATGCTGCGAGAAAGCAGGCCCGCGCAGAGAAACGTGCCTACCGCTATGACAGGGCCGCCTTGCAACTCGATCAAGATACGGTGGAGCGTTACCTCGCCGAGGGGCGGCCCCATGTCGTGCGGTTCAAGGTTCCGGATGACGAGCCAATCGTCGTTCAGGATGCCGTACTCGGCGAGGTTCGCCTTGAATCGGGCGAACTCGAAGATTTCGTCATTCGAAAGGCCGATGGCTACCCAACCTATCACTTCGCCGTCGTCGTCGATGACGCGTTGATGGATGTGACGCACGTCATTCGTGGTCAGGAGCATCTCGCCAATACATCCAAGCACGCGCTCCTGATCGATGCGCTCGGCTTTGAACGGCCAACTTGGGCCCATGTCTCGCTGATATTCAATCCAGATGGATCCAAGATGTCCAAACGAGACAAGGACAAGGCACTTCGCGCTGAGATCAAGTCGCGTGGTCTCGACTCACCTCCGGATGGGTGTGGGATCAGCCGGGAGCACTGGGCGACTTGGATTGCCGACAAGAAGTTGCAGTTGCAGACCGATGCCGCGGCGTCGTTGGCCCGTGTACTCGAGATATCGCTTCCCGAGATCAACGTCGATGACTTTCGCAGTGCTGGCTACTTGCCCGAGGTCCTTGTGAACTATCTCTCGCTGCTGGGATGGTCGCCGGGTGGTGATCGGGAACAATTCGATCGCGCCTTTCTCGTCGAGCACTTTGGACTTGACCGAATCGTCAAGAGTCCGGCCAAATTCGACCGGGCCAAGTTGCTTGCCTTCAACCTCGACGCGATTCAGGCCATGGATGATGAACAATTCGTCGTGCGGTTGCAGGCCTTCTGTCAGGACTTCGAGCCTGAATTCCTTGAAGCCATGAGCACGCATCAATTCAAGTTGTTCGCGCTCTCGAACAAAGAACGAAGCAAGACACTCCGCGACCCAATGGCATCGGGTCGGTTCTTCGTGCAATCCGATGAGCAGATCGAGTGGCCGTTGACCAAGGCCGTCCGAAAGGGTCTATGTAAGGGCACGCCGAATGGATTCGATCGACTTGCCGGGATCCGCGACCTGCTCGCTGCTGCGGAGCCGTGGACTCCCGCCCATATCGAAGAGATCTTGACGACATGGTCCCAAGCGTACTGCGAAGGGAATCTCGGCAAGATCGCCCAGCCGATCCGCATCGCCGTGAGCGGTGGTCCCGTCAGTCCACCGATCTTCGATACGCTTGAGATCCTCGGCAAGGAGGCTGTCGTCAATCGAATCGACCGATGTCTCGCGACCCGCGAGCACGTGATGGAATCTCGTTCGTGACGATTCCAGCGACCCTCAGCATGCTGCTCGATGGCTTGGTTGATTTCGCTGGTCTGTATCCGCCAGCGGAATTGGACATGGCGCCGATGGTGCGGGCCTACCAAGCCGCCGGTCTTGATGAGCGGGGCTGGATGCTCGGCCGAGTGATCGTGCCGGTGTCGCGGCTTGCCGAGTTTGAGCAAGCGGCCCGTGGGTTGCTGCCCGACGAAGAAGAGGCAGATCCCTGGTGCATCAGCGCGTTGACACGGCCCTGCGGAACCGCAGCACTTGCCGATGATCTCGCCGTCATCGAGGCCTTCAATGCAGCGCATGCGGACCCTGCGGCGGGCAAGGCACTCATCGATGTGATCGAGTTGAAGGGAAGTGATCCCGGCGATATTGACGCTGCGCTCGATCATGTGCCAGATCAGTTATTCCCCTTCATCGAATTGCCGGTCGATGGCGATGTTCGCGGTCTCATGGCGGTGTTGGCCGGATCCGAGGCTGGTGCCAAGATTCGCACGGGAGGCGTCACGCCCGAGTTGTATCCAGATTTCATGCAGGTGTCCCGCTTTCTCTCGGCTGCTGCCGATGCCGGTGTGCCGTTCAAGGCGACCGCTGGGATGCACCATCCGCTTCCAAACGACAATCCCGTTGTTCCCGCGAGACAGCAGGGATTTCTCAATGTATTTCTTTCGGCAGCGATCATGCAAACGCATCGCCTTGATGCAGAGGTGCTCGAGGCGCTGCTCCAGACGGCCGATCCGGAGGCGTTTCTCTTTGATGATG